>NZ_MACM02000141.1:0-444677 GCF_001675465.2 Pseudomonas sp. AU12215
TCTCCCGTAGGACGTATGCGGTATTAGCGTTCCTTTCGAAACGTTGTCCCCCACTACCAGGCAGATTCCTAGGCATTACTCACCCGTCCGCCGCTGAATCATGGAGCAAGCTCCACTCATCCGCTCGACTTGCATGTGTTAGGCCTGCCGCCAGCGTTCAATCTGAGCCATGATCAAACTCTTCAGTTCAATACTGCTTGGGTTTTGAGAAAACCCTAAACTTGGCTCAGCAATCGCATGCTCAATTTAATGAGCTAAAACTCTCGAATTCACGAGTGTTACTTGCGCTGCTGATAATCAGTCGATCATCAGTCTTACATCACAAGCACCCACACGAATTGCTTGATTCAACTTGTTAAAGAGCAGTTGGTTAAGGCTTTCGTCTCAACCGAGGCGCGCATTCTACGCTAACCCCATCTTTCGTCAAGCTTTATTTTTCGAAAATTTCTTTTCTACTCAATCGCTTGGGCTTCCGAGAAGTCAAACCTCTCATCAGCGGGAGGCGCATTCTACAGCGATCAAACTCACTGTCAAGCACCTCGGCGACCTTCTTTTCAGTTCGCTGCCGGAGCAGCTAATGAAGAGCGGCAAGTGAATCACCTGCCTGATCACCACTCCTAACCTCTAATCTCTGTAAGTACTTGATTTTCAAGTTCTTTCAGCGCTTCATCGCTGGGAGTGGTGCGCATTATAGGGAGTTTAAATTGGCCGTCAACGACTAATTTAAACTTTCTTCAGCCGGCGGTCGGTCGACTGCGCAATCGAGGCAGCTGACGAGCTATCGGGGGCATGCGCAGGAGCATCAGCACAAGCCCTACGACTGCATAGATCGCCCAGCGCTCCAGATCAGACCGCACGACCCACAGCATATGCAACAACCCCAAACCGAGGATGACATATATCAGGCGATGCAGTTTCTTCCAGCTCGCCCCCAGCTTTCGCATGCTGTAGCGGTTGGAAGTGATAGCCAGGGCCAGCAACCCGAGGAACGCCCCGAAGCCGACAATGATGTAGGGCCGCTTGCTCAGCTCTACTCCCAATTGGGCCCAGTCCAACCCAAGGATGAAGACGGCATAGGCACTCAGGTGCAGCACTATATAGGTGAAGCACCAGAGACCCAGCTGGCGGCGAACCTGTCCCCAGCCACCCCACCGGGTGACTTTCTGCAGAGGCGTCATCGCCAGGGTAATGAGCAACAGGACGAGACCGCCCTGGCCCAGCCTGTCCACCAGCGCCTTGCCCGGGTCCGGCCCCAGATCGAAGATCCAAGCCTGGTACAGCCAGAAGAGCGGCGGCGCCGATGCAGCCAGAAACACCCCGGCCCGCCAGAACGGATAGCGCATCAGTAGTCCTTCCTCAGATCCATGCCCGCATAAAGCGAAGCGACCTCATCGGCATAGCCGTTGAACATGAGGGTAGGACGAACATTGGGGCTGAATAGTCCACTGGGCAGACGACGTTCGCGCGCCTGGCTCCAGCGCGGATGGTCTACCGTCGGATTGACGTTGGCATAGAAGCCATACTCGTCCGAAGCCAGACTCTGCCAGGTAGTCTTCGGCTGCTCCTCGACGAAGCTGATCCGCACAATGGACTTGGCTCCCTTGAAGCCGTATTTCCACGGCACCACCAGACGCAGCGGCGCTCCGTTCTGGTTCGCCAGTACCCGGCCGTACATGCCGACAGCCAGAATCGCCAAGGGATGCATCGCCTCATCCATGCGCAGCCCTTCCACATAGGGCCAATCGATCAAGGCGAAGTTGGATTGCACACCCGGCATATCCTTGCGATCCACCAGGGTTTCGAAGCGCAGGTATTTCGCCTTGCTGGTCGGTTCGACCCGATTGATCAGCTCGGAGATCGGAAAGCCGATCCACGGAATGACCATCGACCAAGCCTCGACGCAGCGCAATCGGTAGACGCGCTCCTCCAGCAGATAGGGTTTGATGAAGTCCTCGAGCGCGTACTTGCCGGGTTTACCCACCTCCCCATCGATCACTACGGACCATGGCTCGGTCTTCAAGGTACCCGCATTGGCAGCGGGATCACCCTTGTCCGGGCCGAATTCGTAGAAATTGTTGTAGGTGGTGGCGTCCTTGAACGGTGTGATGGCTTCATCTTTTACCGTGACGGCATCCCAGCGTGTAGCGGCGAGCTTTTCCGTGAGCCAGGAAGGGGCAGCCGCTTCGGCGACATCGGCATAGCGACCGCCCTCGGCAAAACCCAGACGCGGCAATCCGGATAGAGCCGCAGCCGCCATCGCACCACCGAGAAAGTGGCGACGGGAGAGATAGAGGGATTCGGGCGTGACTTCCGATTCGTGGCAATCGGAAAGGCGGGACGACTTGATCAGCATGACGGGCTCCGCAACAACTGGCTGTATGCGCCAGTAGACTGCGGAGCCCGCTGGAAATTACACGGCAGGCGGCTGCTTGCGACGGCGCAATTGCAACAAGTATTGCACCGGTCCGGAGGTCGCGTATGCAAGGAACAGCAGGAGCAGGATGCGCGGCGGGTCGGTGAAGACCACGGCGAATGCCAGCACCACTACCAGGATTGCCATGAACGGCACGCGGCCGCGCAGGTCAAGATCCTTGAAGCTGTAGTACTTGATATTGCTGACCATCAGCATGCCGGCGGCGGCGACCATCAGCGCAACCAGCAGGGAAACCTTGGCGCCCTGAACGTCGAAGTCGGCGAACGCCCAGACCGTACCGGCAACCAGCGCCGCGGCAGCCGGGCTGGCCAGACCGATGAAGTAGCGCTTGTCAGCCTTGCCCACCTGGGTATTGAAACGCGCCAGACGCAGAGCGGCACCAGCAACATAGATGAAGGCGACCATCCAGCCGACCTTGCCCAGGCTGCTCAGCGCCCACTCGAAAGCGACCAGCGCCGGAGCTACTCCGAAGGCGACCATGTCGGACAGCGAGTCGTACTCGGCGCCGAAAGCACTCTGGGTATTGGTCAGACGGGCCACACGACCGTCGAGGCCGTCGAGGACCATGGCGACGAAGATGGCGATGGCGGCGTTGGAGAAATCGCCGTTCATGGCATTGATGATGGCGTAGAGGCCGGTAAACAGTGCTGCAGTAGTGAACAGGTTAGGCAGCAGGTAGATGCCGCGATGACGAACCTTGCGACCTTCTGCGTCATGGCCCTCTTCGATGTGCTCATCGATGGGCAGCAGACTTTCTTCGGTGTCGGAAGCCTTGTTCGGCTCCTCGTGACCTTCACTCATGGACGATTCCTTGAGAACTCGTTGAGGCTGAGATTTGCCGGTGCACGCTTTTGCGTGGACACGTCCGGCACCCCCGCTTTATACCAGATCACCGCCCCTAAACGAAAAAACGCGGCAAGCGCCGCGTTTCCTCGTTTGTCGAAAGGACCTTAGTTCTTGGTCTTGTCGACGATCTTGTTGGCAGCAATCCACGGCATCATGGCGCGCAGTTGCTCGCCGATGACTTCGATACCGTGAGCGGCGTTGTTGCGGCGCTTGGCGGTCATCGACGGGTAGTTGGTAGCGCCTTCGGAGATGAACATCTTGGCGTATTCGCCGTCCTGGATGCGCTTCAGAGCGTTGCGCATGGCCTGACGGGATTCGGCGTTGATCACTTCCGGACCGGTTACGTACTCGCCGTATTCGGCGTTGTTCGAGATCGAGTAGTTCATGTTGGCGATGCCGCCTTCGTACATGAGGTCCACGATCAGCTTCAGTTCGTGCAGGCACTCGAAGTAGGCCATTTCCGGAGCGTAACCGGCTTCGACCAGGGTTTCGAAACCGGCTTTCACCAGCTCGACGCAACCGCCGCACAGAACGGCCTGCTCGCCGAACAGGTCGGTTTCGGTCTCGTCCTTGAAGGTGGTTTCGATGATACCGGTACGGCCGCCGCCAACGCCGCAGGCGTAGGACAGAGCGACGTTCTTAGCATTGCCCGAAGCGTCCTGGTAGATCGCGATCAGGTCGGGGATGCCGCCGCCTTTCACGAACTCGGAGCGTACGGTGTGGCCCGGGGCCTTCGGCGCGATCATGATCACGTCGAGGTCAGCGCGCGGTACGACCTGGTTGTAATGGATGGAGAAGCCGTGGGCGAAAGCCAGGGTGGCGCCTTTTTTCAGGTTCGGCTCGATCTCGTCCTTGTACAGACGGCCCTGGAACTCGTCCGGAGTCAGGATCATGACCAGGTCGGCAGCGGCAACGGCTTCGGCCACTTCGGCGACTTTCAGGCCGTGGTTCTGAGCCTTGGCAACGGAAGAAGAACCCGCACGCAGGCCGACGGTTACGTCGACGCCGGAGTCTTTCAGGTTGCAGGCGTGGGCATGGCCCTGGGAGCCGTAACCGATGATGGCAACTTTCTTGCCCTGAACGATGGAGAGGTCACAGTCTTTATCGTAGAAAACGCGCATTTGGGTAATCCCCTGTCAGTTGGCCTCGTGGGCCGTATTTCAAATCAGATGCTGAGAGTCTTGTCGCCACGGGCAATACCGGTGACGCCGCTGCGGACAACTTCGAGGATCGACGCGGTGCCGATGGCCTGGATGAAGCTGTCCAGCTTGTCGCTGGTGCCGGCCAGCTGCACGGTGTAGACGCTGCTGGTGACGTCGACGATCTGTCCGCGGAAGATGTCGGTGGTGCGCTTGACCTCGGCGCGCTGTGCGCCGGTAGCCTTCACTTTCACCAGCATCAGCTCGCGCTCGATGTGCGCGCTCTCCGAGAGATTCACCAGTTTTACCACCTCGATGAGCTTGTTGAGGTTCTTGGTGATCTGCTCGATGACTTCGTCCTGACCGGCGGTGGTCAGGGTCAGGCGCGACAGCGTCGGGTCCTCGGTCGGGGCGACGGTCAGGCTTTCGATGTTGTAGTTGCGCTGGGAGAACAGGCCGACGACGCGGGACAGCGCGCCGGGTTCGTTTTCCAGCAGCAGGGAAATGATGTGTCGCATGATCAGGTACGCTCCGTCTTGCTCAGCCACATGTCGCGCATCGCACCACCGCGGATCTGCATCGGGTAGACGTGCTCGCTGGTATCGACCTGGATGTCGAGGAAGACCAGGCGATTCTTCATCGCGAAGGCTTCTTCCATCATCGGCTTCAGGTCCTTCAGGTCGGTGATGCGCATGCCGACGTGGCCATACGCTTCAGCCAGCTTGACGAAGTCCGGCAGCGATTCCATGTAGGAGTGCGAGTAGCGGCTGTTGTACTGCATGTCCTGCCATTGGCGGACCATGCCCAGCGCACCGTTGTTCAGGTTGACGATCTTCACCGGCAGGTCGTACTGCAGGCAGGTGGACAGCTCCTGGATGTTCATCTGGATACTGCCTTCACCGGTCACGCACGCAACGTCTGCGTCAGGGAAGTTCAACTTCACACCCATGGCGGCCGGGAAGCCGAAGCCCATGGTGCCCAGGCCACCAGAGTTGATCCAGCGATTGGGCTTGTTGAAGCGGTAGTACTGCGCCGCGAACATCTGGTGCTGACCTACGTCGGAAGCGACGAAGGCATCACCGTTGGTGACTTCGCAGAGGGTCTCGATCACGGTCTGCGGCTTGATGATGCTGCCGTCGCCCATGCTGTAGGGGAACAGGCCGCGGGTGCCACGCCATTCCTCGATCTGCTTCCACCAGGCAGCCTGGGCTTCTTTGTTCGGGGTCTCGCCGATTTCCTTGAGGATCGCGACCATTTCGGTCAGGACGCTGTCCACCGGGCCGACGATCGGGATGTCGGCCTTGACGGTCTTGGAGATCGAGGCCGGGTCGATGTCGACGTGGATGATCTTGGCATTCGGGCAGAACTTGGCTGCGGTCTCGCCGTTGATCACGCGATCGTCGAAACGCGCGCCGACGGCAAAGATCACGTCAGCGTGGTGCATCGCGAGGTTCGCGGTGTAGCTGCCGTGCATGCCGAGCATGCCGACGAACTGGCGATCGGTACCCGGATAGCCACCCAGGCCCATCAGGGTGTTGGTGACCGGCACGTTGAGCATGCGCGCGACTTCAGTCAGCGGCTCGGCGGCATTGCCCATGATCACGCCACCACCGGCGTAGATGATCGGGCGCTTGGCAGCGAGCATCATCTCGGCGGCCTTGCGGATCTGGCCGGAGTGGCCACGGACCGCCGGGCTGTAGGAGCGCAGCTTCACCTTCTTCGGGTAGTTGTATTCGAACTTCTGGGTCGGATCGCCCATGTCCTTCGGAATATCGATCACCACCGGGCCGGGACGGCCGGACTGGGCGATATAGAAGGCCTTCTTGATGACCTCAGGGATTTCCGACGGGTGCTTGATGATGAAGCTGTGCTTCACGATCGGGCGGGAGATACCGACCATGTCGGTTTCCTGGAACGCGTCGGTACCAACCATGTTGCTCGCCACCTGGCCGGAGATCACCACCATCGGGATGGAGTCCATGTAGGCGGTGGCGATGCCGGTGACGGCATTGGTCGCGCCGGGACCGGAGGTCACCAGCACCACGCCGGGCTTGCCGGTGGCCCGCGCATAGCCGTCGGCCATGTGGGTAGCGGCCTGCTCGTGGCGAACCAGGATGTGGGTTACTTCGTTCTCTTTGAAGAGAGCGTCGTAGATATGCAGGAGGGCACCGCCCGGGTACCCGTAGATGTACTTAACGCCTTCGTCACGCAGGGAGCGGACGACCATTTCAGCGCCGGATAAAAGTTCCACGTTGTCACCTCTAGAACGCTATATACGGAAACCCCCAACGTGGGGGACCGACTTGGATGGCTGCCCGGCAGACATGGGCGAATGTAATCGCCGGCTACGTCGACTGCCGATTGAGCAGAACCTGGAGACACTCCTGTTTGTGTTACGGAGAGCCTCCACCCAGCGCGAGGTAACGCGAAACAGGGTGAAACTTTGCGGCGCGGGTAGCACCTCTTGTCTGCCGAGTAAAACCAGCTTGCGGCCGGCCCACTGCAGCGAACCTTGGATTCTTCTGAAACGAAGCGGCCAAGTCAAGCCATATATGGCTTTGAATGAAGCGGGGATGTGAACTTTCTCAGAGTGAATAAGCCCGCGATTTGGTTATAGTTACCGACAGACTCCGCACCCCAAGGATCGACAAAGCATGCGACGGACGATTTTCATGGGCAGCCTGCTGCTCGCACTGGCCCCGACAGTGATGGCCGCGCAGGTCTACAAATGGGTCGATGCCCAGGGCATCACCCACTTCGGAGCACAGCCACCACAAGGTGCCGATGCTGCCACCGTGAACACCAACACCGCACCGCCCAAGGCCAGCAGCAACTTCCCGCCGCCCGCCGACGCCCTGCCGAAACTCGCGCCCAGCGCGGACGAAAAGCAGAAGGCCGCCGACGAAAAGGTGCGCCAGGAAGTCGCGCAGCAGGAAGCCGAACGCCTCAAGCAGTGCGACAAACTACGTAACGACATGGCCCAGTTGAAGAACAATCCGCGCATCCGCGTGGACAATGGTGAGGGCGAGCTTCGCCGCATCACCGAAGAGGAACGTCAGGACCGTATCGCGGCCAGCGAAAAGAGCCTGCGCGAGAACTGCAACTGACGCCCGCTCAGGGCGTCGGGCTGATCAACTGGTCGAAGGCGCCGAGCGCATCGAGCAGACCAGCCACCCGCGCGCCCTCATTGGCATAAGCCATTTCCGCGATGGCACGGATCCCCGAGGCAGTGGGCAGGTCCGCGCCGCTCTCGATGATCAGCTTCATCCGCGGCAGAAATATCCACTGCAGCCACTCCTCCAGCGCCAGCGTATCCACGCAGAAGGGTTCGACGCTGGAAAGCCTGTCCGGCGACGGGCTTTCGCTTCCCCACAGACCGATTGCACGCAGCTCCCGCTCGATCAGCAGCAACTGATCGGCGACGGCCAGCACGCGCCCGTCCATTACAGGGTCACCTTGGCTTTCTGCCGTGCCTCGGCGGCGCCAGCGGTATTGCCCTGCTGGTCACGACACTTGGCGATCAGATCCCACAGACTGGCCTGCATGGTCGGGCGACCGTTGGCCAGCGACAGGCCACGCAGCGCCACCTGTTCGGCTTGCGCAGCATCGCCCTGTGCCAGGCGTACCTGGGCCAGCTTGTAGAGCACCTGCGGCTCGCGCGGAGCAATGCGCTGGGCGCGCTCCAGGCTGGCGGCAGCGCCGTTGAGGTCACCACCACCCTGCTGCTGCGAGGCGGAGGTAAGCAGCGCCAGCACCGGTCCATCCAACTGCTCGTCCGCCGAGAGGCCAGAGTTGCTCGACGGAATGCCGGAAGGCCCCTGGTAGTTCTGGGTGGTCGGCGCAGCCTGCTGAGCCTGATTGATCGGCTGCTGGTAGGTCTGCGACTGGAAGCCACCATTGGAGGTGATGCCACCACTGGTGGAGATTGGCTGCTGCGAGTAGCTCGTTCCCGTTGCTCCCGGCGCCGTGGTCATCGGCGAGGTGCTGATCGGCGCGGCGCCGCTCTGCGCCGGGAAAGTCTGGATCGGCGCCATGCCGGCATCCTGCGGGACCATCACGGTAACCCCGGAGTCACCCTGCGGGATGCTCTGGCCGGCACCGGCACGAACTGGCGCCTGGGTGTTGCCACCGCTGCGGCCAACGCGCTCCGAGTTGGAGACGGAGGTACCGGAGTCCTGCACGGGAATCGCACCCTGCTGCGGGGTCGCACAACCGGACAGAAGCGCCAGAGTCGCCGACGCTGCAAACCAAGCTTTTCTCACTTCCAATCCTCTTGCATCAGTTCAACCAGCCGCGCACCCAGTCCATGACTTCGCCGGCTGGCGTCTGGTTTCCGCAACCTGCGCCCAGCGCAGGTTCGCTTCCACGAATATAAGGCATCTGCACTGCGCCCGGGCAGTTGGCGTCAGTGCCCTGCCCGGTATGCGGATCGACCCAGGCCTGCACGACATTATCCGGCATCGGCATGTCCAGCGGCGCGGGATTGGCCTTGCGCATGAAGCTGGTCCAGATCTGCAGCGCACCGGTGGCACCAGTGAGCGGCGTCTTGCCATTGTCGTCGCGACCGATCCACACCACTGCCAGCAGGTCCTGGCCGAAACCGGAGAACCAGCTGTCGCGAGAATCGTTGGTGGTACCGGTCTTGCCCGCCAGGGTGAGGGACGCCGGCAACTGGTTGTAGACCGAGCGCCCGGTGCCTTCGCGCATCACGCGCTGCATGGCGCTCTGCAGCAGGTAGATGGCGCCCGGATCGAAACGCTGCTGGACCTGGAACGGATAACGCTTGAGCGGCTGCCCGTCTGCCGCCAGCACACTGCGGATGCTGCGCAGCGGGGTATTGAAGCCGCCACTGGCAATCGTCTGGTACATGGTCGCCACTTGCATCGGGCTCAGCGCGCCCGCGCCCAGCAGCATCGACGGATAGGCCGGCCAATTCGGCGACACGCCCAGGCGCTCCAGCGTCTTCAGGACGTTCGGCACGCCCAGGTCGAGACCCAGCCTGGCCGTGGACAGGTTCAGCGAACGGGCCAGCCCCTGGTAGAGGAAGATGGTGCCGTTGGCGGTGCCTTCATAGTTCTTCGGCGTCCACACCTGGCCATCCTTGCCCTTCACCTGGAACGGCTGGTCCTGGATGTAGCTGGTCAAGGTGTACTGGCTCGGACGCTCCAGCGCGGTCAGGTAGACCGCCGGCTTGACCAGCGAACCGATCGGCCGCACCGCATCTACCGCACGATTGAAGCCGGCGAAGCGCGGGTCACGGCTGCCGAGCAGCGCCTGGATTTCGCCGGTTTCCGGGTTGGTCACGACCATCGCGGTTTCGGTCTCGGCGACGCCCTTGCGGCCTTCCAGGCGCTTGAAGGTTTCGCTGACGGCGGACTCGGCCTTCATCTGCAGGATGGGGTCGAAGCTGGTGAAGATCCGCAGGCCTTCTTCGGTCAGGTCCTCGTCGCGATAGTCCTCGCGCAACTGGCGTTTCACCAGGTCGAGGAAGGCCGGGTAGGAGCTGTTGGCCATGCTGCCCTGGGTGGTCACACCCAGCGGCGCCTGCTTGGCGGCAGCCGCTTCCTGGGCGGTGATCACACCCTGCTCGGCAAGCACGTCGAGCACCACATTGCGGCGTTCCAGCGCACGCTCCGGATTCCGACGCGGGTTGTAATAGGAAGGCCCCTTCACCATGCCAACGAGCAAAGCCACCTGGGGCAGCTTCAGCTCCGATAGCGGCTGGCTGAAGAAGTACTGGCTGGCGAGGCCGAAGCCGTTCACCGAGCGCTGGCCGTCCTGGCCGAGGAACACCTCGTTGAGGTAGCCCTCGAGGATTTCACGCTTGTCGTAATGCAGTTCCAGCAGCACCGCCATCATAGCTTCGGTGAGCTTGCGCGACAGGCTGCGCTCGTTGGTCAGGAAGAAGTTCTTCACCAGCTGCTGGGTCAGCGTACTGCCACCCTGGCGCAGCTGGCCGGCGCTGGCGTTGACCCAGACCGCCCGGGCGATGGACTTGATCGAGACCCCGTGGTGGGTCCAGAAATCGCGGTCCTCCACGGCCACCAGGGTATCGATCAGGTAAGGCGGCACCTGGTCCAGCTTGATCAGGATGCGGTCTTCGTTATGCGCCGGGTACAGGCCGCCGATCAGCAGCGGCTCCATGCGCGCGACAGCGAGGTCGCCACCATTGGCGCGACTCAGGCCAGCCACGTAGTCGCCGGAGAAGCGCACGCGAATGCGCTGCGCAGGCTCGGCACCTTCATAGAACTGGAAGCCACGGGTATTGAGGTCGACGGCGTTGCCGGACACCGACACGGCGCCAGGGCCTGCGACCGAGGCCTCGCGGCGATAGCCTAGCGCATCCAGCTCGCGCAGGAAGTCGTCCTTGCCCAGTTTCAGGCCGACGAACAGCTCCAGCGGCCGGGCGTAGACCTTGGCGGGAATGGTCCAGCGCTTGCCGGAGAATTTCTCCTGGACAACCGCATCGAGGTACACGGCAAAACCGGCCAGCACCACGACACCAACCAGACCGAGCTTGAGAGCCCAGCCCAGCCACTTGCGCATGGCAGGCGACGATTTGCCGCTTTTTTTACGAGGTTTGGAAGATCGGGGACGCGTCATGGCGGCGCATTATACGTACTTTGTCCACAGGAGACAGACGCCGCTCCAGCGGGCGTCCGGGCTTGATGCGAACTGCCGCGCATCCAACAAGAACGGCAGTGGCCGAGCTATGACCCCGCGATGGCCATTTGGTTGCCAGCCGGCTGCAGAGTTTGCACCTGCCGACCCAGCCGCCATAATGCCCGCCTTTAGAAAATTCGACCGGAAAGGACATCACGTGAGCCAGACCCTACTCGCAGCCCTGCAGAACCCCGCCCTCTTTCCCCATCCGGTCGACGGCTTCCGGGTCATCGAAACCCACATTTCCTGGGTGCTGCTCACTGGCTCCCATGTCTACAAGATCAAGAAACCGGTGAACTTCGGCTTCCTCGACTTCACCGACCTCGCCAAGCGCAAGCACTTCTGCGAGGAAGAGCTGCGCCTGAACCAGCGTCTGACCGAAGGCCTGTACCTCGACGTCATCGCCATTACCGGCAGCGAATCCGCCCCGCAGATCGGCGGCGACGGCCCGGCCATCGAATACATGATCCAGTGCCGCGAATTCCCGCAGAGCCAGTTGCTCAGCGAAGTTCAGGCCCGCGGCGAACTGAGCGCCCAGCATATCGACGGCCTGGCCCATCAGATCGCCGACTTCCACCTGCGCACCCCGGTCGTCCCCAGCGAGCACCCACTAGGCACTCCGGACGCCTGCATGGCGCCGGTGCGGCAGAACTTCGAACAAATCCGTCCGCTGCTCTCGGACAAAGCCGACCTGCTGCAACTGGATGCCCTGGAGGCCTGGGCGGAGTCCAGCTTCGAGCGCCTGCACGGCGTGTTCGAGCAGCGCAAGGCCAATGGCTTCATCCGCGAATGCCACGGCGACATCCATCTGGGTAACGCCGCGATCATCGACGGCAAGGTAGTGCTGTTCGACTGCATCGAGTTCAACGAGCCCTTCCGCTTCACCGATGTCACCGCCGACTACGCCTTCCTCGCCATGGACTTGGAAGACCGCGGCCTGAAGTGCCTGTCGCGACGCTTCGTCAGCCAGTACCTGGAATACACCGGTGACTACCAGTCGCTGGCCCTGCTGAATTTCTACAAGGCCTACCGCGCCCTGGTCCGCGCCAAGATCGCGCTGTTCAGTCTGGCGCACCAGACTGACGCCGTGCAGAAGGCCGCGACGCTGCGCCAGTATCGCAACTACGCCAACCTGGCGGAGAGCTACAGCGCCATTCCCTCGCGCTTCCTCGCGGTGACCGTCGGTGTTTCCGCCGTCGGCAAGAGCCAGGTCGCACTGCGGCTGGTAGAAGCGCTGGGCGCCATTCGCCTGCGTTCGGACGTGGAGCGCAAGCGCCTGTTCGGCGAACAGCAGGCCGACCAGCAAGGCCAACTGAAGGCCGGCATCTATGCTGGCGACGCCACCACCGCGACCTACCAACGCCTCAACGAGCTGGCCGTTGATATCCTGCGTGCCGGCTACCCGGTCGTGCTGGACGCGACTTTCCTCAAGCGAGAGCAACGTGCCGCTGCCTGGGAAATTGCCGAGGAAACCGGGGTGCCCTTCCTGATCCTCGACTGCCAGGCGCCGGAAGCCGTGATCACCGGCTGGCTCACTCAGCGCCAAGCCGAAGGCAATGACCCCTCCGACGCGACCCTGGAAGTGATCCAGGCGCAGCAGGCCAGTCGCGACCCTCTCAGCGCCGAAGAGCAGCAACACAGCAAGCGCGTCGACACCCCCGACGCCGCCAGCCTCGACGCCCTGGTCGCCAGCATCCGCCAGCGCCTGCCGGGCCTCTGATCCACCGTTTGTCGGCCGGAATCACCGCCACGCGATGACTCCGGCCGGTGGGCAGCGCCGCACGGCGCGCCCTGCCTGCGCCACATCGCCCTGCCCCGCTTTCAGGGCGATGTCACAACGCCACGCTTTTCTCATCCACCGCTACACTTTCCAGGGTGTGTCCGGCCGCTACGAGCAGTTCTCGGCCTTTTCAAGACCTGACACCCATCGTGCCCATCGCAAGGACCGACGATGAACGACGAACTGCTGCACCTGAAGAACCTCGGCAAGACCTCTGCCCAGTGGCTCCACGCCGTGGGCATCCACAACGCTGGCGACCTGCGCCGTCTGGGGGCGGTCGGCGCTTACCGGGCCGTGCGCGCCCGGGGCTTCCGTGCCTCCAAGGTGCTCCTTTACGCCATCGAGGGTGCCCTGCTGGATGTGCACTGGAACGACCTTCCTCCCGCGCACAAGGCAGCCCTTCTCGGCGAGCTTGAGACATTTCCCGCACGTAACAAGAGCTAGCTCACAAGCTCTGTGGGAAAATGTTTACGCAAGGTGCCTGTCCGCTTATGGTCTCAGGGCCCTTCGTGCGCCCTCGACCGTCGCCATATCAAGGAATTACGGCCATGTACCTACTCGGTGAACAACCTGCCTACGCCGATCGACTGATCAATCGCCTGCAGGGCATTCCGGCGCAATTGCTCGCCGGCCTGGAACCCGCTGGCGAAGCCATCCGCCTGGAGCGATCCGACGACCTGGAAGGCGAGTTGCCCGGCAAGCATCTGTTCCTCATCGAGAATGGCCTGGTCCATGCGCTGGTGGACGAGCGCCCGCTGTTCTACCTGCAGGAAGGCGACCTGGTCGGCCTGCGCCAGGGTATCGAGCTGCCACCGTGCCGTTACGTCAGCGAAGAACCTCTATGCCTGATTCCCTATTCGCGCAGCGAAGTGTTCCGCCATATCCACAGCGACGAGGAGCGCCAGGAGCAGTTCCTGCACTACCTGATCGGCCACACCGCGCTGCTGTCCGACGCGCTGGCGCACCTCAAGCAACCGGAAATCCGCCCAGCTACCGGCTTCCAGCATTTCGCCGCCGGCGCGCAGCTGATCCAGCAGGGTGATGACGCCGAGCACGTGTTCATCATCATCGAAGGCCACGCCGAGGCCTTCGTCGATGGGCAGAAGGTCGGTGACGTGCAGAAGGACGAAATCTTCGGCGCCATGGCCGTATTCACCCGCGAGAAGCGCAGCGCGTCGGTCATCGCCAGCGAGCCGTGCACCGTGATGGTGATCCCCAAGGACCAGTTCCTCAGCCTGATGCAGAGCAACCCGCGCATCGCCCACAGCCTCATCGAGGGCATGGCACGCCGCATCGACCTGCTGAACAAGGAAGTCACCCAGTTGCGCCTGCAGCGCCAGCCGGACTGAGCCTCAGCCCTTTGAGAAAGCCCGGCCTTGCGCCGGGCTTTTTCGTTACCGCGGTAGCTCATTCGTCGATGAGAAAAAATCTGCAGAAAAGAGGTTGACTCTCAAATGATAATGATTATTATTGAGTCATCTGGTCGCGAGGCCAGATCGATAACCTCAAGAGACCACGCAGTCGGACTCTTCAGATTATCTCCTCATCAGGCTAATCACGGTTTCGACCCGGCACTTTGCCGGGTCTTTTTTTTGCCCCGGTTTTTACCTTTCCGCCCCATCGCCAATCCGCAGAAAAAACTTCGCATCAGTCGCAGAAAAGCTGTTGACTCTCAAATGATAATGGTTATTATTACAAGAACTGGCTGCGAGGCCAGTTGGATAAGCTAGAGAGACCACGCAGTCGGACTCTTCAGATTATCTCCTCATCAGGCTAATCACGGTTTTAGACCCGGCACTTTGCCGGGTCTTTTTTTGCCCGCGATTTCTTGCGCGTCAGTCTGACAGCGAGCCTATGAAAAACGGAGCCTTCCGGCTCCGTCGTGTGACTTACAGGCTACCGCGCATCTGTGCACAGTAATCGGTGGCGGGCTGGGCCGGTGTATACCACAGGTAATCCGCCTGGCCGGGCTCCACGGGCTTGCCGACTTCCGCCAGCATCACCACCTTCAGCCCTTGCGCCGCGTCGATGTCCTTCAGATGCAGCGGCACTCCCAGATCGCGCCGCGCATGAAAGCCGCCGGCGATCAGCACGGAGGGTTCGGGAGCTGCCTTGAAACTTTCGGCCATGCGCCGGTCGCGCTGCTGCTGCACCGCCAGCATCGCCGGGTACTGGCTCTCGGGCAGCAGGCCACAATGGGAACCACGGATGTCCTCCAGCAATGCATTGCGCACCGACGCGGCGGTGGACGCCGAGCCTTGCAGCTGCGGCTTGGTCCGGTAGATCTTCATGATTTCGCCCCGATCCAGGTTGGCCGCCAGTAGTGGCGCCGGCTGCTTCACCAGCCAGGTCACCAGCGGGCCGTATTGTGACCAGTCCCAGCCCGGCTGCCAGCGCAGCGCAACGATCAGGTCGTTTGGCATGTCGCCCTTTGCGGCGGATGCCTGGGCGGCGCTGACTGCGCTCTGCTGGTCAGGGGCGAGCATTTCCAGCAGCACACTGCCACTCGGGCGACGCTCGGCCAGGGCGCGCACCAGCCAGAGCTCGAGGGCATGGTGATCCGGATTGTCGTGCTGCTCACCAACGATTACCCGCGGTGCCGCTGCAAGTCGATCAAGCAGCTGCGCGGGGGAAAGTTGCTCGCCGCTACGCAGATCGCGGATCACCCCCAGCTCGGCGCTGTCGCGCTCTTCCGGGCTTTGCCAGTCTGGCAGCGGCGGCGCAGCCACCTGGCCCTGGCAGGCAGCGAGCAACGCCAGCAGTGGGACGAGCAGGACCTTCTTCATGGCGACTCCTATCAGCGCGCGATGATCAGCGGATGGCCGCGCTCCGGGTGCTCCTGAACCAGCACGTCGAGGCCGAAGACCGTGCGCAGGGGTTCGGCCTGAAGCACCTCACGCGGCGTGCCGAGCAGATGTGCACGCGCCTCGTGCAGCAACAACAGGCGGTCACAGTAGCGCGCCGCAAGGTTCAGGTCGTGCAGGATGACCAGCACTGCCGCGCCGCGCCCGGCAAACTCTCGCACAGCCTGCAGCGTGGTGTGCTGATGCAACGGGTCGAGGGCGGACGTCGGTTCGTCCAGCAGCAGGATCTGCTCCTCTCCGCCCGGCCAGAGCTGCGCCAGCACCCGAGCCAGGTGCACGCGCTGGCGCTCACCGCCGGACAGCGCCAGGTAGCTGCGCCCGGCAAGGTGCGAGGCATCCGCGGCGCGCATCGCTTCGCGGATGATTGTTTCATCGCGCTGGCGGCCAGTGTCGTGAGGCAGCCGGCCGAACCCCACCACCGCCTCGACGGAAAAGGCGAAGTTCAGCGAGGACGATTGCGGCAGAACAGCCAGCCGCCGCGCGCGCTCGGGGCCCTGCCACGACTCCAGCGGGCGACCTTCGAGGCTCACCGCTCCGCTGGTAAGCGGCAATTCACCATTCAAGGCGCCGAGCAGCGTGCTCTTGCCCGCGCCGTTGGGGCCGAGCACACCGAGCACTTCGCCCGGCTGCAGCGTCACGCTCACATCCTGCAGGACGACCTGGGAGCCGCGATTCACCCGCAGCTTGTCTGCGCACAGCATCAGGAGCGCCCCCGGATCAGCAGATAGAGAAAGAACGGCGCGCCGATCAGCGCAGTGACGATGCCGATGGGGAGCTCCGCCGGCGCCAGCGCCAGGCGAGCGATCAGGTCGGCCAATAGCAGAAGGATCGCACCGCCGAACATCGATGCCGGCAGCAGCACGCGGTGATCCGGGCCGACGATCAGCCGCAGCAGGTGCGGCACGACCAGGCCGATGAAGCCGATCATCCCGGCCGCCGCCACCGCCGCGCCCACACCGAGGGCAGTGCAGAGGATCAGTTCGATTTTCAGTCGCTCGACGTCGAAGCCCAGGTGGCGCGCCTCGGACTCACCCAGCAACAGCGCATTCAACGCATTCACCCGACGCGGCAACCAGCAGGCTACCAGCAACGTGATCAGCAGCAGTGGCCACAGACGCGGGTAGCTCGCGCCATTGAGGCTGCCGAGGTTCCAGAAGGTCAGCGTGCGCAACGTAGCGTCGTCGGCGAGGTAGGTGAACAGCCCGATCAGCGCGCCGGCCAATGCCGTCAGCGCGATGCCGGCCAGCAACATGGTTGCCACACTGGTCTGGCCATTGTGGCGACCCAGCCGATACACCAGCGCCGTCACCAGCAGGCCACCGACAAAGGCGCAGGCGGACAACAAATAAGGAGCAAAGACTTCCGGCAGCCCGCCGATGGAGGCGCCGAAGACGATGGCAATGGCGGCCCCCAGCGCGGCACCGCTGGAAACTCCGATCAGGCCGGGGTCGGCCAGCGGGTTGCGGAACAAGCCCTGCATCGCCACACCGGCCAGCGCCAGCACGCCGCCGGTGGCGATGCCCAGCAAGGTGCGCGGCAGGCGGATCTGCCCGACGATCAGTTCAGCCTGGCCGAGCCCGTCGACGGACACCGGCAGCCCGAGCATGTGCGCCAGCGCGCGCAGGGTATCGCCCAGCGGCAGGCTCACCGGCCCGAGGGCCAGTGAGAGCCAGACGACCAGCAGCAGGAGAAAACCGAGGAACAGGAACAACGGTCGAGCGGTAACGATCCGGGTCAAGGACGACTTTCCGTGTTCAGGGCCTGCGCGGAAGGATAAAAGGCCTGGGCGAGGCTAGCCAGCCCGTCGGGGATGCGCGGACCGAGGCCACCGACCAGCAGGGTCGGGTCGAGCACCAGCACGCGGCCCTCGCGCACTGCGCTGGTCGCGGCGAGGCCGGGATTCTGCTGGGTCAATGCGGCACGTGCCTTGTCGCCGTCCAGGGCGCGGTCGCTGAGCACCACCACCTGCGGGTTCAGCGCGGTGAGCGCCTCGCTGGAGAGCGTCTTGTAGCCGGTATGGGTAGCGAGGTTGCGGCCGCCAGCATGCTGGATCAGCCAGTCGCCGGAGGTGTCCTGCCCGGCCACCAGCAGGTTGCCGCCGGCATGCCCGACCAGCAGCACGACACCGGGAGCGGCCTGTGCGGCCTGGGCCTTCTTCACCCAGGCGTCCTGCGCGGCAAGGCGTGCATCGAAGTCCGACTCGGCCCGTTTCGCCTTGTCCACCGCGCCGAGCAGTTCGCCCAGGCGCTGGATAGTGTCGTGCACGGTCTTTTCGTCAGCCTTGGCCGACAGTGTTTCGATCCGCACGCCCGCGGCACGCAATTGCTGCAGGACCGGCGGCGGGCCCATTTCCTCGCTGCCCAGCAGAATATCCGGCTGCAGCGCCAGGATGCCTTCGGCGGCGAGCTGTCGCTGGTAGCCGATCTTCGGCAACCCCTGCAGCGAAGCCGGATGCAGGCTGGTGGTATCGACGCCGACCAGCTTGGCCTCGCCCCCCAGGGCAACGACCCATTCGCTGAGCGAACCACCAGCGCTCACCCAGCGCTGCGGCAGCGCATCGGCCAGCGCGCTGGTGGCCGTCAGGCAGAGGCCGGTGAGCAGCCCGGCCAGCAGCGGACGGGCAGTCATGGAAGCTTTCTTCATCGTGTCGGCCCTCAGAGTGCCGGGAAGGATTCGGCAAGTTCGCGCCAGCCCTGCAACTCCGGAACTCCCGGCTTTCGTGCGCCAAACACTTGCAGCACCAATTCGCCCTGAGCATCGAAGGCTTCCCAGCTGGTGATCACGCCATCGCTGCTCGGCTTGCGCACGCGCCACAACTCGACCACGCCCGGCGTCTTCAGATGCAGGTTGAACAGCGGATCGAGGACGTTGAACCAGTTGTCCATCCACTTGAGGTTTTCCACGGTGCCGGTGTGGATCTGGATGCAATGGGCGTTGCCGACGAAGAGCATGATCGGCAACTGGCTTGCACCGGCAGCCTCCAGCAGGCGCGGCAGCTCGGCAGTATCCAGGGGCTCGGCCCACTCGCGGCCGGCCAGGCGCAGCGCCTGGGTGCGCTGGACCTTGTGCTTCTTCAGCAAGGCGAAAAAATGGTGGGTGTCCTTCAGGGCCGCCCAGCCCTCACGCAAGGCAGCAACGTCGATTTCGCCGTCGGCCAGCGCAACTGCCTTGGGCTCGAGCGGTACCAGCTCCAGATCGGCGCGCTGCTCGGCAGCGGTGAAGCTGCGCACCAGCGGGTCCCAGGCGGCGAGGTCGCTCTGCTCGGTGAGGAACACCTTGTGCACGGCGGTGCCCTGGCGGTCGAAGACCTGAATGCTGCGCTGGGTACCGTGGGCGGTCTCCTCGCTGACGGCGAAGGCGCTGGCCCAGCCGCCGAGGAACAGGCGCAGGTCGATGTCCGGGGAAACCACCAGGCCCATCTGGCCATTGGCGGAAACGGTCACGTCGCGGTACGGCCCCTTGCGCTCGTGCACACAATGCTCGTTGCGGGTCAGCGCCATGACCTGCCCCAGCTCGCCCAGTGCCGGCAGCAGCTCGGCCCAGTCGGTGCGCAAGCGCACGGCGTCCACCCCCAGGCGGCTGGCCATCAGCTCGGCTTCGCTCACGGCCAGATGGTGCGCCGCATCGCGGGCGCGCAGGCGCGGTTTCTCGGCGCGCAGCGCTTGCCAGGCGCGGTACAGCTCGGAGGCCGGCGCAGTCAGGGTCGTCATTGCAGAATTCCTCGTTCGAAAGGTGGCCTGCCGCGGTGCGGCAGCATGGACGAACCTTGCCACAGGGAAATCAGGAAATCTATTTGATAATTATTTGCATTAGATTGCAGAGAGGCTTAAGGTCGGCGCCGATTTCGCCGGGCTCCCGGCGAGCACCAACTTCAGCACACGGAAGTGCACCCTCTTCCGGTCCTGCCATCCACGCGCGGATAATGGCTGCCCTGATGGAGACCGTGTCGAATGATCCTGCTCTGCGCCCCGCATGACCTGGCCGAAGGCCAGAGCCGGGGCTTCAAGGCCGCCGGCCTGAACCTCTTCGCCGTGCGCCGCGAAGGCCGCGTGTACGCCTACCGCAACCGCTGCCCGCACCGGGAAATCCCCCTGGGCTACGATGCCGAGAACGTTCTCGATGACAGCGGCCGCCTGCTGCAATGCGGCCATCACGGCGCGCTGTTCCTGATCGAGACCGGCGAGTGCATCCAGGGGCCGTGCCTGGGGGATGTTCTGCAAGCGCTGCCCTGCCGAGAGGATGAACAGGGGATCTGGCTGGACGAAAGCGACCCAGGATAGGAACGGTTCCGGGCCGGTTCGCGAGCGACTAGAGCAACACTTTCAGCGGCCGGTCCAGAAACATCTCCTGGGTATCAATCCGCGCTCCATACGCCAGCACTTCCACTCCAGCAGTACGCGCCTCGGCCAGCGCCGCCGCATAGGCCGGATCGATCTCCTTCGCCGGGCGCACCGCTTCGATCTCCGACAGGTTCACCGCATACAGCAGCACCGCGCGCATACCGTCGCGCGCCAGCGCCGCCAGTTCGCGCAGGTGCTTGGCGCCACGCTGGGTAACGGCGTCGGGGAAGGCGGCGACGGTGGTGTCGTCGAAGCCCAGGGTCACGCTCTTCACCTCCACGAACACCGGCTTGCCGGCGTACATCAGGCGGAAGTCCGCGCGGCTGTTTTCCTGCCCGTAGGCAACCTCGCGGCGCAGTTCATCGAAGCCGGCCAACTCGGTCACCGTACCGGCCAGCAGCGCCTCTTCCACCAGCCGATTGGCCCGTCCGGTGTTAACGCAAGCCAGGCGACCCTGCGGCGTCTCCACCAGTTCCCAGGTACCGGGCAGCTTGCGCTTGGGATCATCGGAGCGGCTGAACCAGACGCGGCAACCTTCGCTCATGCAATTGAGCATCGAGCCGGTGTTCGGGCAGTGGATGGTGAGCAATTCGCCGCTGGCGGTCTCGATGTCCGCCAGGAAGCGCTTGTAGCGTTTGATCAGGCGCGCCTCTTCCAGCGCCGGCTCGAAGCGCATCAGGGGCGCCAGGTCTTGAGGCCGCGGGCAATGCGTTCCACCGCCTGCTGCAGGCGATCGACGCTCTGCGTATAGGCGAAACGCACATGGTGCGACGCCTGGTAACGCCCGAAGTCGACGCCGGGCGTGAAGGCTACGTGCTCGGTCTCGATGAAGTGCTGGCAGAAGGCAAAGGCGTCACCGCCGAAGGCGCTGATGTCCGCGTACAGATAGAAGGCACCTTCCGGTTCCACGGCGATGCCGAAGCCCAGCTCGCGCAATGCCGGCAGCAGGTAGTCACGGCGGCGGCGGAATTCTTCGCGGCGCTCCTCGAGGATCGCCAGGGTGGCCGGCTCGAAGCAGGCCAGCGCGGCGTGCTGGGCCATGCTCGGCGCGCTGATGTAGAGGTTCTGCGCCAGCTTCTCCAGCTCCCCCACTGCATCCGGCGGCGCCACCAGCCATCCCAGGCGCCAGCCGGTCATGCCGAAATATTTGGAGAAACTGTTGAGAACGAAGGCGTCGTCATCCACCTCCAGGACGCTGGACGCGTCGATGCCGTAGGTCAGGCCGTGGTAGATCTCGTCCACCACCAGATGGCCGCCGCGCGCCTTGAGCGTGGACGACAGCGCGGCGAGTTCATCCTTGTGCAAGAGGGTGCCCGTAGGATTCGCCGGCGATGCGGCCAGAGCGCCTACACTGTCCTGATCCCAGTGCCGTTCGACGAGCTCCGGGGTGAGCTGGTAACGGCTCTCCGGGCCGACCGGCACCAGTTGGGCGGCGCCTTCCACCAGGCGCAGAAAGTGGCGATTGCACGGGTACCCCGGATCGGCCAGCAGCCAGTGCTTGCCCGGGTCCACCAGCAGGCTGCTGGCGAGCAACAGGGCGCCGGACCCGCCGGGCGTGACGAGAATGCGCTGCGGGTCGATCGACAGGCCGTAGCGCTGGGCGTAGAAGCCGGCAATGGCTTCGCGCAGAGCCGGCAGGCCACGTGCGGCGGTATAGCGCGTGTGACCATTTGCCAGGGCCTGCTGCCCGGCCTCGACGATGGGCGCCGCGGTGGTGAAGTCCGGCTCGCCGATTTCCAGGTGGATGACGTCGTGGCCCGCGGCCTGCAACTCGTTGGCCCGCGCCAGCAGCGCCATGACGTGGAAGGGTTCGATGGCGCGACTGCGCGCACTGAAGGTGGTGGCCATGCAATATTCCGAACTTTGCGACAGAGCCGGGATTCTAACAGGCCACTGATGGATACTGGGCAGCCGCGCATAGACAGTGTGGCGCTTGGGAATTTGCAGGCTTCGTCTGGCAAACACCAGCGATTCTGCGAAGGTTTGCCGAGAAACCCGCTGGTCGCGACCAGTGGGTCGGCAAGCTGGCAGTCAGGTATGTGCGGGCACTGCCAGCCTCGACAACCGGGAGTAGCGTCCCCGTTATCGTTCTGGTAAGTTCGCCCGCTGCGAGCGCGGGGCCGGCGGTGCCGGAGAGGGACCATCCGCGAGAGGATTAGCGAGAGTGAGAGGCGGTCATCCATGCCCACCAAAGCAAAACAACAGAGCAGCCAACTGATTCGTGGCTTCGAGCCCTACCAGGAAACCAAGGGCGAGGAGTACATGAGCGATCGCATGCGCGCGCACTTCACCTCCATCCTCAACAAATGGAAAGTTGAGCTGATGGAAGAAGTGGACCGCACTGTGCACCACATGCAGGACGAAGCGGCCAACTTCCCGGACCCGGCCGACCGTGCCAGCCAGGAAGAAGAGTTCAGCCTCGAGCTGCGCGCCCGCGACCGCGAGCGCAAGCTGATCAAGAAGATCGACGAGACCCTGCAACTGATCGAAGACAACGACTACGGCTGGTGCGATTCCTGCGGCGTCGAGATCGGCATCCGCCGTCTGGAAGCCCGCCCCACCGCCACCCTGTGCATCGACTGCAAGACCCTGGCGGAAATCAAGGAAAAGCAGCTGGGCTCCTGAGCCTGGTTGATCCCGAACGGGGCGCTGCGGCGCCCCGTTTCGTTTCTGCTGCCATCTGAAGAGCCGCCATGCCCACCACCCAGTACATCGGACGCTTCGCCCCCACGCCCAGCGGCTACCTGCACTTCGGCTCGCTGGTGGCCGCTGTCGCTTCCTACCTGGATGCGCGCTCGGTGGGTGGAAAGTGGCTGGTACGCATGGAAGACCTCGACCCGCCACGGGAAATGCCCGGTGCCCAGGCGGCCATCCTGGAAACCCTGGAACGCTACGGCTTCGAGTGGGACGGCCCGGTGCAGCGCCAGAGCGACCGCCACGCAGCCTACTCCGCGCAGGTCGAACAATGGCTGCGCAGCGGCCTGGCCTACGCCTGCACCTGCTCGCGCAAGCAGCTCGAAGGCAGTAACGGCATCTATCCCGGCACCTGCCGCGACGCCCAGCATGACTGGCACGGCGACGTCGCCATCCGCATCCGCGTGCCGGAACTGGACTATCGCTTCACCGACCGCCTGCAGGGCGAATTCCACCAGCATCAGGGCCGCGAAGTGGGTGACTTCATCATCCGCCGCCGCGACGGGCTGTTCGCCTATCAACTGGCGGTGGTGCTGGACGATGCCTGGCAGGGTGTCACCGACATCGTCCGCGGCGCCGACCTGCTGGACAACACCCCGCGCCAGCTCTATCTGCAGGAACTGCTGGGCATCGCTGCGCCGCGCTATCTGCACGTCCCGCTGATCATCCAGCCCGATGGCCACAAGCTGGGCAAGTCCTACCGCTCGCCGCCCCTGGAAGCCGCACAGGCGTCGCCGCTGCTGGTGCGCGCCCTGAAGGCGCTGGGTCAGAATCCGCCCGCCGGGCTGGCGCAAAGCGCTCCGGGTGATGTCCTCACCTGGGGCATCAGGCACTGGAATGCCGACGCCATCCCCCATAGCCTGACGCTGGAAGACGCGCAGCTCTAGACTGGTAAACAGCAGCGGCTCTTCGCAGGACCGAGGGGGGCGCCTAGCCCTTGCTCGCGAACCCGAATCCCGCTGCGGGGGCTTGTTCGCGAGCACGCTCGCTCCCACAAGGTCTGCCGCTCCTTCGGCAAGAGCCGGGTCGGCTTGCCGGCGACTGTGCGCACAGGTAGCCTGCCCGCCGAACCAAGAGAGAGACGACATGTACATCTACCGACTGGTGTTGCTCCTGGTCGTGGGCATCTACCTGTTCTCACCGGCCATCATGGACTGGTGGATCGATCCCCACGGCGCCTGGTACCGCCCGTATCTGCTGTGGCTGATCCTGATCGTCGTCACCTTCATCCTGCAGAGCCAGCGCGATGCTGACGAGCTTTAGCCTCACCCAGCTGATCCTGATCAGCGCCGCTTACCTGATGGTCCTTTTCGGTGTCGCCTGGATCACCGAGCGCGGCTTCATCCCGCGCCGGCTGGTGCGCCACCCGTTGATCTACACCCTGTCGCTGGGCGTGTATGCCAGCGCGTGGGCGTTCTATGGCACAGTCGGGCTGGCCTACCAGTACGGCTACGGCTTCCTGGCGATCTACCTGGGCGTTTCCGGAGCCTTCCTGCTTGCCCCGGTGCTGCTCTATCCGATCCTGCGCATCACGCGGGCGTACCAGCTGTCCTCGCTGGCCGACCTGTTCGCCTTCCGCTTCCGCAGCACCTGGGCCGGTGCGCTGACCACGTTGTTCATGCTGATCGGCGTGCTGCCGATGCTGGCCTTGCAGATCCAGGCAGTCACCGACTCGATCAGCATCCTCACCCGCGAGTCGGAGCCCAACCGCGCGGCGCTGGCGTTCTGCGCGCTGATTACGCTGTTCGCCATTCTCTTCGGCGCGCGCCATATCGCCACCCGCGAGCGCCATGAAGGGCTGGTGATGGCGATCGCCTTCGAGTCGCTGGTGAAGCTGGTGGCGCTCTGCTCCATCGGCCTGTTCGCGCTGTATGGCGTGTTCGGCGGCCCCGACGGCCTGGAAGTCTGGCTGCTGCAGAACCAGGAAGCACTGAGCACCCTGCACACGCCACTCGCCGAAGGCCCTTGGCGCACGCTGCTGCTGGTGTTCTTCGCCGCGGCCATCGTGATGCCGCACATGTTCCACATGACCTTCACCGAGAACCTCAACCCGCGCTCGCTGCTCAGCGCCAGCTGGGGCCTGCCCCTGTTCCTGCTGCCGATGAGCCTGGCAGTGCCGCCGATCCTCTGGGCCGGCCTGCACCTGGGCGCCTCGACCAACCCGGAATACTTCACCCTCGGCCTGGGCATCTCGGTGGACAGCCCGGCGCTGGCGCTGACCGCCTTCATCGGCGGCATCTCCGCCGCCAGCGGCCTGATCATCGTGATGACCCTGGCGCTTTCGGGCATGGTGCTCAACCACCTGGTGCTGCCGCTCTACCAGCCGCCGGCCGAGGGCAACATCTACCGCTGGCTGAAATGGACACGCCGCGCCCTGATCGCCGCGATCATCATGGCCGGCTATGCCTTCTACCTGCTGCTGGGCGCCGAGCAGGACCTGTCCAACCTCGGCATCGTCTCCTTCGTCGCCACCCTGCAATTCCTCCCCGGCGCGCTGGCCGTGCTCTACTGGCCGACCGCCAACCGCCGCGGCTTCATCGCCGGCCTGGTGGCGGGCATGCTGGTGTGGGGCGCGACCATGCTCACCCCGCTGGTCGCGAACATGCAGAGCATCTATCTGCCGCTGTTCAACTCGCTCTACGTACTGGACGACACCACCTGGCACCTCGCGGCGCTCGCCTCGCTGGCCGCCAACGTGCTGGTGTTCACCCTGGTCTCGCTGTTCACCGAAGCCAGCGATGAAGAGAAGGGCGCCGCCGAAGCCTGCGCCGTGGACAATGTCCGCCGCCCGCAGCGCCGCGAGCTGATCGCCGTGTCCCCGCAGGAATTCGCCAGCCAACTGGCCAAGCCGCTGGGCGCGAAGACCGCCCAGCGCGAAGTGGAGCAGGCCCTTCGCGACCTCCACCTGCCCTTCGATGAGCGCCGCCCCTATGCCCTGCGCCGTCTGCGCGACCGCATCGAGGCGAACCTCTCCGGCCTGATGGGGCCGAGCGTGGCGCAGGACATGGTGGAAACCTTCCTGCCCTACAAGGCCAGCAGCGAAGCCTACGTCACCGAGGACATCCACTTCATCGAGAGCCGCCTGGAGGATTACCACTCGCGGCTCACCGGCCTGGCCGCCGAACTCGACACCCTGCGCCGCTACCACCGCCAGACCCTGCAGGACCTGCCCATGGGCGTCTGCTCGCTGGCCAAGGACCAGGAAATCCTCATGTGGAACCGCGCCATCGAGGACCTCACCGGCGTCAGCGCGCAACGCGTGGTCGGCTCCCGCCTGGCCGCCCTGCCCGACCCGTGGCGCGGTCTGCTGGAAGGCTTCATCGATGCGCCGGACGAGCACCTGCACAAGCAGCGCCTGTCCATCGAAGGCCAGACCCGCTGGCTCAACCTGCACAAGGCGGCGATCGAGGAACCGCTCGCGCCCGGTAACAGCGGCCTGGTACTGCTGGTTGAAGACCTCACCGAAACCCAGTCCCTGGAAGACAAGCTGATCCACTCCGAGCGCCTGGCTTCCATCGGCCGCCTGGCCGCCGGTGTCGCCCACGAGATCGGCAACCCCATCACCGGCATCGCCTGCCTGGCGCAGAACCTGCGGGAAGAGCGCGAGGGCGATAGCGAACTGACCGAGATCAGCGGGCAGATCCTCGAGCAGACCAAGCGCGTCTCGCGCATCGTGCAGTCACTGATGAGCTTCGCCCACGCCGGCGGCAAACAGGTCGCGGCCGAGCCGGTATGCCTGGCGGACGTCGCCCAGGAAGCCATCGGCCTGCTCTCGTTGAACAAGCGCAGCGTCGACGTGCAGTTCTTCAACCTGTGCGACCCGGAACACTGGGTGGAAGGCGACTCCCAGCGCCTGGCGCAGGTGCTGATCAACCTGCTCTCCAACGCCCGCGACGCCTCGCCGCCCAATGGCGCGATCCGCGTGCGCAGCGAAGCCTCCGAGCAAACCGTCGACCTGATCGTCGAGGACGAAGGCAGCGGCATCCCCAAATCGATCATCGACCGCCTGTTCGAGCCGTTCTTCACCACCAAGGACCCGGGCAAAGGAACCGGCCTGGGCCTCGCGCTGGTCTATTCGATCGTGGAAGAGCATTATGGGCAAATCACCATAGACAGCCCGGCAGACCCGGAACGCGAATGCGGTACCCGCATCAGCGTCACCTTGCCGCGGCATCCTGGCCCGACGGCCGAGCAGTAAACGAGCACGTCGAGAGAGCTGAATACATGGCACATATCCTCATCGTCGAAGACGAAACCATCATCCGTTCCGCCCTGCGACGGTTGCTCGAGCGGAACCAGTACCAGGTCAGCGAGGCTGGCTCGGTGCAGGAGGCACAGGAGCGCTACAGCATCCCGTCGTTCGACATGATCGTCAGCGACCTACGCCTGCCCGGCGCCCCCGGCACCGAACTGATCAAGCTGGCCCAGGGCACCCCGGTGCTGATCATGACCAGCTACGCCAGCCTGCGCTCGGCAGTGGACTCGATGAAGATGGGCGCGGTGGACTACATCGCCAAGCCGTTCGACCACGACGAGATGCTCCAGGCTGTGGCGCGCATCCTCAAGGATCGCCAGGAGAACCGTAACGCCCCCGCCGAAGCCCGCGGTAACGCCAAGGCCGCCGAGCGTAGCAGCGGTAACACCGCCGCCGCGGATGGCGATATCGGCATCATCGGCTCCTGCCCGCCCATGCAGGAGCTCTACACCAAGATCCGCAAGGTCGCGCCGACTGATTCCAATGTACTGATCCAGGGCGAGTCCGGTACCGGCAAGGAACTGGTCGCCCGTGCGCTGCACAACCTGTCCAAGCGCACCAAGGCGCCGCTGATCTCGGTGAACTGCGCCGCGATCCCGGAAACCCTGATCGAGTCCGAACTGTTCGGCCACGAGAAAGGTGCATTCACCGGCGCCAGCGCGGGTCGAGCAGGCCTGGTGGAAGCCGCCGACGGCGGCACCCTGTTCCTCGACGAGATCGGCGAACTGCCGCTGGAAGCCCAGGCACGCCTGCTGCGCGTATTGCAGGAAGGCGAGATCCGCCGGGTCGGCTCGGTGCAGTCGCAGAAGGTCGACGTCCGCCTGATCGCTGCCACCCACCGCGACCTGAAAATGCTGGCCAAGACCGGCCAGTTCCGCGAAGACCTCTATTACCGCCTGCACGTCATCTCGCTGAAGCTGCCGCCCCTGCGCGAGCGCGGAGCCGACGTCATGGAAATCGCCCGCTCCTTCCTGGCGCGTCAGTGCTCCCAGATGGGGCGCCCGGCGCTGACCTTCTCTCACGAAGCCGAGCAGGCCATCCGTCACTACCCGTGGCCGGGTAACGTGCGCGAACTGGAGAACGCCATCGAGCGCGCTGTGATCCTCAGCGAAAGCCAGGAAATCCCTGCCGACCTGCTGGGCATCGACATCGAGCTGGACGATCTGGAAGACGACTTCGGCGATGATGGCGACCTGCGCCCGACCAACGGCAGCGCCAGCAATCACGAGCCCACCGAGGATCTGTCGCTGGAGGACTACTTCCAGCACTTCGTCCTCGAACACCAGGACCACATGACCGAGACCGAGCTGGCCCGCAAGCTGGGTATCAGCCGCAAATGCCTGTGGGAACGTCGCCAGCGCCTGGGCATTCCACGCCGCAAATCGGGTGCTGCGGCGGACTCGTAACAGGTCACCACACTGTTACCGGAGACATGCTCCGTAACAAAGCCGGGTTCATCGGTAACGGAAACCCGGCTTTTTTGTGCCTGTCGTTCGGAGGCGAACGCTCGCAAACCCTTGAAAAATAAGGATTCGCAAAAGTTGGCACGGCATCTGCTTTGTTATTGGCACAACAACAATAACAAGCACGACCACTCAAAATAAGAACAAGACGAAACGACTCCAGCACAACAAAAACAAAATCGCGGAGGCGCAGCTAACTGATTCTTTTGGAGAAGGGTAGCCGTCGGGAGCAGTCCCGCAACCAGTCAAGAAGAATAAAACTGTCTTGAGGCAGCACGCAAAACTGGTTGGATCGCAAGATCATTGCTCACTCAGCGACCAAAGCAATCCGTTTGCTATTGAGCACCTTCCAAGTGTGGAAGGTTCCCCGAAGCAGATAGCTTCGAGGGTCGGGTCTACAAACAAAAACAACAAGCCCGGTAATCATAATAAAAACAAAGCACGCACCTATTTGGGGGGGAGCCTCGGCTCCCCCAGTAGCTTTCGCTACACCCTCTCCCCTTCTCCCCGCAAGTCCCTTTCCCCAGTTTTCTTCATCATCCCACCCCACAATGCTAGAATCGCCGCGGCGCAGACGGCAGACGATTTGCTGCCAATTGTTTCCAGGCAGCAGCAGGCACCCGCTATCCTCCAGGAAACGCCGTGAACGCGCGGCGCTGCAGACGCCATCCATACACCCATTCCCGATAGTGCACACATGCTGAAAAAGCTGATCCAGTCCATCCGATCCCCATTGCGCCGTCCGCGCGCTGTCCGCACTACTCCGGAAGTCGTTGGCAATCATCAGCACTCGCTGCGGCGGGAACAGTTCAGCAGGAACGCGGTGAACGTCGTGGAGCGCCTGACGAAGGCCGGCTACCAGGCCTACATCGTCGGCGGTGGCGTACGAGACCCGCTGCTCGGCATTCCGCCCAAGGACTTCGACGTGGCCACCAGCGCCACCCCGGAGCAGGTGCGCGCCGAATTCCGCAACGCGCGGGTGATCGGTCGCCGCTTCAAGCTGGTCCATGTCCATTTCGGCCGGGAGATAATCGAGGTCGCCACCTTCCGCGCCAACCATCCGGTCAGCGAAGACGATACCGACAGCGCCCACGCTTCGCGTAACGAAGCCGGCCGCATCCTGCGCGACAACGTCTATGGCACCCTGGAAGACGACGCCCAGCGTCGCGACTTCACCATCAACGCCCTGTACTTCGACGTTACCGGCGAACGCATCCTCGACTACGCCCATGGCGTGCGCGATATCCGCAACCGCCTGATCCGCCTGATCGGCGACCCGGAGCAGCGTTACCTTGAAGACCCGGTACGCATGCTGCGCGCGGTGCGTTTCGCCGCCAAACTGGATTTCGAGATCGAGAAGCACAGCGCTGCGCCGATCCGCCGTCTCGCCCCGCTGCTCAACGAGATTCCGTCCGCGCGCCTGTTCGACGAGGTGCTCAAGCTGCTCCTCAGCGGCAAGGCCGAGCGCACCTTCGAATTGCTCAACGAATACGACCTGTTCGCTCCGCTGTTCCCGGCGAGCGCCAAGGCGCTGAAGGATGACCCGGAATACGCCGGCAAGCTGATGCGCCAGGCCCTGGCCAACACCGACGAGCGCATTCGCCTGGGCAAGCCGGTCACCCCGGCCTTCCTGTTTGCCGCGCTGCTCTGGCCGGCCCTGCCCGCCCGCGTGCTGAAGCTGCAGGACCGCGGCATGCCGCCGATCCCGGCGATGCAGGAAGCCGCCCACGAGCTGATCCTGGAACAGTGTCGTCGCACTGCGGTGCCCAAGCGTTTCACCATCCCGATCCGCGAGATCTGGGACATGCAGGAGCGCCTGCCGCGCCGTCAGGGCAAGAAGGCCGATCTGCTACTGGAAAATCCGCGTTTCCGCGCCGGCTACGACTTCCTACTGCTGCGCGAGAGTGCCGGCGAGGAAACCGGAGGCCTGGGTGACTGGTGGACCGACTACCAGGAAGCCAGCGACGGCGAGCGCCGCGGCATGATCCGCAACCTGGCCAGCCAGCAGGAAGAAGCCGGCGCAGCCCCGCGCAAGCGCCGGCGGGGCGGCAACAACCGCCGCCGTCGCGGCCCACGCACCGAAGGCACCAGCAGCGAATGAGCGAGCGCGTGTACATCGGGCTCGGTAGCAATCTCGCCGAGCCGCGCCAGCAGCTGGAAGCCGCTCTGAAGGCCATGGCGCAGATTCCTGCCAGCAAGGTAGCGGTGGTTTCCCCGCTGTACGCCAGCGATCCTCTGGGCCCGCCGGACCAACCACGTTACGTCAATGCCGTGGCCGCGCTGGATACCGACCTGGAGCCACTCGCCCTGCTGGATGCCCTGCAGACCATCGAGCTGGAACAAGGGCGCGTACGCAAGGACGAGCGCTGGGGACCACGCACCCTCGATCTCGATATCCTGCTGTTCGGTGACCGGGTGATCGACGAGCCGCGCCTCACCGTCCCGCACTACCACATGCACGCCCGCGCCTTCGTGCTCTACCCGCTGGCAGACCTGGCCCCGCAACTGCGTTTCCCCGACGGTCGTACCCTGCCCGAGCTGCTCGCCGCCTGTCCGTTCAGCGGCCTCGAGCGCCTGTCCTGAGGCATGCTGCGCCCCAGGTGTGGGGCGCACTGACAGTAACGCCGTAACAGTCCGGTAACACCTGCAATTGACTTCGCCTTTTTCGATCCGGACTATAGGGCCCCGTTTGCCCCTGCCCGGCGCAGAACCGAGGACACTTTCATGCCTGATGTCACCCTGACCACCCTGCAAGGTCTCAAGCAAAGCGGCGAAAAGATCGCGATGCTGACCTCCTACGATGCCACTTTCGCCCACACCGCCAGCCTGGCCGGTGCCGAAATGCTGCTGATCGGTGACTCCCTGGGTATGGTGCTGCAAGGTCACGACAGCACGCTGCCGGTGACCGTCGAAGACATGGCCTACCACACCGCTGCGGTCAAACGCGGTAACAAGGGCGCACTGATCGTCACCGACCTGCCGTTCGAATCCGGCACTTCCCTGGACCAGTTGCTGCGCGACTCGGTCAAAGTGATGCAAGCCGGCGCCCATATGGTCAAGCTCGAAGGCGGCTCCTGGCTCGCCGAACCGATCGTCCGCCTGGCGCAGATGGGCATCCCCGTGTGCGCACACCTGGGCCTCACCCCGCAGGCCGTCAACCTGTTCGGCGGTTTCAAGGTGCAAGGTCGCCAGGAAGCCCAGGCGCGCCAGTTGCGTGCCGATGCCATTGCCCTGGAGCAGGCTGGTGCTGCTGTATTGCTGCTGGAGTGCGTACCGTCCGCCCTGGCGAAGGAAATCACCGAAGCCGTGAAGATCCCGGTCATCGGTATCGGCGCCGGTGCCGGCACCGACGGCCAGGTGCTGGTGATGCATGACCTGCTCGGTCTGTCACTGTCCGGTCGTTCGCCGAAGTTCGTGAAGAACTTCCTCGAAGGCCAGCCCGATATACAGTCCGCTTTCACTGCCTATGTGAAGGCCGTGAAGGACGGCACCTTCCCTGGCCCGGAGCACGGTTTCGCCTGATGAACACAGTGAAGACAGTCCGCGAGCTGCGTGCCGCCGTGGCGCGCGCCCGTAGCGAAGGCAAGCGCATCGCGCTGGTGCCGACCATGGGCAACCTGCACGCCGGGCACGCCGCGCTGGTGACCAAGGCCGGCCAGCGCGCCGATTTCGTGGTTGCCAGCATCTTCGTCAACCCGCTGCAGTTCGGCCCCAGCGAAGATCTGGAAAAATACCCACGCACCCTTGCCGCCGACCAGGAGAAGCTGCTCAGCGCCGGTTGCCACCTGCTGTTCGCCCCCACCGTCGAGGAGATGTACCCGGACGGCATGGACGGCCAGACCCGCCTGCACGTGACCGGCGTTTCCGAAGGCCTGTGCGGCGGCAGCCGACCGGGCCACTTCGATGGCGTCGCCACCGTGGTCTGCAAGCTGTTCAACATGGTCCAGCCGGACATGGCGCTGTTCGGCGAGAAGGACTTCCAGCAGTTGGCGGTGATCCGCAAGCTGGTGCGTGACCTGAACCTGCCGATCCAGATCTTCGGCGAGCCGACCGTGCGCGCGGAGGATGGCCTGGCGCTGTCCTCCCGCAACGGTTACCTGACCGACGAGCAACGCGCCGTCGCGCCGGTGCTGCAGCGCACTCTGAGGCAACTGGCCGAGCGCATCCGCCAGGGCGAGCGCGACTTTCCCGCGCTGCTGGCAGAAGGCAGCCGGCAGATCGAAGCGGCCGGCCTGCGTATCGATTACCTCGAAGCCCGCGAATCCGCCGGTCTGCGCCCCGCCACCGCAGAGGATCATCAGTTGGTGATTCTGGTTGCCGCCTTCCTGGGCACCACCCGGCTGATCGACAACCTCGCCTTCCACATCGACTGATTCCCCGCCCGACACCCGAATTTTCGCCTCGAAGCCGCGCCAACCGCGGCCTTGAGCGACTTCGGGTGCTCGGGCATACTCGCCCCGCTCTCCTCGACCAGAAGAAAAACAGGAGCCACGTCATGCAGAGCATCATGCTCAAAGCCAAACTGCACCGCGCCGAAGTCACCCACGCCGTGCTCGACTATGAAGGCTCCTGCGCCATCGACGGCGAATGGCTCGATCTCGCCGGAATCCGCGAGTACGAACAGATCCAGATCTACAACGTCGACAACGGCGAACGCTTCACCACCTACGCTATCCGTGGCGAGGAGGGTTCGCGGATGATTTCCGTCAACGGCGCCGCCGCTCACAAGGCCAAGGTGGGTGACCGCGTGATCATCTGCGCGTACGCTCAGTTCAGCGACGCCGAGCTGGAAGGCTACAAGCCGCGCATGTTGTACATGGCTCCCGGTAACGAGCTGAGCCATACCAGCAACGCGATCCCGGTCCAGCTCGCCTGATCCGAAGAGACGATCCCCGGAACCACCGGGCATCTTTTCCGTTCGAAAGCCTCAAGCTCAAACACGCCCGTCTTACCCGAAGGTACGTCATGGAACACCACCTCACCCCGCTGGATGCCACCCAACTGGCGAGCTGGAAGGCATTGGCCGCCCACCGCCAGGAACTGCAGAGCTTCACCATGCGCGAGGCATTCGCCCAGGACCCGGAGCGCTTCAAGCGCTTCTCCCTCAGCGCCTGCGGCCTGTTCCTCGACTTCTCGAAGAACCTGATCCGCCAGGACACCCTCGACCTGCTGGTGAAGCTCGCCGAGGAAGCCAAGCTGGGCGAGGCCATCCAGTCCATGTTCCGCGGCGAGGTGATCAATGCCTCCGAGCGCCGCCCGGTGCTGCACACCGCGCTGCGCCGCCCTATCGGCGATAAGGTGCTGGTGGACGGCAACGATGTGATGCCCGAAGTGCACCGCGTGCTGCACCAGATGACCGAACTGGTCGCGGCCGTGCACAACGGCCTGTGGCGCGGCTACACCGAGAAGCCGATCACCGATGTGGTGAACATCGGCATCGGTGGCTCCTTCCTCGGCCCGCAACTGGTCTCCGAAGCGCTGCTGCCCTTCGCCCAGAAAGGCGTGCGTTGCCACTATCTGGCGAACATCGACGGCAGTGAATTCCGCGAGATGACCGCCAAGCTCAACGCCGAGACCACGCTGTTCATTGTCTCCTCGAAGTCCTTCGGTACCCTGGAAACCCTGAAAAACGCCCAGGCCGCCCGCGCCTGGTACCTGGCCCAGGGCGGTAGTGAGGCGGAGCTGTACCGGCACTTCATCGCCGTTTCCAGCAACAAGGAAGCCGCTTCCGCCTTCGGCATCCGCCCGGAAAACGTCTTCCCGATGTGGGACTGGGTCGGCGGCCGTTACTCACTGTGGTCGGCCATCGGCCTGCCAATCGCGATGTCGGTGGGCATCAACAACTTCAAGGAACTGCTGTCCGGCGCCTACAGCATGGACCAGCACTTCCTCACCGCGCCGTTCGAGAAGAACATCCCGGTGCTGCTGGGCCTGCTCGGCGTGTGGTACGGCGACTTCTGGGGCGCGCGCAGCCACGCGATCCTGCCCTACGACTACTACCTGCGGAACATCACCGATCACCTGCAGCAGCTGGACATGGAATCCAACGGCAAGAGCGTGCGCCAGGACGGCACCCCGGTGTCCGCCGGCACCGGCCCGGTGATCTGGGGTGGCGTGGGCTGCAACGGCCAGCACGCGTACCACCAGTTGCTGCACCAGGGCACCCACCTGATCCCGGCCGACTTCATCGTCCCGGTGTCCAGCTACAACCCGGTCGCCGACCACCACCAGTGGCTGTACGCCAACTGCCTGTCGCAGAGCCAGGCGCTGATGGTCGGCAAGAGCCGCGCCGAAGCCGAGGCCGAACTGCGCGCCAAGGGCGTGGACGAGGCCGAAGTGCAGCGCCTGGCACCGCACAAGGTGATCCCGGGCAACCGCCCGAGCAACACCCTGGTGCTCGAGCGCATCAGCGCCCGCCGCCTGGGCGCGCTGATCGCCATGTACGAGCACAAGGTCTACGTGCAGAGCATCCTCTGGGGCATCAACGCCTTCGACCAGTGGGGCGTGGAGCTGGGCAAGGAGCTGGGCAAGGCGGTCTACGGGCGCCTGGTCGGCAGCGAGGAAAGCGCCGCCGAGGACGGTTCCACCCAGGGCCTGATCGACTTCTTCCGCGGCCGTCACCGCGGCTGATGGATTTACGAACGGGTGAGCGCCTGCTCACCCGTTTGCTCGGCCCGGCACTCTCCGCCATCCCCCTCAGCTCCATCCGCCCTCCCCACCTCTGCGCCTAGCGCTCTGCAGCGCCGATCAGAACACCCACGCGGGAACGTTCCCGTCTGGTGGCGCGTCGAAACTGCATGGACAACCCTTGAACCCGCCTTGCCTTGGATGCACCCTTGGGACATCTCGGCTAAACAACAACAAGGATTCCCCATGCATGAGATCAGCCTTCACCCCGTGCCGGAGGCCGTACGCAAGCGTGCCTACCTCGACAACGATGCCTACCAGCGCCTCTACCAGCAGTCGGTAGACGACCCGCATACCTTCTGGGGCGAGCAGGCCAAGACCTTCCTCGACTGGTTCAAGCCCTGGCACTCGGTGCACCACGGCGACCTCGCGAAGGGCCAGGCGACCTGGTTCAAGGGCGGCGAGCTCAACGTCACCTACAACTGCATCGACCGCCACCTCGAACAGCGCGCCGAGCAGGTCGCGATCATCTGGGAAGGCGATAACCCGGCCGAATCCGCCAACATCACCTACCGCAAGCTGCACAGCCATGTCTGCCGCCTGGCCAATGTGCTCAAGAGCCGCGGTGTCGGGAAAGGCGACCGGGTCTGCATCTACATGCCGATGATCCCCGAAGCTGCCTACGCGATGCTGGCCTGCGCACGGATCGGTGCGATCCATTCGGTGGTGTTCGGCGGTTTCTCCCCGGACGCCCTGCGGGACCGCATCAACGATGCCGATTGCCGCACCGTGATCACCGCCGACGAAGGCGTGCGCGGCGGCAAGTACGTCCCGCTGAAGAAGAACGTGGAAAAAGCCCTGGCGGACTGCCCGAACGTGTCCACCGTGGTCGTGGTCGAGCGCACCCAAGGCGAGATCCCGTGGGTCGAAGGCCGCGACCTCTGGTACCACGAGGCCCTGCGCGAGGCCAGCGAGGACTGCGCACCAGAGCCGATGGATGCCGAGGATCCGCTGTTCATCCTCTACACCTCCGGCTCGACCGGCAAACCCAAGGGCGTGCTGCACACCACCGGCGGCTACCTGCTGGGCGCGGCGATGACCCACAAGTACGTGTTCGACTACCACGACGGCGACATCTACTGGTGCACCGCAGACGTGGGCTGGGTCACCGGCCACAGCTACATCGTCTACGGCCCGCTGGCCAACGGCGCCACCACGCTGATGTTCGAAGGCGTGCCGAACTACCCGGACGCCTCGCGCTTCTGGCAGGTGATCGACAAGCACCAGGTGAACATCTTCTACACCGCACCCACTGCCATCCGCGCGTTGATGCGCGAAGGCGATGCTCCCGTGCAGAAGACCAGCCGTAGCAGTCTGCGCCTGCTCGGCTCAGTGGGCGAGCCGATCAACCCGGAAGCCTGGGAGTGGTACTACGAAGTCGTCGGCGAGAAGCGCTGCCCCATCGTCGACACCTGGTGGCAGACCGAAACCGGCAGCATTCTGATCACTCCGCTGCCCGGCGCCACCGACCTCAAGCCCGGCTCGGCGACCCGCCCCTTCTTCGGCGTGCAACCGGTACTGCTGGATGAGCAGGGCAAGGAAATCGATGGTCCCGGCTCCGGCGTACTCGCCGTGAAAGCCAGCTGGCCCAGCCAGATCCGCAGTGTCTACGGTGATCACCAGCGGATGATCGATACGTACTTCAAACCCTACCCCGGCTACTACTTCACCGGCGACGGCGCGCGCCGCGACGAAGATGGCTACTACTGGATCACCGGCCGTGTGGACGACGTGATCAACGTCTCCGGCCATCGCATCGGCACCGCCGAGGTGGAGAGCGCGCTGGTGCTGCATGACTCGGTCGCCGAGGCCGCCGTGGTCGGCTATCCGCACGACCTCAAGGGCCAGGGCATCTATGCCTTCGTCACCACCATGAACGGCATCGAGCCCAGCGACGCACTCAAGCAGGAACTGCTGGCCCTGGTGAGCAAGGAGATCGGCAGCTTCGCCAAGCCGGAAATGCTGCAGTGGGCGCCGGGCCTGCCCAAGACGCGCTCGGGCAAGATCATGCGGCGCATCCTGCGCAAGATCGCCTGCAACGAACTGGAAAACCTCGGCGATACCTCGACCCTGGCGGACCCCAGCGTGGTCCAGGGGCTGATCGACAACCGCCTCAACCGTTGACCTGCGCTACAGGCCGAGGGCGCAAAGATGCTAGGTTTATGGAACAGACCTGTCGTCCTTGCCCCGAGGCCTGTCCGCCGCAATGGAAACCGTTCGCCGTCATATCGAAAGCCAGGTACTCAGCCTGACCGGCCTCGCCCTGGGCGGGGTCGACTTCGAGTCGCCCAAGGGCGATCCCGGCCTGTTCGGGCCGGAATCCATCAGCTGGAAAGTCCATGGCGACTTCAGCTCGATGCTCATTGGCGGCATCAGCGCCCTGCTCCTGCAGATGCTCCATCCGGCCGCGCTCGGTGGAGTGTGGGACCACTCCAACTTCCGCGCCGACATGCTCGGCCGCCTGCGCCGCACCGGGCAGTTCATCTCCGCAACCACCTACGGTTCGCGCGGTGACGCCGAGAAGCTGATCGAGCGCGTGCGACGCATCCACAACGGCGTCCACGGCACCCTTCCCGACGGCACCCCCTATGCGGCCAGCGACCCGGACTTGCTTACCTGGGTGCACGTCGCCGAAGTCAGTTGCTTCCTTGCCTCGCACCTGCGCTACCTGAACCCGAATCTTTCCGGCGAAGAACAGGACCGCTACTACGACGAGATAGCCCTGATCGCCGAGCGCCTCGGTGCACGCAATGTCCCGCGCTCGCGGGTGGAGGTTGCGGCCTACCTGCAACAAATGCGCCCACAGCTTCGCTACGACGAACGCACCCGAGAAGTGGTCAGCGTGCTCTTCAACGCCCCTGCCCCCAGCTTCCTTGCCAAGCCCTTCGGCATGCTGATGATGCGCGCCGGCATCGACCTGCTCCCGGAGTGGGCGACTGACCAGCTTGGCCTGAGCCTTGGCAGCCTGCAGCGCCAGCTGATCCGTTCCAGCGTGAAGCGCAGCGTGCCGCTGTTGCGCTGGGCGGTGCGCAACGGTTCGCTGCACCGCGCGCGCCGGCGAATGGGGCTGCCCCCTCTGCGCTGAAACGTGACCACTCGGTTCGGAGGGTGGTGAGCCGGCGGCGAGCGTGCAACCATGCTCCTTCGCTGCGGCCGTTGCCGCGCCAGCCAGAGGATTCGCGTCATGCAAGAAGTCGTCATCGTCGCTGCCACCCGTACCGCCATCGGCAGCTTCCAGGGTTCGCTCGCCACATTGCCGGCCCATGAACTGGGCGCCGCGGTGATTCGCAGCCTGCTGCAACAGACCGGCCTGGATCCGGCCCGGGTGGATGAAGTCATCCTCGGCCAGACACTGACCGCCGGTGCCGGCCAGAACCCGGCGCGCCAGGCTTCCATTGCCGCAGGCCTGCCCAACACGGTGCCGGCGATGACGGTGAGCAAGGTCTGCGGCTCCGGGCTCAAGGCCTTGCACCTGGCTGCGCAGGCCATCCGCTGTGGTGACGCCGATATCGTCATCGCCGGCGGCCAGGAAAGCATGAGCCTCGCCCCCTACGTCATGCCTGGCGCCCGTACCGGCCTGCGCATGGGCCACGCCAAACTGGTCGACAGCATGATTCAGGACGGCCTGTGGGATGCCTTCAACGATTACCACATGGGCATCACCGCCGAAAACCTGGTGGAGAAGTACGGCATCAGCCGGGAGGACCAGGACGCCTTCGCCGCCGAATCGCAACGCAAGGCCGCCGAGGCCATTGAAGCGGGGCGCTTCAAGACCGAAATCACCGCCATCGAGATTCCCCAGCGCAAGGGCGAAGCCCTGCGCTTCGACACCGACGAGCAGCCCCGCGCCGGCACCACCGCMGARTCCCTGGCCAAGCTCAAGCCGGCSTTCAAGAAGGACGGCAGCGTCACCGCCGGCAACGCTTCGACCATCAATGATGGCGCGGCCGCCGTATTGCTGATGAGCGCGGCCAAGGCTGCGGAACTGGGCCTGCCGGTCCTGGCCCGTATCGCCGCTTATGCCAACGCCGGTGTCGACCCTGCCATCATGGGCATCGGCCCGGTCTCGGCTACCCGCCGCTGCCTGGAGAAGGCCGGTTGGCAGCTCGCCGACCTGGACCTGATCGAGGCCAACGAGGCGTTCGCCGCCCAGGCATTGTCTGTGGGCAAGGAACTGGGCTGGGATGCCTCGAAGGTGAACGTCAACGGCGGTGCCATCGCCCTTGGCCATCCCATCGGCGCCTCGGGCTGCCGCGTACTGGTCACCCTGCTGCACGAGATGCTGCGCCGCGACGCGAAAAAGGGCCTCGCGACGCTCTGTATCGGCGGCGGCCAAGGTGTGGCACTGGCTCTGCAGCGCTGACCTATCGGGACTTGCTGAGCAGAATTCCGTCTGCACAGCAAGTCTCCACGCACGATTGCAGGCCCATGCCCTCCTAAGTTGATTCTCCGCATGCTTTCGGTCCTACGCATAGGAATATTCCGTAGGTGCTTGAACAACTGGTCTATCTTCAAGATCAATGCGCGCAATTATTTGGACTCAGGGAGTCAACCATGAAGAAACGTGTGGTGCTGATCGAGGATCACCCCGCGATGCGTTTGGCGATCCGTTCGCTGCTTGAACAGGATCCTCAGTTCGAAGTAGCACGCGAGGCAGCCGATGGTCATGGCGGTCTGGACGCTGTCCGCAAGGAACGGCCGGACCTCGTGATACTGGACCTCAACCTGCCAGGGATGGACGGCCTCGACCTGCTGGCGCGTATCCATATTTTCGACGAGAACATCCGCCTGCTGGTCTTGAGCTCGCAGGATGAACGCCTGTACTCGAGCAAGGTCGAAGCCGCGGGTGCGCATGGCTTCGTCAGCAAGAACAAGGACACCAGCGCCATTCTCAACGCCGCTCGCATGCTGGTCTCGGGCTATCGCTGCTTCCCGGAAAAGTCACTGAGCATCGACAAGAACGCCGACCCGGTGGCCAGCCTGACGCCACGCGAACTGGTGGTACTGCGCAGCCTGGTGAGAGGCATGAGCAACAAGGACATCGCCGAGGAACTCTTCCTCAGCCAGAAGACCGTCAGCACCTACAAGACGCGTATTCTCGAGAAGCTGAACCTTGAAAGCCTCGTGGATCTTGTTGAGTTCGCCCGCACTAATCGCCTGAACGACTGACAGACATCACTGAAAACCGCGTCCGAAGGCGACTTTCGAATCGAACCATCCCAGCCGTGCCATACTGGTTCTGCACGTCACGACGGAAACGACTCTCGCCATGCCCAAAGGATTGAAACGCGCCATCGGCGCGGTCTTGTTGCTGGTCTCCCTCTACTGCCTGCTGGGTTTTCTCATTCTTCCCGGCATTGGCCTGCGCGTAGCCAACCAACAACTGGCTCAATACTCGACGGGCCCAGCGCGCCTGGAACGCATAGAATTCAATCCCTTCAGCCTGGAACTCACCCTCTGGGGATTGCACCTGGGCGAAGAGGGGCAGGAACAGGTACGTTTCCGCCGCCTCTACGGCAACCTCGAACTCGATAGCCTGTGGAAGCGCCAGTTGCACCTGGCGGATGTCGAACTCGATGCACCGCACACCGAGTTGCTGTTCGCCGAGAACGGCACGCTGAATCTCACCAGGCTGTTCAAGCTCCCCCCGAGCGAACCGACTCCCCCGCCGGCGGAACCGAGCGATCCCTTCCCGCTGCGCATCGACCGCATACGGCTGGCCGAAGGCAGTCTGCATTTCCTCGACCGTCGCCCCAGCGAGCCGGTGGAGTTCGTCTTCGACCCGTTGGGGTTCGAGCTGCACAACCTCAGCACGCTGCCTGACGACGGCGCCGAAATGACCCTGGTCGCCACCGGCCCGCACGGTGGCAAGCTCGACTGGAAAGGCGACCTGAGCATCGTGCCGTTCACCTCCAAGGGCAGCGTCACTGTCGACGATGTACCGCTGAAGGCCTGGTGGCCCTATGTGCGTGACAACGCTCCGCTCAATCTGAATAACGGCATGCTCAGCGTCGCCTCCGACTACCACCTGGACCTGTCGAAGGACACCCAGCTGCTGCTGGACAAGACGACCATCAAGTTGCGCGACCTCGACCTGACATCACCTGAAGGCAAGCCGCTCGCCAAGCTCGCCACCCTGGATGTCGCCGACACCGCGCTGGACCTCGCCAAGCAGGAAGTGATCGTTGGTCAGATCCGCAGCCAGGGTCTGGAAGCCTGGGCTGCGCGTGAGAAGGACGGGCAGCTTGACTGGCAGAAGCTCTTCGCCGACTTCAAACCCTACAAGCGCCCCGAGGAGCCAACGCCTCAGGCACAGGCCGCCCCCGAGCAGAAGCCTGCCGAGAAGCCCACCAGCGAAGCCAAGGCGGCGTCCGGCGAGACTGCCACCGGCCAGCCGCAAACGCCCCCGGCGAAGGCCGCCAAGGAACAGCAGACGGCCGTGGTCACCCCCGAGGCCGAGGACAAAGCGCAAGGCAAGCCCACCGATGCAACCAAGACTCCGCCAGCAGCCGTGGCCGCTTCAACGACCCAACCGCAGCCCGCAGATGCCCAGTCCGCCGCACCGGCTGAGCCGAAGAAGACCTGGCACGTGGTCCTGCGCGACACCCAGTTGCGCGGCTACAAGGCCCACCTGGCCGATCGCGCACCGAGCAAGCCGGTGAGTCTCGAAGTCGGCCCGCTGGATCTCGACCTGCAGAACCTCGACAGCGGCCTGACCTCGCCCCTGCAGCTCAAGCTCAAGACCGGTCTCGGCCCCCGCGGCCAGATCGAGGCCAGCGGCCAGGTCATCCCCAACCCGGTCAGCGCGAAGCTCAAGGTCTCCACCCGCGACATCGACCTGCGCGTCGCCCAGGCCTACATCGATCCGTTCATCCGCCTGGAACTGCGCAGCGGTCTGCTGGCCAGCGACCTCGATGTCGACCTCAAGGGCACCGAGCCGCTGGCTTTCAGCGTCAACGGCAGCGTTCAGGTCACGCAGTTGCATACCCTGGACACCCTCAAGAGCCGCGACTTCGTCAAATGGACCAAGCTGACCCTCAACGGCCTGGCCTACAAGCATGGCGACAGCCTGCTGATCCAGACGGTGTCGCTGGAAGAGCCCTACGCACGCTTCATCATCAACGAGGACCGCAGCACCAACGTCAGTGAGCTGATCATCACGCAACCGGAATCCGCATCGTCCTCCGCGAACAAAGGCGGCAGTGGCAACAGCAAGCCGCTGGGCATCCGTATCGGCGGGGTGAAGATCAACAACGGTTCGGCCAACTTCGCCGACCTGACCCTGCGCCCGGACTTCGCCACCGCCATCCAGCAGCTGGGCGGCGAGATCGGCACCATCGACAACCGCAATCCGACACCCGCCTCGGTGGACGTGAAGGGCAAGGTCGACAAGTACGCCCCGGTCACCATCAAGGGCAGCCTCAACCCCTTCTCGCCGCTGGAGAAGCTGGACATCGCCACCAGCTTCAAGCGCGTCGAGCTGACCACCCTGACGCCCTACTCCGGCAAGTTCGCCGGCTATCGCATCCGCAAGGGCCGGCTGAACCTGGACCTGCACTACCAGATAACCCAGGGCAAGCTGAAGGCCGACAACAAGGTGCTGGTAGAGCACCTGCAACTGGGCGAGAAGGTCGACAGCCCCGATGCTGTGGATCTGCCGGTGAAACTGGCGATCGCGCTGCTCAAGGACGCCAACGGCAACATCGATATCCAACTGCCGGTGGAGGGCGACCTGAACAACCCGCAGTTCAGCGTCATGCCCATCGTCTGGCAGACCCTGCGCAACCTGGTGGTACGCGCGGTGCAGGCACCCTTCAAATTCATCGCCGGGCTCGCCGGCGGCGGCGACGAGGACCTGGGCAGCGTGACCTTCGCACCCGGCTCCAGCGAGCTGGATTCCGCCGCCCAGGCCAACCTCGACAAACTGGTCGGCGCGCTCAAGCAGCGCCCAGCCCTGAAGCTGGAAGTCGAAGGTGTCGCCGCCGCAGCCAGCGACGGCCCGCTGCTGGCCGACAAGCGCCTGAAACAGGAATACCAGAAGAACTACTACAGCATGTTGCAGCGCCGCGGCGACAAGGTGCCCAGTGACGCCAGCCAGTTGGAAGTCCCGGAGGATCTGCAGCCGATCCTGCTCGAAGGCGTCTACCGTGCGCGCCTGAAGAAACAACCTCCGGCGGAGTGGCAGGACCTGAGCAAGGACGAGCGTTCGGCGAAGATGCGCCAGGCCGTGCTCGACTCCTGGAGCGACAGCCAATTGCTGCTGCGCAAGCTCGGTCAGGAGCGCGCGACCCAGATCAAGGACTATCTGGTCAGCAAGGGCGGCCTGGGGGACGACCGCATCTACCTCATCGACGTCAGCTTCGGCGAAGCGGAGAATGGTGGCAAAGTGGCCGCCCAGCTTCACCTCGATAGCGAGTAAGGAGTCGTTCGATGAAAGCCCTGACCTGGATGTCCTGCGCCCTGCTGCTTTGCGCGGCGGGCGCCCAGGCGGAAAGCATGCGCTGCGGTAGTTCCCTGATCAACGCCGGCGACCGTGCCTGGGAAGTCGAGCAGAAGTGCGGCGCGCCGGATCACCGCGATGAAGTCGGCTATACCCTCAGCGGCTACGACCACCGCGAGTACCGGGTCGAGGAGTGGGTGTACGGGCCGCGCAACGGCACCAGCTACATCCTCACCTTCGAGGCCAACAAACTCAAAAGCATCGAGTTCAAACGCAATTGAAGCCCCTCTTCACTCTGCGCCTGGTCGCGCTTGTGTTACCGCTCACTGTCATTGCGCTGGACGCGCAGGCCGCCAGCTTGCGCTGCAACAGCAAGCTCATCAGCACCGGCGATGTCACCAGCGACGTGCTCAGCCGCTGCGGCGAGCCAGTCAGCCGCTCCTTCCTGGGCTACAAGCAGGTGCCTGGCCCCCGCTACGGCGAATCCATGGAAGTGGCCGTGGAAGAATGGATCTACGGCCCCTGGAGCGGCATGTTGTATTTCGTCCGCTTCGAGGGCAATCGGCTGAGCGACATCCAGAGCAAGCGCAGCGGCAACTGACAGCCGTGCTGGCGAGGTGCTAGTCTCGCCGCCACTCACGCCACTTGCGCCAAGGACCGGTCGCCATGGTCATCGTCCCCGCCGAGCATCCGCTGGACTGGAAAAAGCCTCCCGTCATCACGCTGCTGCTCATCGTCATCAACGTCCTGATCTACTTCGGCTACCAGGGGGGCGATAGCGCCCGGCGCGAAGAGGCCGTACGCGTCTATCTCGATCAGGGCCTGCTCGCTCATGAGCGCCCCTTGTTCAGCGTCTCGCTGGAACGCCGCGACCGCCTGGAAGCCGACCAGCAGCGCGCCCTGGAGGCCCTGCCGCGTCAACAGTTGGCCTGGCTCGTTCTCTCGGATCTGGAGTTCGGCCATGAGCTACGCGCACTGCCGGCCTTCCAGCAGGACAGCGCCTGGCAGGCCGCGCGCCTGAAAGCGGAAGCCGCCCGCGACCTGACCAGCAGCCTGCGCTTCGGCTTCATCCCCGAGCGGTTCACCGTCCAGGGCCTGTTCGGCTCGATGTTCCTTCATGGCAGCTTCTGGCACCTGGCCGGCAACATGGTATTCCTGTTCATCTTCGGCTTCGCTCTGGAAGCAGCCTTGGGACGAGCCCTGTATCTGGGCCTCTACCTGTTCAGTGGCTTCTGCTCCAGCCTGCTGTGGTGGGCGCTGGATCCGTCCTGGGTACCGGGCATAGGTGCCTCCGGCGCCATCTCCGGCCTGATGGGCATGTACATCGGCGCCTATGGCCTGCGGCGCATCCAGTTCTTCTACTGGCTCGGACCGCTGATGGGCTACCTGAAGGCACCAGCGCTGTGGATCCTGCCGCTGTGGCTGGGCAAGGAACTGTTCGGGCTGCTGCGTGCCGCCGATCATGTGAACTACTACGCGCACATCGGCGGGCTGGTCTCCGGCTTCCTCGCCGTCTGGCTGCCGCGCAAACTCGGGCGGATGCCGGTCGACGAGGCCTACCTGGCGAAGGAAGACCCAGAAGCCCCTTTCAAGCGCGCCCTGGCATCGTTGGATGAGCAGATCGGCCGCTTCGCCCTCGACCAGGCCGCCGCGCGCGGTGCGGAGTTGCTGCGGCAGTTCCCGGGGCAACCTTTGCTGGTCGAGCGCCTGTATGGCTTAGCCAAAGGGAGGCAGGACCGGGGCTTGATGAGCGAAACCCTCAAGCAGTTGTTCGCCCTGCCGCCCTCCCCGGCGGCCGACTCACTGCTGCGCAGACTGGCTGAGGAAAGTGCCGCCAGCGATACCGGGCTGCTTGCACATCCGGCCATTCAATTACACCTGCTGCGCAAGCTGCTACATCGCAATGAGTCCGTGCAGGCACTAATCAGCTGGCACCGGCTGGCGCGCTCCGCTCTGCGTCCCGAAATGCTGCCGGGCCTGACCCTGCAACTGGCCAAGCAGGTTGGCCAGAAGGGTGACCTGCAGACCGTGCACGAACTGTCACGCTTCCTCCGTCAGCACTACCCGGAAGCAGACCCGACCCGCCAACTGACGATCTACCAGCAACACCTGGCCCCTTGATTCACCCATGAAAAAGCCCCGCCGGCGTACCGGCGGGGCCTTGATCATCCCTGGGTTCAGGCGCTACAGGTGGCGGCTGAAGTCGCGGACTTCCTCTTCCGCTTTCTCGCGGGTCCAGCCGTAGCGCTCCTGCAGTTTGCCCACCAGGTATTCGGCGTGTCCGTCCGCCGCCTGCAGGTCGTCGTCAGTGAGCTTGCCCCACTTCTCCTTGAGCGAGCCGGAGAGCTGCTTCCACTTGCCTTTGATGACGTCAGTGTTCATGGCGATCCTCCTGTTCGGAGTTGGATGGGGTGAGAACCCGTGGTGCTTACTCGACCGACTTCAGGCCGTCGGCGGACACAGCGGTCACGCCTTTGATGCCCTTGGCGGTCTTGATCGCGAGTTCCTTCTCGGCGTCGGTCTTGACGTTACCGGAGAGCGAAACCACACCTTTGTTGGTCTCGACCTTGATGTTGGTGCCACTGATGTCCTTGTCGGCGATCAGGCTGGATTTCACCTTGCTGGTGATCCAGGTGTCGGAAACCGCCTCTTCAGTTTTCTGGACGGTGTCATTGGCGGCCAGAGTCGTCGGCTGGGCGAACACCGAGTTGGCGAACGAGAAGCTCAGAGCGGTTGCGGTGGCAGCGGCAAGGGCCAGTTTGTTGAAACGTTTCATGGCGGTTTCTCCTGAATTGTTGGAAAACTGCGGCCCGTTCCTGGCTGCAGTTGCACTAGGACTATCGCAAGCCCTGTGCCAGCTTTTACGATCCAGTAAAAACCTTATTAATCAAAAACTTAAAAAGTCAGCCCAAACAGCGACCGCTTGCAGTTTGCAAAGTCTGCCGCTGCGCTCCATGCAGGTTGCACGATCAGGTACCTGAGCTCCTGCCCAACTTCGCCAGCACGGCCTCAAGCTGCACCACCTCGCCCATCTGCTCGAAAGCCGGATAACGCTGGCGAATGAAAGCCAGCAACTGCTGGGCGGGTTCCACCTGCCCCAGCTCCTCCGAAAACGCCCGTGCCGCCATCAGGTAGGCGCGGGGAATGCCGGGGTAATCTGGGTAGCGCTTGTGCAGGTTGCGCAGCAGGCTCAGCCCCTCGCGGGCCTTGTGGCGCTCGATCAGCACCTCGGCAATGCGTTCGCAGACGCTCGGGTCCTCGGGCAGGTAGTCCGCCTGCAGTTGCCGGGCATTGAGGAAGGCGCTGGCAGCCAGCTGCGGGTTGAGCCGGCTGGCCAGGCTCAGGTAGTGCGGCAGGTGATTCAGGCATTCCGCACGCTCGTTCAGGGCGAAGAGCAACTGGTGATAGCGCTCATTCAGCTTGAGATCCTGGCGGCCTTCGCGCAGCGCCGCGACGAGGATTTCCAGCGCCACGCCGGTCTGTCCCTCCTTGACTCGTACCTCCGCCTCGGCCAGTGCCTTGCGGCGGTGCCATTCCGGCGCGGCGTAGCCGGCCGGGGCGTCCTCCCCGGCGGATACGTAGCCCAGTTGGCCCTGATACTGGAACACGGCATAGCCCATCATGGCGCACATCACCACGGCGAAATAACCCGTCAGGCCTGCCACCACCGGGACCATCACCACCCGCGGCAGCCCGTTGGAGAGAAGCCAGGCGACATAAGTGGGCGACTGCCAGAGGATGAACAGGAACACGCAGAGGATCAGGTAACGCCAGCCCATGGCCGCGATCACCTGCCCCACTTCGCCGGGGCTCAGCGCGGCCCCCAGGCTCTTGTCCAGGGACAGCCGGATGATGCTCGCCGGCAGAACCAGCATGACCGCGATATTGGCTGCCCAGTAGATCGCCTCGCTGTGGAAATCGGCAGCCAGCCACAGCAGCACCAGGGCGATCAGGAATACCGCCAGTTGCTGGAAGAACATCCGCAGACTGTCGGGGCTGAAGGCTTCGAGCAGGCCTGGAGCTTCCTGGCCGCCAAAACTCGCCGTTTCGATCACGCTATGCAGGTATTTGGTCGCCACGCTGAACAGGGCGATCCAGAGCACGAACATCGGCGGCATGAATACACAGGCCAGTGCCAGCAAGACACAGAAGGCCAATGGCCCGGCCTGGAATCCGTAGGCGAAGAACTTCGGCAGGCGCTCCCAGAAAGGTTGCGCGGTATTCGCCGCGCCGAGGTAGCGCAGATGGCCCCGGCACAACGGGCACGACGGCGCGTACTCCGGCGCATCGGCATTGAGCGGAATGCAGCAGTCGCCGTAATGGCGCTCGCAAGGCTGACAGTGCCAGGTCGCGGGCTGGGCACTGTGGTAATGACAGTAGCGCTTGTCCATCTCGGGGCATCCTTGGAGCGAGATCGGCGGAAAGCGCATTCTCAAGGCAAAAAAAGAGGGCCCGCAAGGGGCCCTCTCTTCATTTCGCTACCGCTTAGACGCCAGAGGCTTCAGCAGCGGCTACGTCCTTGATGGACAGCTTGATGCGGCCACGGTTGTCCACGTCCAGAACCAGGACTTTGACTTCCTGGCCTTCCTGCAGAACGTCGGTGACCTTGTCGATGCGCTTGTCGCTGATCTGCGAGATGTGCACCAGACCGTCCTTGCCCGGCAGGATGTTGACGAAGGCACCGAAGTCCACGATGCGCTCGACCTTGCCGACGTAGATCTTGCCGATCTCGGCTTCCGCGGTGATACCCAGGACGCGCTGCTTGGCAGCCTCGGCAGCTTCCTTGGTTTCGCCGTAGATCTTCACGCTGCCATCGTCCTCGATGTCGATCGAGGCCTTGGTCTCTTCGCAGATGCTGCGAATGGTGGCGCCGCCCTTGCCGATGACGTCGCGGATCTTGTCGGTGTCGATCTTCATCTGGATCATGGTCGGAGCGTTCTCCGACAGCTCGGCGCGCGGGGCGGCGATGATCTGGTTCATCTGACCGAGGATGTTCAGGCGAGCTTCCAGGGCCTGGCCCAGGGCGATCTCCATGATCTCTTCGGTGATGCCGTTGATCTTGATGTCCATCTGCAGGGCGGTCACGCCCTTGTCGGTACCGGCGACCTTGAAGTCCATGTCGCCCAGGTGGTCTTCGTCACCCAGGATGTCGGTGAGGATGGCGAACTTGTCACCTTCCTTCACCAGGCCCATGGCGATACCGGCCACCGGCGCCTTGACCGGAACACCGGCGTCCATCAGCGCCAGGGAAGCACCGCAGACGGAAGCCATGGAGCTGGAACCGTTGGACTCGGTGATCTCGGAAACCACGCGGATGGTGTAGGGGAACTCGTCCTGGCTCGGCAGCATGGCAGCAACGCTGCGGCGTGCCAGACGGCCGTGGCCGATTTCACGACGGCCAGCGCTGCCCATGCGGCCACACTCGCCAACCGAGAACGGCGGGAAGTTGTAGTGCAGCATGAAGGGGTCTTTGCGCTCGCCTTCGAGGGTATCGAGCAGCTGGGCGTCACGGGCGGTGCCGAGGGTGGCAACGACCAGAGCCTGGGTTTCGCCACGGGTGAACAGCGCCGAGCCGTGGGTCTTGCCCAGTACGCCGACTTCGATCTTCAGCGGACGAACGGTGCGGGTGTCGCGGCCGTCGATACGCGGTTTGCCGTTGACGATGTTTTCGCGAACGGTACGGTATTCCAGCAGGCCGAAGACTTCTTTGACTTCACCTGCGGAGAACTGGCCTTCGCCTTCACCGGCGAACTTGGCGACGATCTGCTCGCGCAGGGCATCCAGGGCCGCGTAACGGTCCTGCTTGACGGTGACGGTATAGGCTTCGGAGATGGCGGCACCAAACTCGGCCTTGATGGTGTTGACCAGGGCAGTGTTCTCGACCGGCGCGGTCCAGTTCCAGCTCGGCTTGCCAGCTTCGGTTGCCAGCTCGGCAACGGCACGGATGACGGCCTGGAACTCTTCGTGGGCGAACAGAACGGCACCCAGCATCTGGTCTTCGGTCAGTTCGTCGGCTTCGGACTCAACCATCAGCACGGCGTCGGAGGTACCGGCCACGACCATGTCGAGGCTGGAGCTCTGCTGCTGCTCATAGGTCGGGTTGAGGATGTAGCCGATTTCCGGGTGGAAACCAACGCGGGCAGCGCCGATCGGGCCGGCGAACGGAATGCCGGAGATGGCCAGGGCGGCGGAAGTGCCGATCATGGCCGCGATGTCCGGATCGGACTTCTTGTTGGTGGAAACGACGGTGCAGACAACCTGCACTTCGTTCATGAAACCTTCGGGGAACAGCGGGCGGATCGGACGATCGATCAGGCGCGAGGTCAGGGTTTCCTTCTCCGAAGGACGGCCTTCACGCTTGAAGAAGCCACCGGGGATGCGGCCGGCTGCGTAGGTCTTCTCCTGATAGTGCACGGAGAGCGGGAAGAAGCTCTTGCTCGGGTCGGCCTGCTTGGCGCCGACGACGGTGCAAAGCACGGTGACGTCGTCCATGGTGACCAGGACGGCGCCGGTGGCCTGGCGGGCAATGCGGCCAGTCTCGAGGGTGACGGTCGACTGACCGAACTGGAATTTCTTGATTACCGGGTTCACGGTTTCTCTACCTTCTCTTTAGTTGCCTTGGGGGAAATTGTGGAAATGCCGGGAGTCGGACCCGTTTTCATTCCCTATAAAAGCGAGAAAGCCGGGAGCCAGAGCCGATGAGCGGTATACACCGCCCAACGACCCCGGACTCCCAGCTTCCCACTTCAGGCTTGCCGTCTTAGCGACGCAGGCCCAGGCGACCGATCAGGGCGCTGTAACGAGAGGTGTCCTTGCTCTTCAGGTAGTCCAGCAGCTTGCGGCGCTGGTTGACCATACGGATCAGGCCACGACGGGAGTGGTGGTCTTTGCCGTTGGCCTTGAAGTGGTCCTGCAGCTTGTTGATGTTGGCAGACAGCAGTGCAACCTGCACTTCCGGGGAACCGGTGTCGCCTTCAGCTTGCTTGTACTCGTTAACGATCTGGGCTTTTTCTTGGACGCTCAGTGCCATGATGGGGCTTCCTCTGAGGTAACAGGCCAGGGACTTCTCCCTGTGTTCATAGTAAGAGGAGTGACCGTGCCTGCTGACAGCCACCCTCGGTTCCGGCCTTACGACCGAATCAGTCGACGCGGCGCCAGGCGCCCGTCTTCGACCACTTCACCGATGCCGATGAAGCGACCTTCGTGATCCTGCACCCGCAGCATGCCGAACTTCGGCATTTCGGGAGCGCGTACTGGCTGGCCATGCAGCCAGTAATAGGCGCTGTGCTCGGAGAGCTGCAACAGCGGCCAGTGTTCCAGGCCGGCATCCACCGGCAGCAGGAAACGGTCGAGGGCTTCGTTGCCGCCCTCGGCATGGACTTTCTCGAGCGCCTCCAACGTCACCGACTGGTTCAGCTGGAAAGGTCCGGCCTGGGTCCGGCGCAGGGCGGCAACGTGTGCACCACACCCAAGTTCGCGGCCGAGGTCTTCGACCAGGGTGCGGATATAGGTGCCCTTGCTGCAGGAAACGGCCAGCGTCGCACAGGGCGACTCGAAGGCGAGCAAATCCAGGCGCGCAATAGTAACAGAACGCGCCTCGCGCTCCACTACCTCTCCTGCACGAGCCAGCTTGTACAACGGCTGACCGTCCTTCTTCAGGGCCGAGTACATCGGCGGCACCTGCTCTATGTCGCCACGGAAGCGTGGCAGCATGGCCTCGATGGCGTCCCGACCAATGGTCACCTCGCGCTGCTCTAGGACCTCACCCTCGGCATCACCGGTGGTGGTGGTCACGCCCAGTTGGGCGACGGTCTCGTAGCCCTTGTCGGCATCGAGCAGGTACTGGGAGAATTTGGTCGCCTCGCCGAAGCACAGCGGCAGGACACCGGTGGCCAGCGGGTCGAGGCTGCCGGTATGGCCGGCCTTCTCGGCATTGAGCAGCCAGCGCACCTTCTGCAGGGCCTGGTTGGAGCTCATGCCACGCGGCTTGTCGAGAATCAGCACGCCGTTGACCGCACGGCGAATGCGTTTCACCTGGGCCACGCGTTACTCCTCGGCATCGCCGCCATGACGGCGATCGGCTGCCACTGCGCGCTCGATCAGCGCCGACAGCTCGGCACCACGGCGGATACTGGCGTCATAGCTGAAGTGCAGTTGCGGCACGGTGCGCAGCTTCATCGCCTTGCCCAACTGCATGCGCAGGAAGCCCGCGGCATCGTTGAGAATGCTGGTGTTCTGCTTCACCACTTCGGCGTTGTCATCCTGGCCCATCACGGTGACGTACACCTTGGCATGGGACAGGTCACGGGCCACGTCGACGCCGGTGATAGTCACCAGGCCCAGACGGGGGTCCTTGATTTCACGCTGGATCAGCAGCGCCAGTTCGCGCTGCATCTGGTCGCCGATACGCTGGGTACGGCTGTACTCTTTGGCCATTTTCCTAACCTGCTTACCCGAGCCAGAAGGCTCCGGGCCTGAAAGCGGCAAACGCCCGGGGCAGCTTTCAAGCTGGCCCGGGCGCTGCGTTCACGCTCGAATACCCTTACAGAGTACGAGCGACTTCGACCTTCTCGAACACTTCGATCTTGTCGCCGACGCGAACGTCGTTGTAGCTCTTCACGCCGATACCGCATTCCATACCGGCACGCACTTCGGCGACGTCATCCTTGAAGCGACGCAGGGATTCCAACTCGCCTTCGAAGATCACCACGTCGTCGCGCAGCACACGGATCGGACGGTTGCGGTGCACCAGACCCTCGGTGACCATGCAGCCGGCGACCGCGCCGAACTTCGGCGAACGGAACACGTCACGCACTTCGGCGATACCCAGGATGTTCTCGCGAACATCGCTGCCGAGCATGCCGGTCAGGGCTTTCTTGACGTCTTCGATGATGTCGTAGATCACGTTGTAGTAACGCATGTCGAGGCCTTCGGTCTCGACGATCTTGCGCGCACCCGCATCAGCACGAACATTGAAGCCGAACAGCACCGCGTTGGAGGCCAGCGCCAGGTTGGCATCGGACTCGGTGATACCACCGACGCCGCCGCCGACCACGCGAACCTGCACCTCGTCGTTGCCCAAGCCACTGAGCGAGCCCTGCAGGGCTTCCAGCGAACCACGGACATCGGACTTGAGGACGATGTTGAGGGTCTTCTTCTCTTCCTGGCCCATGTTCTCGAAGATGTTTTCCAGCTTGCCGGCGTGGGCACGAGCCAGTTTCACTTCGCGGAACTTGCCCTGACGGAACAGAGCGACTTCGCGGGCCTTCTTCTCGTCGGCGACCACGGTCATCTCGTCACCGGCATCCGGGGTGCCGTCCAGGCCGAGGATCTCGACCGGAATCGACGGACCGGCTTCCTTGATCGGCTTGCCGTTCTCGTCGAGCATCGCACGGACGCGCCCGTAGTTGACGCCGACCAGCACCATGTCGCCCTGACGCAGTGTGCCATCCTGAACCAGTACAGTGGCTACAGGGCCACGGCCCTTGTCCAGACGGGACTCGACCACCACGCCACGGCCCGGAGCCGACGGAGTGGCTTTGAGTTCGAGTACTTCAGCCTGCAGCAGCACGGCTTCGAGCAACTCGTCGACGCCGGTACCCACCTTGGCGGATACATGGACGAAGGGAGCATCGCCACCCCACTCTTCCGGGATCACATCCAGAGCGGCCAGGCCATTCTTGATGTTGTCCGGGTTGGCGTCCGGCTTGTCGATCTTGTTCACCGCGACCACGATCGGCACGCCAGCGGCTTTCGCGTGCTGCACGGCTTCCTGGGTCTGCGGCATCACGCCGTCGTCCGCGGCCACCACGAGAATGACGATGTCGGTCGCCTGGGCACCACGGGCACGCATCGCGGTGAACGCAGCGTGGCCAGGGGTGTCGAGGAAGGTGACCATGCCGCGGTCGGTTTCCACGTGGTAGGCACCGATGTGCTGGGTGATGCCACCGGCTTCGCCAGCTGCCACCTTGGCACGACGGATGTAATCGAGCAGCGAGGTCTTGCCGTGGTCGACGTGGCCCATCACGGTCACGACCGGCGCACGGGAAACGGCTTCACCTTCGAACTTCAACGACTCGGCCAGTTGCTCTTCCAGGGCGTTCTCGCTGACCAGCTTGACCTTGTGGCCGAGCTCTTCGGCGATCAACTGGGCGGTCTCCTGGTCGAGTACCTGGTTGATGGTCACCGGGGTGCCCATCTTGAACATGAACTTGACGACTTCAGCGCCCTTCACCGACATCTGCGCAGCCAGTTCGGCCACGGTGATGGTCTCACCGATATTTACTTCACGCACAATCGGTCCTGTCGGGCTCTGGAACCCGTGCTGGTTACGCTTCTTCAGCTTGCCCTTGCCACGGCCACCGCCGCGACGGCCAAAGCTGTCGTCGTCGTCACCACCACTGCGCACGACGCGCGGCGCGGTGGTCTTTTCCTTTTCCTTGATCGACGGGCGATGCTGGGCATGTTTGCGATCGCGGCGCTCGTCTTCCTCGTCGCGCTTGGGCGCACGGCGGGGCTCTTCCTTCTTGCGGTCGTCCGCAGCAGGAGCAGCAGCGACCGGCGCAGCCGGAGCAGGAGCCGCGGCGCGCGGGGCGTCGGCAGCAACCGCAGCAGCGGCAGGCGCAGAGCTGGCAGCCTGGCGAGCGGCATCCGCCTGGCGGCGGGCCTCTTCCTCAGCGGCCCGCTGACGGGCCTCTTCCTCAGCCTTCAGACGCACAGCTTCTTCAGCGGCACGCTGCTCTTCCAGCTCACGCTGGCGCTCGGCCTCGAGCTCTTCAGGATCGCGCTTGACGTAGGTTTTCTTCTTGCGAACCTCGACGCTGACGGTCTTGCTGCCAGCGACTTTCAAGGTCGAAGTGGTCTTGCGTTGCAGGGTGATCTTGCGCGGCTCATCCGCGCGGTCACCGTGGCTGCCCTTCAGGTGGGCCAGCAGCGCTTGCTTCTCGCTGTCGGTCACTACCTGCTCGGCATTGTTATAGGGTAGGCCCGCTTCGCGCATCTGCTGCAGCAGGCGCTCCACCGGCGTATCGACCGTCTTGGCCAGTTCTTTCACCGTGACTTGCGTCATGCACTTCTCTCCTCAGGCCGCGAATGCTTACTCGAACCAATGGGCCCGGGCGGCCATGATCAACTTGCCAGCACGCTCTTCATCCATGCCGTCGATGTCGAGCAGATCGTCAATCGATTGCTCGGCCAGATCTTCACGGGTGGTTACACCGCGCAGCGCCAGGTCCACGGCCAGCTCTTTGGTCATACCATCGAGGCTGAGCAGGTCTTCGGCAGGTTGGGCGTCGGCAAGTTTTTCTTCAGTGGCGATGGCTTTGGTCAGCAGGCGATCCTTGGCGCGCGAGCGCAGCTCGTTGACGATGTCTTCGTCGAAGCCGTCGATGCTGAGCATCTCTTCCATCGGTACGTAGGCGATTTCTTCCAGGGTGGTGAAGCCTTCCTCCACCAGTACCTGGGCGAGCTCTTCGTCGACATCCAGCTCGTCGACGAAACGCTGCAGGATGTCGCCAGTTTCAGCCTGCTGTTTGGCCTGGATATCGGCCTCGGTCATCACGTTCAGGGTCCAGCCGGTGAGCTGGCTGGCCAGACGTACGTTCTGGCCACTACGGCCAATGGCCTGGGCCAGGTTGTCTTCGGCAACGGCGATATCCATGGTGTGGGTATCTTCGTCGACGATGATCGCCGCCACTTCGGCCGGAGCCATGGCATTGATCACGAACTGCGCGGGGTTGTCATCCCAAAGGACGATGTCCACACGCTCGCCACCCAGTTCGCCGGAGACGGCCTGGACGCGGGAACCACGCATACCGATGCAGGCACCCTGCGGGTCGATACGCTTGTCCTTGGAGCGAACGGCGATCTTGGCGCGCGAACCCGGGTCACGGGCGGCGGCCATCACGTCGATCAGCTGCTCGGCGATTTCCGGTACTTCGATGCGGAACAGCTCGATCAGCATTTCCGGCGCGGTACGCGACAGGATCAGCTGAGGGCCGCGGTTCTCGCTGCGGATTTCCTTCAGCAGGGCACGCACGCGGGTGCCGACGCGGAAGGTTTCACGCGGGATGATCTGGTCGCGGGCCAGCAGCGCTTCGGCGTTGTTGCCCAGGTCGACGATCACATTGTCGCGGGTGACCTTCTTGACGGTGCCGGAGATGATCTCGTTGACCTTCTCGCGGTAGGCGTCGACCACCTGAGCGCGCTCGGCTTCGCGAACCTTCTGCACGATGACCTGCTTGGCGGTCTGTGCGGCGATGCGGCCGAACTCGATGGACTCGATCTTCTCTTCGATGACTTCACCGGCCTTCATGCCGGGGTGCTCTTCCTGCACGTCTTCGACGGTCAGTTCAGACGCCGGATTGGAGTAATCCTCGTCTTCGACGATGGTCCAGCGACGGAAGGTTTCGTAGTTGCCGTTGGCGCGGTTGATTTCCACGCGCAGGTCAACGTCGTCCTCGAAACGTTTTTTGGTCGCGGTTGCCAGGGCCAGCTCCAGCGCTTCGAAAATCACGCCAGGCGGAACACCCTTCTCGTTGGATACCGACTCAACAACCAGCAGTACTTCTTTGCTCATCGTACGCCTCGCCTTTCAATCCATTGGAATCCGCGCTCTGGCGGCTCACTCAAATCGGGGAATGATGTTGGCCTTGTCGATCGAGTCGACCGGCAGCAGGTATTCATGGTCGTCCACCAGGACCACCACATCCTGCTCCTCCACACCACGGAGAATGCCCTGGAAATTGCGCCGCCGTTCGAAGGGCGTGCGCAGCTTGATCTTCACCTGCTCGCCGACATAGCGGGCGAACTGTTCGAGCGTGAAGAGCGGCCGATCCATACCGGGCGACGACACCTCCAGGGTGTATTCGCCACTGATCGGGTCTTCCACGTCGAGGATGCCACTGACCTGACGACTGACGATCTCGCAGTCGTCGATCAGGATGCCTTCCGCACGGTCGATATAAACCCGGAGCAGGGAATGGCGACCTTGGGAAATGAACTCCAGGCCCCAGCACTCATAGCCGAGCGCTTCTACTACAGGGGCCAACAAGGCCTGCAACTGTTCTAGCTTGCTCGACACCTGATCGCCTCGCGTATGCTGTAGAAACAAAAAATGGGCGAAACGCCCATCCCTTAAGGACCGCCCTGAACCGGCGGCGCGGACTGTCCAGCTAGCAAAAAGCCCCTGAAAAGGGGCTCTGCCAAACTGGTTGCGGGAGCTGGATTTGAACCAACGACCTTCGGGTTATGAGCCCGACGAGCTACCAGACTGCTCCATCCCGCGTCAAAGCTGGTGCGAAATTATACGGTTGAGCCCCTTGAAGGTCAACCGAAACTCCGAAACGACAAGGCCCGCACTGCGGGCCCTTTCGTATATGGTACCGAGGAGGGGACTCGAACCCCTACAGCCTATGGCCACTACCACCTCAAGGTAGCGTGTCTACCAATTCCACCACCTCGGCAAAAACTCTTGCCTGCTTACTTCTGCTCAGGAGCCGCCGGAACGTCGCCGTTACCGCCTGCAGGGGCTTGAGGTTGCCCTTGCGCGCCCGGCACATCGCTAGCTGCCGGAGCTTGTTCCTGCTTCTGCTCCATCACTGCCGGATCAGGAAGCCCAGCGTGACGAATCATATCAGCTTTTTCTTTAGCAAAATACGCTAAACCCAAGCTGGTAATGAAAAAAACCGCAGCGAGTATAGCAGTAAAGCGGCTCAGGAAGGTAGCAGAACCTTGGCTACCGAAAACGGTGGCCGAAGCACCTGCACCGAACGACGCACCGGCGTCGGCACCCTTGCCTTGCTGAAGCAGGACCAGCACAACCAGACCCAGCGCCATCAGCAGGTGAATCACGATTACAACTGTTTCCAACATCTTCAGTTTCCTGCGGCGCGACAGATCGCACCGAACTCATCCGCATTCAGGGAAGCCCCACCAATGAGCCCCCCATCGATATCCGGCATCGCGAACAGCTGGGCAGCACTGGCTGCCTTGACGCTGCCGCCGTACAGGAGACGAAGGCCGCTTGCCACCTCTGCGTTTTCCGCCGAGATCTGCGAGCGAATCGCCGCATGTACTTCCTGGGCCTGCTCGGGAGAAGCGGTCAGCCCCGTCCCAATCGCCCACACCGGCTCGTAAGCCACAACGGCGCGGGAAAAAGCCCCGACACCGAGATCTTCGATTACCGAGCCCAACTGGCGCCCGACAACCTCAAGAGTCTTGCCCGCCTCACGCTGCTCACGGGTTTCCCCCACGCACAGGATCGGAATCAGGCCACACGATTGAGCCGCCGCAAACTTGCGACTGACCACACCATCGCTCTCACCCAGAATCAGGCGACGCTCGGAATGACCGACCAGCACCAGGGAACAGCTCGCATCCGCCAACTGGCTGGCTGCAACTTCCCCTGTCAGGGCGCCCTGCATCGGCTCAACCGCGCAATTCTGCGCACCGACGGCAACCGCCTTTCCATTCAGACCTTGAACAGCCTGATTGATGTACAGACAAGGCGGAAACACCGCCACATCGACACCCGTGGGAAGAGCCAGTTGACGCAGGCCTTTGATCAGCTCCGTTACGCTGGAGCGGGTACCGTGCATTTTCCAATTACCGGCCACCAAGGGTCGACGCATGCTGTACCTCGCTGAGCAAAGTGGGCGCAGATATTACTCGACGCTTTTGGAACTGACAAGAGAAATCAAGCACATACCTCTGTAACCACTTTCGCCAGCTGCTCGGCATAGGCGCGCACGCGTGCTTCCTCGTCGCCTTCGACCATCACCCGCACCAGTGGCTCGGTGCCGGATTTACGCAGCAGCACCCGACCACGACCGGCCATCTCTTCGGTCACCTTGGCGCAGGCTTCCTTCACCGCCGGATGCTCCAACGGGTCCACCCCGCCACCAGCAAAGCGCACGTTGATCAGCACTTGCGGACACTTGCGAATGCCCATGCGCGCCTCAGCCAGGTTCTGACCTCGGGTTTTCAGCGCCATCAGCACCTGCAGCGCGGCGATGATCGCATCGCCGGTCGTGGTGTGCTGGCAACAGACAACATGGCCGGAATTCTCTCCACCCAACTGCCAGTTGCGCGACTGCAGCTCGGACATCACGTAGCGATCCCCTACCTTGGCGCGGGCGAAGGGAATGTGCAGTTCCTGCAGAGCGAGCTCGAGCCCGAGGTTGCTCATCAGTGTCCCTACCACGCCACCGTGCAGCTTGCCACGATCAAGCATGTCACGCGCAATGAGGTAGAGAATCTCGTCACCATCGACGATGGTGCCGGTGTGATCGACCAACATCACCCGGTCGCCGTCGCCGTCGAAGGCGATGCCGATATCCGCATGATGGGCCAGCACGGCCTCCTGCAACGCCCCCATATGGGTGGAGCCGCACTTGTCATTGATGTTCAGGCCGTTTGGCTCCGCACCGATGACGAACACTTCGGCACCCAGTTCCCTGAATACGTTGGGAGCGATCTTGTAAGTAGCACCATGGGCGCAATCGAGCGCGATACGCAGACCAGCGAAACTGGTGTTCGATGGCACGCTGCTCTTGCAGAACTCGATGTAGCGGCCGGCGGCATCGTTGATCCGCGAGACCTTGCCCAGGCGGGCGGACTCGACGACCGTCATCGGCGCATCGAGAAGCTCCTCGATGATCAGTTCCACCTCGTCCGGCAGCTTGGTGCCCTGGCCGGAGAAGAATTTGATGCCGTTGTCGTCGTGCGGATTGTGCGAGGCACTGATAACGATGCCCGCCTCCGCATGGAAGGTACGGGTCAGATAGGCGATACCCGGGGTCGGCATGGGGCCGAGCAGCATCACGTCGGCACCGGCGGCGGACAAGCCAGCCTCCAGCGCGGACTCGAACATGTAGCCGGAAATCCGCGTGTCCTTGCCCACCAGGACGCGACATTTGCCTTGCTGACGGAAAGCCATGCCCACGGCCCAGCCCAGCTTGAGCACGAAGTCTGGGGTGATCGGCGGGGTGCCTACGCGTCCGCGAATTCCATCGGTACCAAAATACTTCCTGCTCATGCGGACATCCCCTCTTCTGTTGCACTTTCCACTGCGTGAATCATTCGAACCACATCCACCGTCTCGGCGACATCATGGACGCGGATGATGCTGGCTCCCTTGGCGACCGCCAGAGCCGCAAGGGCCAGGCTGCCGTACAGGCGCTCGCCCACCTCACGACCGAGCGCGCGCCCGACCATGCTCTTGCGCGAGACACCGACCAGCAATGGACAGCCCAACGACATCAGGCACTCCATCTGCCGGAACAGATTCAGGTTATGACTCTGCGTCTTGGCAAAACCGAAGCCAGGATCGATGACGATCCGTTCCCGGGCAATGCCCACGGCTTCGCAGACGGCGATGCGCTCCTCGAGGAAATCGTGAACCTCCTGGAGGATATTCGGATAACGCGGATCGTCCTGCATGTTTCCCGGCTCGCCGCGCATATGCATCAGGCAAACCGGAAGCCCCGTGTCCACAGCGGCATCCAGGGCTCCATCACGCTGCAGTGAGCGCACATCGTTGATCAAGCCTGCCCCGAGACGAGCGGTTTCACGCATCACCGCCGGGGCGGAGGTATCCACCGAGATCACTACATCCAGCTCGCGGGCAATCGCCTCGACCACCGGCGCGACGCGCTCCAACTCCTCGGTGGGCGAAACCACGCGAGCGCCGGGACGGGTCGACTCGCCGCCGATATCGATCAGTGTGGCGCCGGCCGCGACCATCTCCGCCGCATGGCGCAATGCAGCATCATGCCGATTGAAGCGCCCGCCGTCGGAGAAGGAGTCGGGAGTGACATTGAGGATGCCCATGACGTGCGGGCGGCTTAAATCAAGAACCCGGTTGCCGCAAGGCAACCGGGTCGGGTGGTACAACGAACTCATTCAGTGCTCTCAGTGTTCGCCGGCAGGCCCGCCAATGGGGTTTTCCTGGCGACCTTCATCACGGGGCGCGGCTGCGTTGCCGGAAGAGCCGGAGTTGCCCCCCTGCCAGTCACGCGGCTCGCGCGGGGTACGACCGGCCATGATGTCGTCGATCTGATCGGCGTCGATGGTTTCGTACTTCATCAGCGCGTCGGCCATCATGTCGAGCTTGTCGCGATTCTCTTCCAGCAGACGCTTGGCGGTGCCGTAGCAGTCGTCGATGATGCGGCGCACTTCCTGGTCGATCAGCTTGGCGGTTTCGCCGGACACGTTGGCGTGCTGGCTACCGGCACTACGACCCAAGAACACCTCGCCCTCTTCTTCCGCGTACATCAGCGGACCGAGCTTTTCCGACAGGCCCCACTTGGTCACCATGTTCCGCGCCAGTTGGGTGGCCCGCATGATGTCGTTGGAGGCACCGGTGGTAACCCCTTCGAAGCCCAGGGTCATCTCTTCGGCGATACGGCCACCGAACAGCGAGCATATCTGGCTTTCCAGAGCGCGCTTGGACAGGCTGTAACGATCCTCTTCCGGCAGGAACATGGTCACGCCCAGGGCACGGCCGCGCGGAATGATGGAAACCTTGTAGACCGGATCGTGCTCCGGAACCAGGCGGCCAACGATAGCGTGGCCGGCTTCGTGGAACGCGGTGTTCTTCTTCTCTTTCTCGGACATGACCATGGTCTTGCGCTCGGCGCCCATCATGATCTTGTCCTTGGCCAGTTCGAATTCGCGCATGTCGACGATACGCTTGTTGGAACGGGCAGCGAACAGAGAGGCCTCGTTGACCAGATTGGCCAGGTCGGCACCGGAGAAGCCCGGTGTACCGCGCGCGATCACGGCCGGATCGACGTTGTCGCCCAGCGGAACCTTGCGCATGTGTACTTTGAGAATCTGCTCACGACCGCGGATGTCCGGCAGGCCAACCACCACCTGGCGGTCGAAGCGGCCCGGACGCAGCAGCGCGGGGTCGAGCACGTCCGGACGGTTGGTCGCGGCGATGACGATGATGCCGTCATTCATCTCGAAGCCGTCCATCTCCACCAGCAACTGGTTGAGGGTCTGCTCGCGCTCATCGTGACCGCCACCCAGGCCGGCGCCACGATGGCGACCGACGGCGTCGATTTCGTCGATGAAGATGATGCAGGGAGCGTGCTTCTTGGCCTGGTCGAACATGTCGCGAACGCGCGAGGCGCCCACGCCGACGAACATTTCCACGAAGTCCGAACCGGAAATGGTGAAGAACGGCACTTTGGCTTCGCCGGCGATGGCCTTGGCGAGCAGAGTCTTACCGGTACCGGGCGGGCCGACCATCAGCACGCCGCGCGGGATACGACCGCCCAGGCGCTGGAACTTGCCCGGATCGCGGAGGAATTCCACCAGTTCGCTGACCTCTTCCTTGGCCTCGTCGCAACCGGCGACGTCGGCGAAGGTGGTCTTCACCTGGTCTTCCGACAGCAGGCGCGCCTTGCTCTTGCCGAAGCTCATCGGGCCGCCGCGGCCACCGCCGCCACCCTGCATCTGGCGCATGAAGAACATGAAGACGGCGATGATCACCAGGATAGGGAAGCTGGCCACCAGGAGCTGAGTCCAGATGCTCTGCTGCTCGGGCTGCTTGCCTTCGACAACGACGTTGTTGTTGACCAGGTCGCCGATCAGGCCGTTGTCGGCGATGGCCGGGCGGATGGTCTTGAAGGTGTCACCGTCCTGGCGCTTGCCAGTGATGACCGCGCCGTCCACGGTCACGCGCTCGACCTTACCGTCCTTCACCTGCTGGATGAAGTCCGAATAGTTGAGCGTCTGCGGCTCGCTCGGGCTGGAGAAGTTGTTCATCACGGTGACGAGTACCGCCGCGATGATCAGCCACAGAATCAGGTTCTTTGCCATGTCGTTCAATTGACTACCCTCTGAAGCCGGCTCCGCCCTGGAAACCGCTTCTCACGACGGCCAGACTCCTTCCGGCCAAAATTACTACACAACGCCCGCCGCCAGGCAGGCGCCGTCTGTAACCCTTTATGAACCCCGGCTTTCACCGGTACAAGCAAAACCTGCAAGGCATAGACCAGAAGCCTGCCCAATCATTCCAGTCTAGGCGCCGCGAAAGCCTCGTGCGAGCAGATACTGCTCCCGTGAACGGTCGCGTGACGACAGCGGCTTGCGCATCTGCACCTTCTCGAAGTTCTCGCGAACCTGCTTGTGGTAAGCGTCGAAACCCTCACCCTGGAAAATCTTGATCAGGAAATCGCCCCCCGGACGCAGCACACGGGTGCACAGATCCAGGGCCAGCTCGCAGAGGAACATGGCACGAGGCATGTCCACGGCGGGCAATCCACTCATATTGGGGGCCATATCGGAAATCACAAGGTCTACCGGATTTTCTCCGATGGCCTCGAGCAACTGGGCGAAGACTTCGTCCTCGGTGAAGTCCCCTTGGATGAAGGTCACATCCGGGATGCTGTCCATCGGCAGGATGTCCGAGGCGATCAGGGTGCCCTTATCGCCGATCACCCGGCTGGTGACCTGCGACCAGCCGCCCGGCGCCGCGCCGAGGTCGACCACGGTCATGCCGGGACGCAGGATGCGATCCTTCTCCTGGATTTCCAACAGCTTGTAGCTGGCACGCGAGCGATAGCCGTCGCGCTGTGCCATCTTCACGTACGGATCGTCGAAATGTTCTTTCAGCCAGCGATGGCTAGTCTTGGAACGGGCCACGTATTACCTCGTCTGAGCGGCATCCCGGTAGTACCGAAACTCGGGTAGAATATCCGCCTTTTTTACCAGGGGTCAGATTATGGCGCTCTCTCAGGAGCAGAAAAAGCAGTTCAAATCTATCGGGCATCACCTGAAACCGGTATTGACCGTTGCTGAAAACGGTCTTTCGGAAGGTGTGATGGCCGAGCTTGAGCGCGCGCTCAACGATCATGAACTGATCAAGGTGCAGTTCCGCATCACTGAACGCGACGACCGTCGCGCACTGATCGACGAACTTTGCCAGAACGGCAGCTGCGAACTGGTTCAGACCATCGGCAAGATGGCACTGATCTACCGTCGCAATCCGAAGCCGAACAAGAACCTGTCGAACATCAGCCGTTTCAGCGGCCTCTGACAGTCAAGACCGGCAACGCGGAGCCGGCAAGGCTCCGCCGCGTCAGGCCCGCTCGTCCCGCCCCGGTACCGGTTGCAGCACCAGCAGCAGACCGAACAGCGCCACCACCAGATAGTTGAACCAGAACCAGCGCTGAGCATCCGGCACGAATTGGCGCACGACGAAGAAAGTCAGGATCATCCCCAGCACCGCCAGCAGCAGTTGTCCGCGCACTTCCCGCAGGAAGGCGACGGCGCCGCGGGCCTGCCAGAGCACCAACCCCTGCAGCACTGCACAGAAACCGGCAAAACCCAGCAGCAGCGGCTTCAGAGCGTCAGCGACGGACTCCACCAGCAGCGGCGCCAGGCCGATCTTGTCCAGCGCCGGCAGCACCACGAACTGAAGCAGCCAAAGGCCGCCGACCCAGAATGTCTGGGCCAGCAGCCAACTGATGGCGCCTGCGTTCAGTGGTTGCCGATCAGGCGTGGCGGACTTCAACGATCTCGTACTCGACATCGCCACCCGGAGTCTTCACCAGAACGGCATCGCCTTCGGTCTTGCCGATCAGCGCACGGGCGATCGGCGAGTTGACGGAGATCTTGCTGTTCTTGATGTCCGCCTCGTCGTCACCGACGATCTGGTAGGTCACCGTCTCGTCGGTCTCGACGTTGGCGATGTCCACGGTAGTACCGAAGATCACCTTGCCACTGTGCGGAATGGTGGTCACGTCGATGATCTGCGCGTTGGACAGCTTGGCCTCGATGTCGCGGATGCGAGCCTCGGACATGCCCTGCTGCTCACGGGCGGCGTGGTACTCGGCGTTTTCCTTGAGGTCGCCCAGTTCACGCGCTTCGGCGATGGCCTGGGTGATCTGCGGACGCAGAACGGTCTTCAGGTATTTCAGTTCTTCTTCCAGGGCGCGAGCGCCCTGGACGGTCATTGGAAATTTGCTCATGCGTTGATTCCTGCATGGAGATCCTGCAGACGGCGAACGGTCTTCTCGGGACCGAACTTGAGCGCCTCACAGATCGCCTGCCCCGCCGCGATGGTGGTGGTGCAGTAGATCTTGTGCTGCAGGGCGTTACGACGGATGGAATACGAGTCAGCGATGGACTGGCGGCCTTCGGTGGTGTTGATGATCAGAGTGACTTCGTCGTTCTTGATCATGTCGACCACGTGAGGACGGCCCTCGGTCACCTTGTTCACGCGACGCACCGGCAGGCCGGCAGCCTCGATCACCTTGGCGGTGCCGGCGGTGGCGACTACCTCGAAGCCCAGCGCGACCAGATCGCGGGCGACCTGAACGGCTTGCGGCTTGTCGTCCTCGCGGACGCTGATGAAGGCGCAACCGGCGTTCGGCAGGATTTCACTGGCGCCCAGCTGGGCTTTCGCGAAGGCCTCACCGAAGCTGTCGCCGACACCCATCACCTCGCCAGTGGACTTCATCTCTGGGCCGAGGATCGGGTCGACGCCGGGGAACTTGGCGAACGGGAACACCGCTTCCTTGACGCTATAGTAAGGCGGGATCACCTCTTCGGTGAAGCCGACTTCGGCCAGGGACTTGCCAGCCATGACGCGGGCCGCCACTTTCGCCAGCGACTCGCCGATGCACTTGGAGACGAACGGCACGGTACGGGACGCACGCGGGTTCACCTCGATCACATAGATGTCCTCGCCCTGAACGGCCATCTGCACGTTCATCAGGCCGACCACGCCGAGCTCCAGGGCCATCTTCTTGACCTGTTCGCGAATCTCATCCTGGATGTGCTGCGGCAGCGAGTACGGCGGCAGCGAGCAGGCGGAGTCACCGGAGTGCACGCCAGCCTGCTCGATGTGCTGCATGATGGCGCCGATCACCACGGTCTCGCCGTCGCACACCGCATCGATGTCGACTTCGATGGCGCAGTTCAGGAAGCGGTCCAGCAGCACCGGGCTGTCGTTGGAAACCTTCACGGCCTCGCGCATGTAGCGCTTGAGCTCTTCTTCCTGGTAGACGATTTCCATCGCGCGGCCGCCCAGTACGTACGACGGGCGCACCACCATCGGGTAGCCGATGTTCTTCGACAGCTCCAGGGCCTGGTCTTCGCTGCGCGCAGTGGCGTTGGCCGGCTGGCGCAGGTTCAGACGCTGGACCATCTGCTGGAAGCGCTCGCGGTCTTCGGCGCGGTCGATGGCGTCCGGGCTGGTACCGATGATCGGTACGCCGGCTTCTTCCAGGGCGCGGCAGAGTTTCAGCGGGGTCTGGCCGCCGTACTGCACGATGACGCCCTTGGGCTGCTCGACGCGGACGATTTCCAGCACGTCTTCCAGGGTCACCGGCTCGAAGTACAGGCGATCGGAGGTGTCGTAGTCGGTGGAAACGGTTTCCGGGTTGCAGTTGACCATGATGGTCTCGTAACCGTCTTCACGCATGGCCAGCGCGGCGTGTACGCAGCAGTAGTCGAACTCGATACCCTGGCCGATGCGGTTCGGACCGCCGCCCAGGATCATGATCTTGTCGCGAGTCGACGGATTGGCTTCGCACTCTTCCTCGTAGGTCGAGTACATGTAGGCGGTGTCGGTGGCGAACTCGGCGGCGCAGGTGTCCACGCGCTTGTACACCGGCAGCACCTTGAGCTTGTGGCGATGGTTGCGCAGGTTCTTCTCGGTCACACCCAGCAGGGTGGCCAGGCGCGCATCGGAGAAGCCCTTGCGCTTGAGCTTGAGCATCAGGTCGCGATCGATGGCGGACAGACCCAGGGTCTTTACACGCTCCTCGTCCTTGATCAGGTCTTCGATCTGCACCAGGAACCACTCGTCGATGCGGGTCAGGTCGAAGACTTCGGCAATGCTCTTGCCGGCGCGGAAGGCGTCGGCGACGTACCAGATGCGGTCGGCATTGGGCACGGTCAGCTCGCGCTTGAGGATGCTCTCGGCTTCCGGATTGCTCAGGTCGAGCTTCGGATCGAAACCGGTGGCGCCGACTTCCAGGCCGCGCAGGGCTTTCTGCACGGACTCCTGGAAGGTACGGCCGATGGCCATGACTTCACCCACGGATTTCATCTGGGTGGTCAGGCGGGCGTCGGCTTTGGGGAATTTCTCGAAGGCGAAACGCGGGATCTTGGTGACGACGTAGTCGATCGCCGGCTCGAAGGACGCCGGGGTGCGGCCGCCAGTGATGTCGTTCTGCAGTTCGTCGAGGGTGTAGCCGACAGCCAGCTTGGCGGCGATCTTGGCGATCGGGAAGCCGGTGGCCTTGGACGCCAGCGCCGAGGAACGCGATACGCGCGGGTTCATTTCGATCACCACCATGCGGCCGGTGTTCGGGCAGATGCCGAACTGCACGTTGGAACCGCCGGTTTCCACGCCGATCTCACGCAGCACCGCCAGCGAGGCGTTGCGCATGATCTGGTATTCCTTGTCGGTCAGGGTCTGCGCCGGCGCGACGGTGATCGAGTCACCGGTGTGCACGCCCATCGGGTCGAAGTTCTCGATGGCGCAGACGATGATGCAGTTGTCCTTCTTGTCGCGGACAACTTCCATCTCGTATTCCTTCCAGCCGATCAGCGATTCGTCGATCAGCAGTTCGTTGGTCGGCGACAGATCCAGACCGCGGGTGCAGATTTCTTCGAATTCCTCCCGGTTGTAGGCAATGCCGCCGCCGGTGCCGCCCATGGTGAAGGACGGGCGGATGATGCACGGGAAGTTGACCTTCTCCAGCACGCCGTAGGCTTCTTCCATGCTGTGGGCGATACCCGAGCGCGGGCAGGCCAGGCCGATATCACGCATGGCCTTGTCGAAGCGCGAACGGTCTTCGGCCTTGTCGATGGTGTCGGCGTTGGCGCCGATCATTTCCACGCCGAACTGCTCCAGAACGCCGTGACGCTCCAGGTCCAGGGCGCAGTTCAGCGCGGTCTGGCCGCCCATGGTCGGCAGCAGCGCGTCGGGGCGTTCCTTCTCGATGATCTTGGCGACGGTCTGCCACTTGATCGGCTCGATGTAGGTGGCGTCGGCCATGGCCGGGTCGGTCATGATGGTGGCCGGGTTGGAGTTCACCAGGATGACACGGAAGCCTTCTTCCTTCAGGGCCTTGCAGGCCTGCGCGCCGGAGTAGTCGAACTCGCAGGCCTGGCCGATGACGATCGGGCCGGCGCCGAGGATCAGGATGCTCTTGATGTCTGTACGCTTGGGCATGGGACTCTCGTTGCAATATTCAGGAAAGGGTTGCGCTGGCCAGCTTCACGCCAAAGCCGACGAACAGGGCGCCGACGCCGCTCGAGGCGCCGGCAGCCAGCCGTTGCCGTCGACGGAACCAGGCCGCCAGACGCACACCGGAGAAAATCAGGAAGCTGAGGTACAGGGCGCTGATGATCTCGAGGATCGTGCCCAGTACCAGGAACGACAGGCCGGGATAGGCGTAACCCGGGTCGACGAACTGGATGAAGAAGGAGATGAAGAAGAGGATCGCCTTGGGGTTGGACAGGCTCAGCAGCAGCGCCTTGCGGAACGGCTGGTTGACGTCCACTTCCTTGGCCGGCGCGGCGGCCGCATCCAGTGGCTGGCGGAGCTTCTGCCAGCCTCCACGGAGCATGCCTAACCCTAAGTAGAACAGGTAGGCGGCGCCGACGTACTTCAGGCCCAGGAACAGCATCGGCTCGGCCTTGAGGACCGAGGCGATACCCAGCGCCGACAGGAACATCAGGATCGCATCGCCCAGGAACACCGCGCTCGCCGCCCGGTAGCCCGAGGCCACGCCGCGCTGGGCGGCAGTGGCGAGGACGAACAGCGAGTTCGGCCCCGGCAACAGGACGATGAACAACGTACCCAGGACATAGGTCCAGAGGTCGGTGATTCCCAGGGTCGGCATCATCTTCTTCTACCTTTTCCGTCTCTCTCGAGAAAAGCCGGGACTCAGCGGCGCTCGGCCATCGCCGCGATGAAGCGGTCGAACAGCGGAGCCACGTCGTGCGGGCCGGGGCTGGCTTCCGGGTGCCCCTGGAAGCTGAAGGCCACCTTGTCGGTGCGCTCGACGCCCTGCAGGGTGCCGTCGAACAGCGACTTGTGGGTGGCGCGCAGGTTGGCCGGCATGCTTGCCTCGTCCACGGCAAAACCGTGGTTCTGGCTGGTGATCATCACCACACCCGAATCCAGGTCCTGCACCGGGTGGTTGGCGCCATGGTGGCCGTGGCCCATCTTCACGGTTTTCGCGCCGGAAGCCAGGGCCAGCAGTTGGTGACCCAGACAGATGCCGAAGATCGGCGTCTCGGTGTCGAGGAACTCGCGGATGGCCTGGATGGCGTAGTCGCACGGCTCGGGGTCGCCAGGGCCGTTGGAAAGGAAGATGCCGTCCGGGTTCAGGGCCAGCACTTCGCTCGCCGGGGTCTGCGCCGGCACCACGGTCAGGCGGCAGCCGCGGGCGACCAGCATGCGCAGGATGTTCAGCTTCACGCCGAAGTCGTAGGCGACCACGTGGTACGGCAGGTCGGCGGCGGCGATTTCCGGGTGGCTGTCGGTTTCCAGGTTCCAGACGCTGGAGCGCCACTCGTACTTCTCGGTGGAGGACACGACTTTCGCCAGGTCCATGCCCTTCAGGCCCGGGAAGCCGCGTGCCAGTTCGAGAGCTTTTTCCTCGGTGGCGTCGTCGCCGACCAGGATGCAGCCGTTCTGCGAACCTTTCTCGCGCAGGATGCGGGTCAGGCGGCGGGTGTCGATGCCAGCGATGGCAACGGTGCCGTTCTCCTTCAGGTAGTCCGGCAGGGACTGCTTGTCGCGCCAGCTGCTGGACAGCAGCGGCAGGTCACGAATGATCAGGCCGGCGGCCCAGACCTTGTTCGACTCGGCGTCTTCGGGCGTGGTGCCGGTGTTACCGATGTGCGGGTAGGTCAGGGTGACGATCTGTTGGGCGTAGGAAGGATCGGTAAGGATTTCCTGGTAGCCGGTCATGGCGGTGTTGAACACCACCTCTCCGACGGTCTGGCCGTCGGCGCCGATGGCTTCACCGCGAAAAACGCTGCCGTCGGCAAGTGCAAGTATGGCTGGCTTAGTCAAGAAGACCTCCCGTAGTTCAAGCCTGGCTGGGCGTGCGCAGATTGTAAAAAAGCGGGATGACATCAGAAGAAGTCATCCCGCTTTTTATGTGATTCATGCTGCGCTGCTTTTAGTGGACACACTAAAGCTGTAGTTTACAGAAATGCGACATCATGGTCCACCTTTTGCACGACGTACGGCCATGCCACTCAGCGAAGGCCAAGTACGTCCTGCATGTCGTACAGGCCGCTGGCCTGCCCCTCCAGCCATTGCGCAGCACGCACGGCGCCACGAGCAAAGGTCATGCGGCTAGAGGCCTTGTGGGTGATTTCCACGCGCTCGCCATCCGCGGCGAACAGCACGGTGTGGTCGCCCACCACGTCGCCAGCACGTACGGTGGCAAAACCGATGGTCTCGCGCGAACGAGCGCCGGTCTGACCTTCACGACCGTAGACAGCCACCTTCTCGAGATCACGACCCAGGGCGTTGGCGACCACTTCACCCATGCGCAGCGCGGTGCCGGAGGGCGCGTCGACCTTGTGACGGTGATGCGCCTCGAGGATCTCGATATCCACATCGTCACCCAGCACGCGGGCGGCGGTATCGAGTAGCTTCAGGCAGAGGTTCACGCCCACGCTGTAGTTGGCTGCGAAGACGATCGGGATGTCCTTCGCCGCTTCGTTCAGCAGCTCCTTCTCGGCCGCGGAAAAGCCCGTGGTGCCGATGACCATGGCCTTGCCGGCCTTGCGGCAGACTTCCAGGTTCTTCAGGGTCACGGTCGGATGAGTGAAGTCGATCAGCACATCGAACTCGTCGACCACCTTGGCCAGGTCGCCCGACAGCGGCACACCAATACGGCCCAGGCCGGCCAGCTCGCCCGCGTCGGCGCCCACCAGGGTGCTGTCCGGGCGGTCTACCGCAGCAGTCAGGCCAGCGCTGCCGCCAGTCTGCTGCACGGCCTCGATCAGGGTCTTGCCCATGCGCCCGGCGGCGCCCATTACGGCTATACGTCGCATATAAAACAGCTCCAAGCTAAAAAGGCCCCGGGCGATTCGCACCACCGGGGCCCTGTATCACAGATCGTCGAAGAAGCGCTTCATGCCCTCGAACCAGCCACTGGCCTTGGGCGAATTGGAGGAGTTGCCCTGCAGGGTGCCACGGAACTCTTCGAGCAGCTCGCGCTGACGCTTGTCCAGCTGCACTGGCGTCTCCACCACCACGCGACACATCAGGTCGCCGGCACCGCCGCCGCGCACCGGGGCAACGCCCTTACCGCGCAGACGGAACAGCTTGCCGGTCTGGGTGCCTTCGGGGATCTTCAGCTTCACGCGTCCATCCAGGGTCGGCACTTCCAGCTCGCCACCCAGGGCTGCATCGGCGAAGCTGATCGGCACTTCGCAGTACAGGTGCTTGCCGTCACGCTGGAAGATGTCGTGCTCACGCACGTTCACCACCACATACAGATCGCCCGCCGGGCCACCGTGGGCGCCGGCCTCGCCTTCGCCGGTCAGGCGGATGCGGTCACCGGTATCGACGCCGGCCGGCACTTTTACCGACAGGGTCTTGTGCTCTTCCACACGACCCTGGCCGTGGCAGGAGCCACAAGGGTCGGTGATCATCTTGCCGCTGCCATGGCAGCGCGGGCAGGTCTGCTGCACCGAGAAGAAGCCCTGCTGCATGCGCACCTGGCCGATACCACCGCAGGTGGTACAGGTGACCGGCGTAGTGCCGGGCTTGGCGCCACTGCCGCTGCAGGTCTTGCAGCCGACCAGGGTCGGAACGCGGATGGTCACGGTAGTGCCGCGCACCGCGTCTTCCAGGTCCAGGTCGAGGGTGTAGCGCAGGTCCGCGCCACGGGCCGGGCCGCTACGGGAACCACCGCGGCCGCCACCACCACCGAAGAAGTCACTGAAGACATCACCGAAGATGTCCGAGAAGCTTGCGCCACCAAAGCCTGCACCGCCGCCACCCATCTGCGGATCGACACCGGCATGGCCGTACTGATCGTAGGCCGCACGTTTGCTGGCGTCGGACAGGACCTCGTACGCCTCGTTGGCCTCCTTGAATTTATCCTCGGCCTCCTTGTCGCCGGGATTGCGGTCCGGGTGGAACTTCATGGCGAGCCGGCGATAGGCCTTCTTCAGGTCCGCTTCGCTGGCGCCGCGCTCGACACCCAGTACCTCGTAAAAATCACGTTTGGCCATAACTTTCCTGCACTCTAAAAACCGTTCCCCCAGACACGCCAACGCGGGAGCAAGCCCCCGCGTGACGTTTCATGCGCACCGACACGCTGGTCGGTGCGCCGGAGCGGAAGCAAGCACGCGGCTTACTTGTTCTCCTTGACCTCTTCGAACTCGGCGTCGACGACGTCGTCGCCAGCCTTGTCGTCAGCGGTCTCGCCCTGAGCGGCAGCACCCGGCTGCGGCTGTTCGGCGTACATCTTCTGCGCCAGCGGAGTGGACGCCTGGGACAGCGCGTTCATCTTCGCTTCGATCTCGGCCTTGTCGTCGCCTTTCACGGCCACTTCCAGCTCGCCGAGAGCCTTCTCGATGGCAGCCTTCTCCTCGGCAGTGGCCTTGTCGCCAGCCTCGGTGACCATCTTGCGAGTCGCATGGACCAGTGCATCGCCCTGGTTGCGGGCAGCGGCCAGCTCCTCGAACTTGCGGTCTTCCTCGGCATTCGCCTCGGCGTCGCGGACCATCTGCTGGATCTCGTCCTCGGACAGACCGGAGGAAGCCTTGATCACGATGGACTGCTGCTTGCCGGTAGCCTTGTCCTTGGCGCCGACGTGCAGGATGCCGTTGGCGTCGATGTCGAAGGTCACTTCGATCTGCGGCACGCCGCGCGGAGCCGGCGGGATGTCGGCCAGGTCGAACTTGCCCAGCGACTTGTTCTGCGCGGCTTGCTTGCGCTCGCCCTGCAGCACGTGGATGGTCACGGCGCCCTGGTTGTCATCGGCAGTGGAGAACACCTGCGACTTCTTGGTCGGGATGGTGGTGTTCTTGTCGATCAGCGCGGTCATCACGCCACCGAGGGTTTCGATACCCAGGGTGAGCGGGGTGACGTCGAGCAGCAGCACGTCCTTCACGTCGCCGGCCAGCACGGCGCCCTGGATGGCAGCACCCATGGCAACGGCTTCGTCCGGGTTGACGTCCTTGCGCGCTTCCTTGCCGAAGAACTCGGCAACGGTCTTCTGCACCAGCGGCATGCGGGTCTGACCGCCGACCAGGATCACTTCGTCGATCTTCGAGACATCGAGGCCCGCATCTTTCAGCGCAACGCGGCACGGCTCGATGGTGCGAGCAACCAGATCTTCCACCAGGGATTCCAGCTTGGCGCGGGACACCTTGACGTTCAGGTGTTTCGGGCCGGAAGCGTCAGCGGTGACGTACGGCAGGTTGACGTCGGTCTGCTGGGTCGAGGACAGCTCGATCTTGGCCTTCTCGGCAGCTTCCTTCAGGCGCTGCATGGCCAGCGGGTCGCCCTTGAGGTCCATGCCGGATTCTTTCTTGAACTCCTCGACGAGGTAGTCGATCAGGCGCAGGTCGAAGTCTTCACCACCCAGGAAGGTGTCGCCGTTGGTGGCCAGCACTTCGAACTGGTGCTCGCCGTCGACTTCGGCAATTTCGATCACGGAAACGTCGAAGGTACCGCCACCCAGGTCATAGACAATGATGGTGTGGTCGCCCTTGGCCTTGTCCAGGCCATAGGCCAGCGCAGCCGCGGTCGGCTCGTTGATGATGCGCTTGACGTCCAGACCGGCAATGCGGCCGGCATCCTTGGTGGCCTGACGCTGGCTGTCGTTGAAGTAGGCCGGGACGGTAATGACCGCTTCGGTGACCGGCTCGCCCAGGTAGTCCTCGGCAGTCTTCTTCATCTTCTTCAGGACTTCGGCGGAGACCTGCGGCGGAGCCATCTTCTGGCCCTTGGCCTCGACCCACGCATCGCCGTTGTCAGCCTTGACGATGTTGTAAGGCACCATCTTGATGTCTTTCTGTACGACATCTTCTTCGAAGCGACGGCCGATCAGACGCTTGACCGCATACAAAGTGTTCTTCGGGTTGGTCACAGCCTGGCGCTTCGCCGGCTGACCTACGAGGATTTCGCCATCGTTGGCGTAGCCAATGATCGACGGGGTGGTACGAGCGCCTTCGGCGTTCTCGATGACCTTGACGTTACCGTTCTCCAGGATGGACACACAGGAGTTGGTGGTCCCCAGGTCGATACCAATGATTTTGCCCATAATTCACTCTCCAGAAATTAGATTCCGCGCTGACCCTGTTGCGGGTCTTTGGCTCGGTTGATTACCCAGATGGGGACCGGGTGATGGATTTCAAGCCTTCTCGTCGATCGAAGGCGGAGTTTGTTCCGGCGCCTTGCTGACCACGACCATGGCCGGGCGCAGCAGGCGACCGTTGAGCAGGTAGCCCTTCTGGAACACCTTGACCACACTGCCCGGCTCGAGGCGGATGCTCTCTTCCATGGCCATTGCCTGGTGGTGCTCGGGGTTGAACGGCTCGCCGTGCGGGTCGACCGGCTCGAGGTTGTAGCGCACCAGCGTGTCGTGGAACATCTTCAGCGTCAGCTCGATGCCTTCGCGCATCGGCTTGATCGCTTCGTCTTCCGGGTTCGACATCTCCAGCGCCCGCTCGAGGGTATCGACGATCGGCAGCAAGTCGCCGGCGAATTTCTCCAACGCGAACTTGTGCGCCTTCTCCACGTCCTGCTCGGCACGGCGGCGGACGTTCTGCAGCTCGGCAACAGCGCGCAGGCTCTGGTCCTTCGCCGCGGCCACCTGTTCTTCCAGCTCCAGCACGCGGGCGTTCAGATCCCCGGTAGCGCCGGCTTCGGGCTGCTCGTTGAACTGGGAATCCTGAGTCTGTTGTTCGTCAGACATGCCACTCTCCTAAAAAGAAAATAAGCCTTTGAAAACAAGGCGAACCCAATGGTCCGCGGCTCTGGCGTGTATATGGGGCGCTTTTTTTTTACTTCAAGGGCCTGGACTTCAGGGACCAACCAGCAAGCGACGAGGGAGAATTGCCAGCCGCAAAAAATACTGTATAAATAAACAGACATCTTTGCGGAGCCGCCGCCCATGTTGGTTCATCTGTCCGTTCACAATTACGCCATCGTCGAGCACCTCGATCTCGAGCTCGCCGCCGGCATGACCGTGATCACCGGCGAAACCGGCGCCGGCAAGTCGATCATGCTCGACGCCCTCGGCCTTGCCCTGGGCGACCGTGCCGACAGCGGCGTGGTACGCCCCGGCTGCGACAAGGCCGACATTCTCGCCAGCTTCGATGTCAGCGCGATTGCCGAAGCCCGCGACTGGCTCGCAGAGCGCGACCTGGAACAGGATGGCCCGTGCATCCTGCGCCGGGTGATCACCGCCGAAGGTCGCTCCCGCGCCTACATCAATGGCACACCCTGCCCACTCGGTGACCTCAAGCACCTGGGCGAACTGCTGATCGACATCCACAGCCAGCACGAACACCAGTCGCTGCTCAAGGCCGATACCCACCGCCGCCTGCTCGACGAATTTGCCGGCAGCCAGGATCTGGCGCGCCAGGTGCACCTCGCCGCGCAACGCTGGAAGCAGACCCACCAGGAACTGGACCGCCTGTCACGCAACGGTGACGAACAGCGCGCTCGTCATCAGTTGCTCAGCTATCAGCTGGAAGAACTGGAGAATCTCGGCCTGGGTGACAATGAACTGGAGGCTCTGGAAGCCGAACACAAGACCCAGAGCAACGCCGGCAGCCTGATCGCCGCCTGCCGCCAGGTGGTCGAACTGTGCAGCGAAAACGACGCCGGCAATGTGCTGTCGGCGCTGACTTCCAGTCTCAATCGGCTCACCGCCTTCCAGAGCCAGCCAATCGCCTTGAGCGAAGCGGTGAACCTGCTGTCCAGCGCGCAAATACAGGTGGAGGAAGCTATCGGCGAACTGAACCGTTTCGTCGACCACTTCGACGCCGACCCCCTGCGCCTGCAGCAGCTGGAAGAGCGCATGGATGCTATCTATAGCCTCGCCCGCAAGCACCGCGTGCAGCCCCACGAACTACAGGATCTGCAACAACGCCTGCTGGACGAGCTGGAAGCGCTGAATGCCGACGACGAAGCCGTCGACCGCCTGGGCGAAGAGCTCGCCGCCTACGCTCGTCATTACCAGGAGAAAGCTGCAGAGCTCAGCCAACTTCGTCGCGCCGCCGCACCACAACTGGCCAAGGCCGTGGAAGTGGAAATGCAGCGCCTGGGGATGCCTGGGGGCCGCTTCTCCATCGATTTGCGCGACGCCACCTCCGATGAGCCTCAGGTGAACGGCCTGGAACAGCTGGAATTCCTGGTCAGCGCCAACCCCGGCCAACCCATGAAAGGCCTGGCGAAAGTCGCCTCGGGCGGTGAGCTGTCGCGCATCAGCCTGGCCATCCAGGTGATCACCGCGCAGACCTCGCGCATTCCCACCCTGGTCTTCGACGAGGTGGACGTCGGCATCGGTGGCCCCACCGCCGAAGTGGTCGGCCAGTTGCTGCGCCGCCTCGGCGATCGCGGCCAGGTGCTGACCGTCACCCACCTGCCGCAGGTCGCCGCACAGGGCCACCAGCACCTGTTCGTGCACAAGGACCGCGACACCAGCGAAACCCGCACCGCCGTGGCCAACCTGAAAAAAGCCGAACGCATCGAGGAAGTCGCCCGCATGCTCGGCGGCGTCGACCTGACCAAAGAATCCCTGGCCCACGCGCGCAAGATGGTGGACTCCGCCGTGCAGGATTGACCCCTTTCTTGGAAGGAGCGAGCACAAACGAAAACGGCGACCCGAGGGTCGCCGTTTCTGCATCTGCGTACGCTTACTTCTTCTTGCGCACGTAGAGCACCAGGTTGTGATCGACGAGCTCGAAGCCGCGCTCCTTGACGATCTCTTTCTGGCGTTTCTCGATTTCAGAGTCCATGAACTCGATGACTTCGCCGGTGTCGACGCAGACCATGTGGTCATGGTGACCGCTGTCGGCCAGCTCGAAGACGGCATGGCCGCCGTCGAAGTTGTGGCGCACCACCAGGCCGGCGGCTTCGAACTGGGTCAGGACGCGGTAGACGGTGGCCAGACCGACGTCTTCACCCGCCTCCATCAGCGCCTTGTAAACATCCTCTGCGCTCATATGGCGCTGCTCGGCGGAGTCGAGCATCTGGAGGATCTTGACGCGCGGCAGCGTGACCTTGAGTCCGGCTTTGCGCAGTTCGCTATTTTCAACCATGTGTGCTTTCTCGCCGCGGAATGCTTCGCAGCACCCCTCAATACAGGTATGATCGGGATTTCGTCGCTCAGCCAAGATAGTGGAAGTCACCCCTTGATGCAAAACGCCAAGCTCATGCTGACCAGTCTCGCTTTCGGGCTGGGACTCGCCGCACTCGCCGGTTGCTCGTTCCCGGGGGTCTACAAGATCGATATCCAGCAGGGCAACGTTGTAACGCAGGATATGATAGACCAGTTGAAGCCCGGAATGACCCGACGCCAAGTGCGGTTTATCATGGGCAACCCGTTGATCGTGGATACTTTCCACCCCAATCGCTGGGATTACCTGTACAGCATCCAGCCCGGCGGCGGCCAGCGCCAGCAGGAGCGGATGAGCCTGTATTTCGGCCAGAACGACCAGTTGGTCGGCCTGAACGGCGACTTCATGCCTGGCGTCAGTCGCGACGAATCGATCCTCGGCAAGGACGGCGTCACCCCGCCACTGGCCCCGGAAGCGCCTCAGCAGCAGCCCGAGCAACCCAAGGAGCAACCGGCCAAGCCCGGCTCCGTGGAAGAGCAGATCCAGAAGGAAGTCGATCAGGTGGAAACCGTACCGATCCCGACTCCGGAACCGCTGGACAAGAATCCGCAGTAAGGGATTCGTGCCAACGAAAAAGCCCGGCCAATGCCGGGCTTTTTTGTTGCCCGTGGTTTCATCACCGAAGTATCAGCCGCGCGCCGCCTTGGCTCTCGCCGCGCGCTGCTTGCGCACTTCCTTGGGATCGGCGATCAGCGGGCGATAGATTTCTACCCGCTCCCCTTCTTCCAGCACGCGCTCGTCGGGCCTGGCCACTACCTTGCCGAAGATGCCCAGCGGACAGCTCTGCACATCCAGATCGGGAAAATGAGCGGAAATATCCGACAGCGCCACCGCCTCGCGCATCCGAGTGCCACGGGGAACACTCAGGCGCAGCAGCATCTGCTTTTCCGGCAAGGCATAGACCACCTCGATGGCGATACTCGCGGATTCAACCATGCAGCTGCTTGGCACGCTGGCAGAAGGCGTCGACCATGGTGTTCGCTGCCTGGGTGAACAGCGGGCCGAGCGTGGCTTTCACCAGCGCTCCGGCGTAGTCGAAGGTCAGGTCCAGGGAAATCTTGCAGGCCTTGTCACCCAGCGCCTTGAAGGTCCACACGCCATGCAGCTGGGTGAACGGCCCCTCCTCGAGGTTCATCTCGATGCTCTGCCCCGGCACCAGCACGTTACGGGTGGTGAAGCGCTGGGTAATGCTGCCCTTGGCCACGGTCAGCTCGGCGCGCATGGCCGTATCGCTTTCCGCCAGTACGGTGGAAGCCGAACACCAGGGCAGGAACTCCGGGTAGCGCGCCACATCGTTGACCAGGTCGTACAGCGCCTTCGCCGGATAGGGCAGCAGGGCCGAACGCTGGATATGCGTGCTCATAGATTTCTCGCTTTGTGTTGTGGGGCATCTGACCGACATCTGACCGGACAGCAGCGCCCTCTGATCAAAAAAACAGCGCGCATTCTCCGAGATTAGCCACGCACCCTCAAGCTTGCATGCCGTCGCATGCTGTCCCGATAGCGGCGCGGCGAGTGACTCCCTATAATGCGCGGCCTATGGCTAAACAGAAGAAACACCCTTCGGGGACCATCGCGCAGAACAAGAAGGCTCTGCACGACTACTTCATCGAGCAGCGCTTCGAGGCAGGCATCGCCCTGGCCGGCTGGGAAGTGAAAAGCCTGCGCGCCGGCAAGGCGCAGCTGGTGGACAGCTACGTGCTGCTCAAGGATGGCGAGGCCTGGCTGCTCGGCAGTCACATCACGCCGCTGACCACTGCCAGCACCCACGTCATCGCCGACCCGGTGCGCACGCGCAAGCTGCTGCTGCACAAGCGCGAGCTGGGCAAGCTGTTCGGCGCCGTGCAGCAGAAGGGCTACGCCTGCGTTGCGCTGTCGATGTACTGGAAGAAGCACCTGATCAAGTGCGAGATCGCACTGGCCAAGGGCAAGAAAGAGTACGACAAGCGCGGCACCGAGAAGGAGCGCGACTCCGACCGGGAAATCCAGCGCGCCATTCGTCACGGCAAGGACGACTGAGCCTCCAAGCGCCCTCCTGCGAGGGCGTGTTGCCAGTCAGGCGTCCACCGCGCCCTGGCGTCGCTGCGCGCGTTGCAGGCGCAATTCCTTCGCCTGTACCTCGGCCAGCACTTCCTGCACGTAGTCGATATGCCGCTGGGAAATCTCCCGCGCCGCTTCCGCGTGCCCGCCAATAATCGCCTCGTACAACTCGCGGTGCTGACGCATCAGTTGCTCGCGCGTCTCGTCACGCTGTGCGTACATCCCGCCGATATTGGTCACCACATTGCGCTTGAGCAAATCGAACAGGCCACGAATGGTGTGCAGCAGCACGGCGTTGTGGCTGGCCTCGGCGATGGCCAGATGGAACGCCGCGTCCGCCGCCCCCTCCTCCGCACGACTGACCTTGCCCACCCGCAGATAGCAATCCTGCAGCGTATCGAAGGACTGCTTCAGGCGCTGGTGATCCACCTCGGTTGCACGCAACGCCGCGTAATAGGCGCAGGAGCCTTCCAGGGTGTGGCGGAACTCCAACAGATCGCGCTGTGCCTCCGGATTGCTTTCCAGCAGGTGCAGCAGCGGATCGCTGAACATGGAGCCCAACCCCTCGCTGACATAGTTGCCTCCGCCCTGGCGACTGACCAGCAGCCCCTTGGCGCCGAGCTTCTGGATCGCCTCGCGCAGTGAGGGCCGCGACACGCCGAACTGCTCGGCCAGCACGCGCTCGGCGGGCAAGCGCTCGCCAGCCTTGAGAGTGCCCTCAAGGATCATCGCTTCCAGCCGCTCGACGATGTCGTCCGACAAACGGCGCTGCTTGACCTGACCAAAACTCATCTTCGTGAACCCCCTCGCTCTCTCACTCTGAGCCGCGCTCCAGACGCGCTCTGCACAGCGCGCGGCAGCCTACCCAGTGGCGCCGCCGGCAACAAGACCAGCTCACGTTCCCGAGCGCCCTCGACAAAAGTCGCAGAGCAGTAAATTGACACGTCGCCAGCAGGGCTTTTACCCTGAGCGCTCAGCCTTGTAAATTGGTAATACCAATTTACCGCAAGCTGGATTGCACCACAACATAAAGCCGCGATCAGTCGACCGTCTGCCCACGCGCCACAAGCGCACCGGAATCGCCCGACCGGCAACCAGGCCCTCCACCCAAAAACAATTAGGGAGCCAACACAGATGCAAACCTGGCAGCAGATCTATACTCCGCTCGGCAGCCTCGGCCTGTCCGCGCTGGTCGCCGTCATCCCGATCGTGTTCTTCTTCCTCGCCCTCGCCGTGTTCCGCCTCAAGGGCCACGTCGCCGGCAGCATCACCCTCGCCCTTTCCGTCATCATCGCCATTGCCGCCTTCGGCATGCCCGCCGACATGGCCATCGCCGCTGCCGGCTATGGCTTCGCCTACGGCCTGTGGCCGATCGCCTGGATCATCTTCGCGGCGGTGTTCCTCTACAAACTCACGGTCAAGAGCGGCCAGTTCGAAGTGATCCGCAGCTCGGTGCTGTCGATCACCGGCGACCAGCGCCTGCAGGTGCTGCTGATTGGCTTCTCCTTCGGCGCGTTCCTTGAAGGTGCGGCGGGCTTCGGCGCACCGGTGGCAATCACTGCCGCCCTACTCGTCGGCCTGGGCTTCAACCCGCTGTACGCTGCCGGCCTGTGCCTGATCGCCAACACCGCGCCGGTGGCCTTCGGCGCCCTGGGCATCCCGATCATCGTGGCCGGCCAGGTCACCGGTATCGACGCCTTCAAGATCGGCGCCATGACCGGCCGCCAATTGCCGTTCCTGTCGATCCTCGTACCGTTCTGGCTGGTGTTCATGATGGACGGCTTCAAGGGCGTGAAGGAAACCTGGCCGGCCGCCCTGGTCGCCGGGGGCAGCTTCGCCATCACTCAGTACTTCACCTCCAACTTCATCGGCCCGGAGCTGCCGGACATCACCTCCGCGCTGGTCAGCCTGATTTCCCTGACCCTGTTCCTCAAGGTCTGGCAGCCGGCCAGCGAGCGTGCAGTGGTCGCTAACGCAGGTGGCGCGGCGGTCATGGGCAGCGGCAACGGCGCTCGCAGTACCGAACCCTCGCCCTACAGCTTCGGCGAAATCCTCAAAGCCTGGTCGCCCTTCCTGATACTGACCGTACTGGTCACCCTCTGGACCCTGAAGCCGTTCAAGGCGTTGTTTGCCCCGGGCGGCGCGCTGTATAGCCTGGTGTTCAACTTCTCCATCCCGCACCTGGACCAGTTGGTGGTGAAAACCGCCCCCATCGTCGCCAACCCGACGCCGATTGCCGCCGTGTTCAAGCTGGACCCGATTTCCGCCACCGGCACCGCGATCTTCCTCTCCGCCGTGATCTCGATGCTTGTTCTGCGGATCACTGCGAAAACTGGTCTGACCACCTTCAAGGAAACCCTGCTTGAGCTGAAGTGGCCGATTCTCTCCATCGGCATGGTGCTGGCCTTCGCCTTCGTCACCAACTACTCGGGCATGTCCACCACCCTGGCGCTGGTCCTGGCCGGCACCGGCGCAGCGTTCCCGTTCTTCTCGCCTTTCCTCGGCTGGCTGGGCGTGTTCCTCACCGGTTCGGATACCTCCTCCAACGCGCTGTTCAGCTCGCTGCAAGCCACCACCGCGCACCAGATCGGCGTCAACGACACCCTCCTGGTCGCGGCCAACACCAGCGGTGGCGTGACCGGCAAGATGATCTCGCCGCAGTCCATTGCCGTGGCCTGCGCCGCCACCGGCATGGTCGGCAAGGAGTCCGACCTGTTCCGTTTCACCCTCAAGCACAGCCTGATGTTCGCCGCCATGGTGGGCCTGATCACCCTCGCGCAGGCGTACATCTTCACCGGCATGCTCGTGCATTAAGGGAGTCATCGCCGCCCCGTCGTTCACAGACAGAACGGCGGGGCGGCCGGCCCAGGCGCCACGCGATAGCTGCAACAAGCCCGGCAAAGCGTCTAGCTTGTTCAGGGTTCCTGCCGTCACCGTGACGCCTTAATCGACAGACCTTCAACGATGGGACGCCCATGATCATTTCTGCCTCTACCGACTACCGCCCCGCGGCCCAACGCAAGCTGCCGCCGTTCCTCTTCCACTACGTCGACGGTGGCGCCTACGCCGAGCGCACCCTGCGCAACAACGTCGACGACCTGGCCAGCATCGCCCTGCGCCAGCGCGTGCTGAAGAACATGTCCGAACTGAGCCTGGAGACGAAGCTGTTCGACGAGACGTTGAGCATGCCCATCGCCCTGGCCCCGGTCGGCCTGACCGGCATGTACGCCCGGCGCGGTGAAGTACAGGCAGCCCGCGCAGCGGCCGCCAAAGGCATTCCCTTCACGCTGTCCACGGTGTCGGTCTGCCCTATCGAGGAAGTCGCCCCGGCCATCGACCGCCCCATGTGGTTCCAGCTCTACGTGCTCAAGGACCGCGGCTTCATGCGCAACGCGCTGGAGCGCGCCAAGGCCGCCGGTGTGAAGACCCTGGTGTTCACCGTCGACATGCCGGTGCCCGGCGCCCGCTACCGCGACGCCCACTCCGGCATGAGCGGCCCGAACGCGCCGCTGCGCCGCGTCTGGCAGGCTATGACCCACCCGGCCTGGGCGCTGGACGTCGGCCTGCTGGGCAAGCCCCATGATCTGGGCAACATCTCCAAGTACCGCGGCAACCCCACCGGCCTTGCCGACTATATCGGCTGGCTGGGCGCCAACTTCGACCCGTCGATTTCCTGGAAGGACCTGGAGTGGATCCGCGAGTTCTGGGACGGCCCGATGATCATCAAGGGCATCCTCGATCCGGAAGATGCCAAGGACGCGGTGAAATTCGGCGCCGACGGCATCGTCGTCTCCAACCACGGCGGCCGCCAGCTCGACGGCGTACTCTCCAGCGCCCGCGCCCTGCCGGCGATTGCCGATGCGGTGAAAGGCGACCTGAAGATCCTCGCCGACTCGGGCATCCGCAACGGCCTGGATGTGGTGCGCATGATCGCCCTGGGCGCGGACACTGTGCTCATTGGCCGCGCCTTCCTCTACGCCCTGGCCACCCACGGCGAGGCCGGCGTGAAGAACTTGCTGGACCTGTTCGAGAAGGAAATGCGCGTGGCCATGGTGCTCACTGGCACCAAGACCATCGGCGAGATCACCCGTGATTCGCTGGTGCGCGAACTGGGCGCGTAATCGCTCTTCGTAGCGCGCATAACCTGGAACGGGCTATGCGACGTTCCTGCGGTGTATGACGCTGGCGCGTTATACACCCTACGAGAGCGGTAGCCTGGGAGCATCCCGGCAAAAAGCGCACCTTGTGTACGCAAAAAAAGAACACCGATGGGCCGTCCAGCGGCCCACGCTCACCGATGATGAATGGAGCTGCCATGAGCCTCCCCGCCGCCTTCCTCGATACGGTAGAACACCTGATTCCCCGCGAACGCCGTTTCGACGACCCGCTCTCGACCCTGGCCTTCGGCACCGATGCCAGCTTCTATCGGCTGATCCCCAAGCTGGTGATCCGCGTCGAGAGCGAGGATGAAGTCGCCACGCTGCTCAAATCCGCCCACGCCCACCAGGTCGCAGTGACCTTCCGCGCTGCCGGCACCAGCCTCTCCGGCCAGGCCGTGAGCGACTCGGTACTGCTGGTGCTGGGTGACAACTGGAATGGCCGCGACATTCGCGAAGGCGGCACGCAGATCCGCCTGCAGCCCGGCGTCATCGGTGCCCAGGCCAACGCCTGGCTGGCGCCTTTCGGCCGCAAAATCGGCCCGGACCCGGCCTCGATCAACGCCTGCAAGATCGGCGGCATCGTCGCCAACAATGCCAGCGGCATGTGCTGCGGAACGGCGCAGAACAGCTACCACACCCTCGCCGGCATGCGCCTGCTGCTGGCCGATGGCACCCTGCTGGACAGCGAGTTGCCCGGGAGCATCGCCGCCTTCCGCGAAAGCCACGGCGCGCTGCTCGAGCAGCTCGCCGAACTGGGCCGACAGACCCGCGCCAACCCCTCGCTGGCCGCGAAAATCCGCCACAAGTACCGCCTGAAGAACACCACCGGGCTGTCACTCAATGCGCTGGTCGATTACGACGAGCCGCTGGATATCCTCACCCACCTGATGGTCGGCTCCGAGGGCACCCTGGGCTTCATCAGCGCAGTGACCTACGACACCGTGCCGGATCACCCGCACAAGGCCAGCGCGCTGATCGTCTTCCCCGACGTGGAAACCTGCTGCAAGGCCGTGACCGTGCTCAAGCAGCAACCGGTATCCGCCGTGGAGCTGCTGGACCGCCGCAGCCTGCGCTCGGTGGAAAACATGCAAGGCATGCCGGTATGGGTGAAGAGCCTCTCCGAAGGCGCCTGCGCGCTGCTCATCGAATCCCGCGCGGCGACCCAGTCGCTACTGCACGAACAGCTTGAACAAATCATGGCCTCCATCGCCGATTACCCGGTGGAGAAGCAGGTCGACTTCAGCGAAGACCCGGTCGTCTACAACCAGCTCTGGCGCATTCGCAAGGACACCTTCCCGGCCGTCGGCGCGGTGCGTGAGACTGGCACCACGGTGATCATCGAGGACGTCACCTTCCCCGTCGAACAGCTCGCCGAGGGCGTGAACCGCCTGATCGGGCTGTTCGACAAGCACGGCTACGACGAAGCCATCCTGTTCGGCCACGCGCTGGAGGGGAACCTGCACTTCGTCTTCACCCAGGGCTTCGAGTCCCCCGAACAGATCACCCGCTACTCGGCCTTCATGGACGACGTCGCGCACCTGGTCGCCGTGGAGTACGGCGGCTCGCTGAAGGCCGAACACGGCACTGGGCGCAACATGGCGCCCTTCGTCGAGCTGGAATGGGGCCATGACGCCTACCAGCTGATGTGGCAACTCAAGCGTCTCCTCGACCCCACTGGCATCCTCAATCCCGGCGTGGTGCTGACCGACGACCCGCAGCTGCACCTGAAGAACCTCAAGCCGCTGCCAGCCGCCGACGAGATCGTCGACAAGTGCATCGAATGCGGCTTCTGCGAGCCGGTCTGCCCGTCCAAGGGGCTGACCCTGAGCCCGCGCCAGCGCATCGTGATGTGGCGCGACATCCAGGCCAAGCGCCGCGCCGGCATCGACACCACCGAACTGGAGCGCGACTACCAGTACCAGGGCATCGACACCTGCGCCGCCACCGGCCTGTGCGCCCAGCGCTGCCCGGTGAACATCAACACCGGCGAGCTGATCAGGAAGTTGCGCGGCGAAGAGGCGCACCACGCCGGTACTGCCACCTGGCTGGCACGCAACTTCTCAACCGCCATGAAGGGCACGAAGTTCATGCTGCATGCGGCCAACGGTGCGCGCATGCTGCTCGGTGCGCCTCGCCTGGCCCGCCTCAGCGCCTCCCTGAGCCACGCCAGCAAGGGCCGTGTGCCGCAGTGGACGCCGGCAATGCCGCAACCGGTGCGCCTCGCAGCAGCGCCGCGCACACTCGATGACAGCCGCCCACGCGTGGTCTACCTGACTGCCTGCGTGTCCCGCGCCATGGGTCCGGCGGCGGCGGACGAGGAACAGATGCCGCTGATCGACAAGACCCGTCAGTTGCTGGAGAAAGCCGGCTATCAGGTGATCTTCCCGGACAACGCCGACAACCTCTGCTGCGGCCAGCCTTTCGCCTCCAAGGGCTACCAGCAGCAGGCTGACGCCAAGCGCGACGAGCTGCTCGCCGAGCTGCTGCGCGCCAGCCGTGGCGGCCTCGATCCGATCTACTGCGACACCAGCCCCTGCACCCTGCGCCTGGTGCAGGAGCTGGCCGATGACCGACTGAAGATCTACGACCCGGTGAAGTTCATCCGCACCCACCTGGTCGAGCGCCTGGACTTCCAGCCGCAGGACAAGCCGGTGGCCGTGCATGTCACCTGCAGCACCCAGCACCTGGGCGAAAGCCAGGCGCTGATCGAGCTGGTCAAGCGCTGCACCCGCGAAGTCGTGATCCCCGAGGGCATCCACTGCTGTGGCTTCGCTGGCGACAAGGGCTTCACCACGCCCGAGCTCAACGCCCACTCGCTGCGCACGCTCAAGGACGCGGTGCAGTACTGCGAGGAAGGCGTCTCCACCAGCCGCACCTGCGAAATCGGCCTGTCCGCCCACGGCGGCATCGACTATCGCGGGGTGGTCTATCTGGTGGACCGCGTGACTCGGGCGCGCCCTCTCTAACGCTGGTGGGTCGCGAACATGGCTGGCTCCTGCCGGCCCCGGCCAACGAGGGAGCGGACTCTGTCCGCGCTCGAACCCCAGCCCACGGCGTCATCCCCTTGTTAACGCCCTGTTAAGCCGGCGCTGTCACCCTCTGCCGCAAAACCGCCGCGGCGGCTATCCTGCTCGGGATGGCCGCGGCGGCGCTGCGCGATAAGGGAGCGAAGATGAGAATCCTGTTGGCGGAAGACGACCAGTTGCTGGGCGATGGCATTCGCGCGGGGCTGGGGCTGGAAGGCGACACCGTGGACTGGGTGAACGACGGTGTCGCCGCCGAGCAGGCGCTGGAAACCGACGAGTTCGACCTGCTGGTGCTCGACCTTGGCCTGCCGCGCAAGGACGGTCTGGAGGTGCTGCGCAGCCTGCGTCGGCGCGGCGACCTGACGCCGGTCCTGATCCTCACCGCCCGCGACAAGGTGGCTGATCGCGTCGCAGGCCTGGACGCCGGCGCCGACGACTACCTGACCAAACCCTTCGACCTCGACGAGCTGCTGGCCCGCGTTCGCGCCCTCACCCGTCGCCATACCGGGCGCGCCGCACCGCTGCTGAAACATGGTGAGCTCTCACTGGACCCGGCCACCCACCAGGTCAGCCTGGCGGGCGCACCGGTCGATCTGGCCCCGCGCGAATACGCGCTGCTACGCCTGCTGCTGGAGCAACGCGGCAAGGTGCTGTCCCGTGCGCGACTGGTGGAAGCCCTCTACGGCTGGGACGGAGACCTGGAGAGCAACGCCATCGAAGTCCACATTCACCACCTGCGGCGCAAACTGGGCAACAGCCTGATCCGCACCGTGCGCGGCATCGGCTACGGAATCGACCGCCCCGAAGGCGCCACCCAACCTTGAGCGGCACGCCGCGCCGCGCCGGCTCCATCAGCCGGCGCCTGCTGCTGATGCTGATCGGCGGCGTTTCCCTGCTGTGGCTGGTGGCCGGGCTGTTCACCTATCAGTTGACCCGCGAACAGGTGAACCGCCTCTACGACCAGGACATGATCGACTTCGGCCAGGCCGCCCTGAGCCTGGTGGACATCGCCGACGCCATCGATCCGCAGTCCAGCGACGCCATGGAAATCCTCGCGCGCAGCCGCAAAGCCATCGAAGGGCTGCCGCTGCTTCGCCGCGAAGCCTCACTTGGCTACGCTATCTGGTATCGCGGCCAACCGCTGCTCGCCACGCACAAGCCCCCGAACGGCATCGAGGCACAACCGCCGGGCTTCTCCGACTTGCTCAGCGGCGACGTCAACTGGCGTGTACTGCAGATGGCCACGCCGGGCGCCGACGAAGTGCGCATCTGGGTCTTCGAGAACCTGCATTACCGCCACAAGACGCTGCACCTCTTGCTGTTCAGCGCTCTGTTCCCGCTATTGCTGGCGCTGCCGCTGATCGGTGTGCTGGTGTGGTTCGGCGTGCGCCAGGGTCTGGCTCCCTTGCGCAGCCTGATCGAGCAGGTGCACCAGCGCAGCGCCCACAGTCTGCACCCACTGGCCTTGAGCCGGGCGCCAGTGGAGGTACACAGCCTGGTCAACGAACTGAACCTGCTGCTGGAGCGCCTGAACTCGGCGATGGAGGCCGAACGCCGGCTGACCAGCGACGCCGCCCACGAAATCCGCACACCATTGGCGAGCCTGCGCACCCACGCCCAGGTAGCGCTGCGCTCTTGCGACCCTGCCGCCCACGCCCATGGCCTGCAACAGGTCAGCCGCAGTGTCGAGCGGATCAGCGCGCTGATGGAGCAGATTCTCCTCCTGGCCCGTCTGGACGCCGAAGAACTGCACGAAATCTTCGCCCCCGTGGACCTGCGCCTGCTGGCCGAAGACACCATCGCCGACCTCGCGCCCCAGGCCATCGACAAGCAGATCGACCTGACTCTCGACAGCCAGGAAGCCACCCTGCCAGGCGTCGCCGCCTGGCTCGGGGTGATGCTCACCAACCTGGTCGGCAATGCCTTGCGCTACACCCCCGAAGGCGGCCGCGTTTCCGTCACCCTGGAAACCAGCAGCGACCGTCTGACGCTCTGGGTCCGCGACAACGGCCCCGGCGTCGCCCCCGCCGAGCGTGCGGCGATCTTCACCCGCTTCTACCGCAGCCCCAGCGTCGCCAGCAGCAGCGGCAGCGGGCTGGGCCTGCCCATCGTCAAGCGCATCGTGGAAATCCACCGCGGGCGCATCAGCCTGCACGAAGGGCTGGAAGGCGCAGGCCTTGGCGTTTGCGTCGAACTCCCGACAACAACCGGCCAAATACTCTGAACCCCGCGTAAAAAACCGCAGTCCACCCTGTACGGCCGGCCTTTACGGGCCGCCGACCATCGGTCCAACGTGACAGGAGAACTGCCATGAAACGCGCCGCCCTGCTCATCACCGCCACCCTGCTGGCCTCGCCGGCCTTTGCTGACGACCTGTGCAGCACCAACCTGCAGAAAGTCGACGACGCGGTGAAAACCACCACCAACAACACCCAGGCCCAGGAACAGGCGATGCGCCTGCAGGAAAAGGCCGCCCAGGCCCAGGCCGCCGGCAACACCAAGGAATGCATCGCGCACACCGAAAAAGCCCTGAAGCTGCTCAAGGACAACGCCGGCGACGGCGGAGCCAACGGGTGACCCCGGTCGCGGTGACCGGCCACTGCGCCGGTCGCCGCCCATAACGGCGGCGAAGCCTGCGCCATTCGCGAGGCCGCAGTTCGTTCCCCAGCCTTCGCCGCTCCCTAAGATGGTGCGATTCCCGATCACAAGAATCACAACGGAATCGCCATGCCCGTCTCCCGCTTGCTCATCGCCAACCGTGGCGAAATCGCCATCCGCATTGCCCGCGCCGCCGCCGAGCTGGGTATCCACACGCTGGCGATCTTCGCCGAAGACGACGCCGCCTCGTTGCACACTCGCCAGACCGACCAGGCTGCTGCCCTCAAGGGACGCGGTGCCAGCGCCTACCTCGATCAGCAACAGATCATCGACATCGCCCTGGCCCAAGGCTGCGACGCGGTGCACCCGGGTTACGGCTTCCTCTCCGAGAACGCCGACTTCGCCCGCCGCTGCGAAGCCGCCGGCCTGACCTTCGTCGGCCCATCGGCAGACGTGCTGGAGGCCTTCGGCGACAAGGCCCGCGCCCGCGATCTCGCCCGCGACCACGGTGTAGCACTGGTCGCCGGCAGCAATCACGCCACTTCGCAGCAAGACGCCGAGCGCTTCTTCCGCGAACTGCCCGCCGGCGCCGGAATGATGATCAAGGCACTGGCCGGCGGCGGTGGCCGCGGCATGCGCGCGGTGCGCAGCGGCGAGGAAATCCCCGACGCCTACACCCGCTGTCAGGCCGAAGCCCGCGCGGCCTTCGGCGATGATCGCCTCTACGTCGAGCGCCTGATCCAGCGCGCCCGACACATCGAAGTGCAGGTGATCGGCGACGGCCGCAGCGTCAGCCACCTGTGGGAACGCGACTGTACCCTGCAGCGACGCAACCAGAAGCTGCTGGAGATCGCCCCGAGCCCCAACCTGCACCCACGCCTGCGCGGCGCCATCCTCGCCGCCGCCGTGCGCCTGGCCGAGGCAGTGAACTATCGCGGGCTGGGCACCTTCGAATTCCTCCTGGACGAGGACAGCGGCGACTTCGTGTTCATGGAAGCCAACCCGCGCCTGCAGGTGGAACACACCGTCACCGAAGCGGTCACCGGCATCGACCTGGTACAGGCGCAACTGCGCATCGCCGCCGGCGCCAGCCTCGCCGAGCTGAACCTGACTCAGGCCGAGATTCCCGCGCCGCGCGGCCACGCCCTGCAACTGCGGATCAACCTGGAAAGCCTCGCCAGCGATGGCACACCGCATCTGGCCTGCGGCACCCTCAGCGCTTACGAACCACCCAGCGGCCCCGGCCTGCGCGTGGACGGTTACGGTTACGCCGGCTACCGCAACAGCGCCGGTTACGACTCGCTGCTGGCCAAGCTGATCGTCCACGGCAGCAGCGGTTATCCACAGCTGGTGCAGCGCGCCTACCGCGCCCTCTGCGAATTCCGCCTCGAAGGTGTGGCGAGCAACATTCCGCTGCTGCTCAACCTGCTGCGCCAGCCTGCAGTGGCGGACAACCAGGTCACCACGCGCTATATCGAAGAACACCTGCCGGCGCTGCTCGATGCGCAGGACCACACCCACCCGCACCGATTCTTCAGCCACGCCAGCGCTGCGCCGCAAGCCCAGCGCGCGAGTGAAGCCCCCACCGGCTGCGTTCCGCTGGCCACGCCCAGTGCGGGAGTCCTCGTCAGCCTGCAGGTGGCTCCCGGCGACGCCGTCGCCCTAGGCCAGACCATCGCCGTGGTCGAGGCGATGAAGATGGAGTTCGAGGTAAAGGCCGGCGCCAGCGGCATCGTCCATAGCCTGGTTGCCACCCCCGGCGATAGCCTCGGCGAAGGCGAAGCGCTGCTGTTCGTTGAGCCGGCCGACATCGCAGCGCAGGACCACGAAAGCAGCGCCGCCATCGCTCTCGACGCCATCCGCGCGGACCTCGCGGAAGTCATCGAACGCCACGCCATCGGCCTCGACGAGTGCCGCCCGGACGCTGTCGCCAAGCGCCACCGAAACGGCAAGCGCACCACCCGCGAAAACCTCGCCGACCTGCTCGATGAAGGCAGCTTCATCGAATACGGCGCATTGGCCATCGCCGCCCAGCGTCGTCGCCGCAGCGTCGAGGAATTGATCGCCAGCAGCCCCGCCGACGGCCTGGTCAGCGGCCTGGGCAGTGTCAACGCCGCGCAATTCGGCAACGAAAAGGCCCGCTGCCTGGTGCTGGCCTACGACTACACGGTGTTCGCCGGCACCCAGGGCGTGATGAACCACAAGAAGACCGACCGCATGCTGCACCTGGCCGAGCAATGGCGCATCCCGCTGGTGCTCTACGCCGAAGGCGGCGGCGGGCGCCCCGGCGATACCGACTTCGTCGGCGTGGCCGGGCTGGACAACATGAGCTTCGTCGGCCTGGCGCGGCTCTCCGGGCTGGTGCCGCTGGTGGGCGTGGTCTCCGGACGCTGCTTCGCCGGCAACGCCGCCCTGCTCGGCTGCTGCGACGTGATCATCGCCACCCGCGACACCAGCCTGGGGATGGCCGGCCCGGCCATGATCGAAGGCGGCGGCCTGGGCAAATTCTCCCCCGAGGAAGTCGGCCCCAGCGACGTGCAGAGCGCCAACGGGGTGATCGACGTGCTGGTGGAAGATGAAGCCGAAGCCACCCGTATCGCCCGCCAGTACCTCGCCTACTTCCAGGGTGACATCACCGACTGGCAGTGCGCCGACCAGCGCCTGCTGCGCCATGCGGTGCCGGAGAACCGTCTGCGCGTCTACGACACCCGCCAGGTCATCGAACAATTGGCGGACAGTGGCTCGGTGCTGGAGCTGCGCCGTGGCTTCGCCGCCGGAATGATCACCGCGCTGGTGCGCATCGAAGGCAAACCCTTCGGCCTGATCGCCAACAACCCCATGCACCTGGGCGGCGCCATCGATGCCGAGGCCGGCGACAAGGCCGCGCGCTTCATGCAGCTGTGCGATGCCTTCGACCTGCCGATCATCTCGCTGTGCGACACCCCTGGCTTCATGGTCGGCCCGGAGGCGGAAAAGACCGCCACCGTGCGCCACGTTTCGCGCATGTTCGTTACTGCCGCCAGCCTTACGGTGCCCTTCTTCACCGTCGTGCTGCGCAAGGGCTACGGCCTCGGCGCACAGGCCATGGCCGCCGGCAGCTTCCACGCGGCGCTGTTCACCGTGGCCTGGCCCAGCGGCGAATTCGGCGCCATGGGCCTGGAAGGTGCTGTCCGTCTCGGTTACGCCAAGGAACTGGCTGCCGTGGAAGATGCGCAGGAGCGCCAGGCGCTGTTCGACAAGCTGGTCGCCGCGGCCTACCGCAACGGCAAGGGCCTGAATATGGCGAGCTACCTGGAGATCGACGACGTCATCGACCCGGCCGACACCCGTCGCTGGCTGCTCCGCGGGCTGGCTTCGACGCCACGTCCGGCGCAGCGCCAGGGGAAAAAGCGTCCACTGATCGATACCTGGTAAGCCATGGGTTGAGCTGCGCGGCCGATCCGCTAAAATGCGCGGCGTCATTGGGGAGTAGCCGACCGTTCCGCGAACGGGGGCGACGTCAACACACTTGGCCCAAATCAGTTGACGATCTCGCGAGCTAGAGCAGAACAAGGCGAGAGCAGCGAAGAAAGCGCAGTTTACGAATAGTAAATGAGCATTTCTCAGCTGTTCTCAACGCAGTTATGCCGACGCGCAGCAGATCGTAGACGGATTTCAGGCCATGGCGTCGCCAGCAGACTAGCCTGGCAAGACCTTTGACCACGTGATCTCCGCAACGGCCGGGGAGATGCGTGGTCATGGGTACTACACCGGCCGGGAGCTTCACCGTGATGCACCACCCCATTCTTCGCTCCACCTGTCTGGAGCTGCACGCATGCTGACCTTCATCCTCGAACTGCTCGGCATGCTGCTGGTGATCCTGGTCGCCGCCGAACTCTTCACCAACGCGCTGGAACACTTCGGCGAACGCCTGGGTATCTCCGAAGGCGTCACCGGCTCGCTGTTCGCCGCCGTTGGCACGGCGCTGCCGGAAACCCTGATCCCGCTGCTCGCCCTGTTCGCCGGCACGAGCAACATCACGCTCAACGAGGAAGTCGGCGTCGGCGCCATCCTCGGCGCACCGCTGATGCTCTCTACCCTCTCCACCTGCCTGATGGCCTGCTTCGCCTGGCGCGCCCGCGGCCTACTCGGACGCATCCGCCCGGAACGCAGCGGCCTGCAGCGTGACCTGAACTTCTTCCTGGTCGCCTTCAGCTTCGCCACCATCGCCATGTTCGTACCAGCGCAATTGCGCTCCGTGCGCATCGCCCTCAGCGTGCTGCTGGTACTCACCTACGTCGCCTACATCACCCTGACCCTGCGCGCCTCGCGGAGCCTGGTGGACGACGGCCACGGCACCGAAGCCGACCACCACATGTACCTGTCGCGCATCGGCCTGCCGACCAACCTCGCCACCATCCTGCTCCAGCTGTTGCTGGGTGTGGCGCTGCTGGTGCTGGGCGCGAAGGGCTTCATCCATGGGGTGGAAGGCCTGTCGCACCTGCTGGGCCTCTCCGCGCTGCTGCTGTCGCTGCTGATCATCCCCATCGCCACGGAGCTGCCGGAGAAGATCAACAGCATCCTCTGGGTCCGTCGCGGCCGCGACACCCTGGCCTTCGGCAACATCAGTGGCGCCATGGTCTTCCAGGGCACCCTGCTGCCCGCCATCGGCATCCTGCTCACGCCCTGGCAGCCGCGCATCGAGGTCCTCACCGGCGTGCTGATCACGCTGGGCGCCGCGTTTTGGCTACGACTCAACGCCCAGCGCAGCAGTGGATTGCCGGTCTGGGTGCTGCTGCTCAACGGCGTGCTGTATGCCGCCTATCTGGGTGTCACCCTGTCGCGCTGACGCGCGCGGCTCATTGCCTACACTGACAGTCCGGGCTGCCGCTTCGGCGGCAGCCGCACGACTAGCGATACGCCGAAGGAGTGAGCATGAAAATCCTGGTAGTCCTGACCTCCCACGACCAGCTCGGCAATACCGGCAAGAAAACCGGGTTCTGGCTCGAGGAGTTCGCCGCGCCCTACTATGTCTTCAAGGATGCCGGCGCCAGCCTGACGCTGGCCTCGCCCAAAGGCGGCCAACCACCGCTGGACCCCAAGAGCGACGAGGAAGACGCACAGACCCCGGCCACCCTGCGCTTCCGCCAGGACAGCGAAGCGCAGGCCGCGCTGGCCAGCACCGTGAAGCTCAGCGAGGTGAAGGCCGACGACTTCGATGCCGTCTTCTACCCCGGCGGCCACGGCCCACTCTGGGACCTGGCCGAGGACCGCGCCTCGGTGGCCCTGATCGAAGCCTTCCACTCCAGCGGCAAGACCGTCTCCGCCGTCTGCCACGCCCCAGCCGTGTTCCGCCATCCTCGCGGGCTGGACGGCCAACCGCTGGTACAGGGCCGCCACGTCACCGGTTTCTCCAACAGCGAAGAGGAAGCCGTCGGCCTCACCGACGTCGTGCCCTTCCTCGTTCAGGACATGCTCAAAGCCAACGGCGCCCGCTACAGCAAGGGCCCGGACTGGCAAAGCCACGTCGAAGTCGACCGCGGCCTGATCACCGGTCAGAACCCCGCATCGTCCGAGGCCGTGGCCGAAGCCGTCCTGAAATTCCTGGCCTGACAAGCCTTTACACCGCCCCGGTGGCTATCGGGGCGGCTTTCCCGTAGAATGAATCCCGACCTTGACAGGTTTTGGGGCCGATTAGGATTCGACGCCGGTAACAAAACTCTAGGGGCATGCCGAGTAGGTGACAGTTCTCGTAAATCAGCTGCCACAACTTTATAGTTGCCAACGACGACAACTACGCCCTAGCAGCCTAAGTGCCGCTAGCAGACCCTAGGGGATGCCTGTAAACCCGAAGATTAGGTCTGTCATATAGAACAGGATCGCCGCCAAGTTCGCTGTAGACGTAACGGCTAAAACTCATACAGCTCGCTCCAAGCGCCCTGCCACTCGGGCCGCGAGGAGTTAACCTAGTAGAGATGGCTAAGCATGTAGAACCGACAGCGGAGAACTGGCGGACGGGGGTTCAAATCCCCCCGGCTCCACCAAACAAGCTATACAAATCAGGCACTTACGCTTAACGCGAAGTGCCTTTTTTGTGCCTGAATGGGCTGTTTTGGCTGGGGAATGCCAGCTTAATGACAGCCTGCCATTGTCACTGGCACGCCTGTACCGCCGCGCGCAGCTGTACCTCATAGCCCTTCCGCTGCTCCAGCTCGGCCAGCAAGGCGCGCACCTTGGTCTGCAGGCTGTCGCCTTTCTGCAGCGATGCCGTCGCCCAGGTCGGCACCTCTACTGCCGGCGTTCGACACGGAACCGCCACCGGCACTTCCACGCGCACCATACGCGGTTCAGGCTCGACCTGGGCTGCGCATCCCGCCAGCGCAACCACAAACACCAGAACCCACTTCATAGACCCAACTCCTTGTCGATCAGCGCCTCGACCACCGCCGCCGGGTCACCGTCGGCGCGCTCCTGCTGCAGACGCTGGGCGGCGGCGTAGTGCTGGCCGGCCTGCTGCTGGGCGCCGGCGATAGCCTGGGCAGCCTTCGCCTGCCGCTGCTCGGCCTGGTTGGCAAGTTCGCCGAGCTTGGCGCCCTGCTCCTTGGTCAACTCATCCAGATTGCCCCGAGCGGCCACGCACTGACCCTTCGCGTCATTGGCTGCGTCGAGCTGTGGCCGGTAATGCCCGGCCGCCAGCCACACACCGAGGCCCGCACCGATGACCACCAGCAGAAGAGAGGCCGGCGCCAGAAGGGCCAACTTCCATCCTGCGCTCACGCCACCACCCCGCCAGCTGCGCGGTACTGCTGCACCAGGTCCTCGAGCTTGTGTTCACGCTGGCCATAACCCGCGCCGGGCAGGCTCGCCCAGATATTCGCGCACTTCGTGATGGCATCGCGCACACGGCCCGCCTTGATGTCGTCCAAGGCGCGGCGCTCGCGAATCTGCTGGATTGCAACCCGGTCCTGGCTTTCCGGACTGAAGTCGCGCAGCTGCAGCAGGTCGCGGTAAGGCTTCCACCAGCGGAACAGGAGCTGATAGCGGCCAGCCGCAGTCGACTGCAAGCCCTGGGTGTTTACCTTAACCAGGATGTTCGGGTGCCCAGCGTAGTTGCTGAAAGTGTTCGGCGAGTTGATGCCGCCCACCACCACGTCATAGCCGTCGTCCTGGGTGTAGCGACTGGTCCGAGTACCCTCCGACCAGGCCAGCATATCCAGGAAGGCAAGCACGTTCTTGCCGCCGGCATCGGCAGCGCTGATTCTAGGCATGTTTTCTCCGGGCATAAAAAAGCCCGCCTAGGTGGCGGGCTTGATCAAGTGATCAGGATCAGGCGCTTTTCAGCAGAGCGATCTCGGCGCGGGCCTCATCCAACTCCCGGCGCATCTTGTGCAGCATGGCGATCATGTCGGGAATCATCTTCGTGTCATCTCGACCCTGGTACACCGGTTGCTCCTGAGTAAACGCCCACATGGCCCCATCCCCATAGATACTAACGTCGTCCGGCTCTACGACACCTTCTGCCACAAGCGTGCCATCCGGAAGCTGAACACTACCCACGCGGCGAACGGCATCCTTGGTTCCAGTGGCCGTATCCGGGTCAACCGCCTGATTCTCGTGAGCAATGAACCCCTTACCTTCCGACCCATCAGCTTTCCAATTCCAGGTAACTGGCCGGAACTCCATGATTCGCGCCGTAGCCTCAATCTCGTCGAGATCCAGTACGTTCTCCTTAAGGCGGTAGTCCGAACTAGTGTTGTAGGAGGTTGTCGTGCCACTAGTAGTAATGCTGCCCACTTGGGTCGGGCCGCTGTAGAAGGCTGAGACTGTTCCCGCGCCCCCGGCAGGTATTCCTACCTGCATTGGCCAGGTAGATAGCGAGTTGCTCCGCAAGATGAGCGAGCCCACCGCTTGGACGGAGAGTCCTGGGGAACCGGCGGCAATGGGATGTTCGTTGGTTGAGCCAAGCATAAAGGTGCCGCTGGTCGCGAACCTGGCCCTGTTGGTTCCGTTTACGTTGACGTCAATCGGCAATTGAGACCCTGACCCCGTCGCGCCGGATTGAATGAKGGTCGCCGCGGCCTGAGCGGATATCTGGATGTAACTCGCGTTATTGGGGTCGAACGAGTTCGCTGCCAGAAATGCAGAGTTAGTAGCGCTGCCGTTGGGTATAACCAGGACAACGGTCGAACCGTCCTTTACGCTGCTCTGGAACGCGCCTCGATTCGCGATTGGCGAACTGGAAAAGTCCGCCTGAATTCGCACCCCTTGCCCGGCCAGAACAAATGGCGAGCCCGACTGCCAGCTAGCGACAGGACCAAGGGAGGCCAGGAGTGCACCATACTGGTTCACAAACCCCCGCAGCGCGTCCGCACTATCCTTTACATAGCCCTGCATTGGCGCAATCGCATAGCTTCCAGTCGGGCTATTCGCTCCTTGGTAGTTTGGCTTGATGGACAGTACAGTGGCGCTGGAAACGTTGGTAACTTCGTACCAGAACCCATCCGGTCCACGAAAGGCATCGCCGACGCGGGCGTTTGCCGAGAAGCTGGTGCCAGTACCGGTAACAGTACCGCTATTGTTGGTCACCGCAACGGTGCCAGAAGAATACCAAGGCATATAGCCTCCTACTTTCAAGCGCGCAGCGACCCCAGCCGCCATCGCAACCGAATGAAATCGAAGGAAAGGGAGGGCAACCATGCCCACCAACGAAAAAGACGCCGGACTCACCCGGCGATGGCGGCGAGAATAAGCGGCCAATTAAAAGTCGGCGCGACGTTATCGGTCAGTGCGCTTACCGTAACCCTCATGTTGCTGTGATCGTCATCGACCCACGCCATGGTCAGGGTCCAGCCCTGTCCGCCGCCAAGGTTCGGGCGGCCATTGCAAAACGGGTTGGCCAGGAAGTACACGCCCGTTCCCAGCACAGAGCTACCGGTGAAGTCCCAGTACCAAGAGCTACCGATGCCGTACTTACTGCCCCGGCTCCACGCCCGAATGGCCCCCCAAAATCGCACCACCGGCCAACCACTATCGAAGGTGATACGCCCCGCTGAATCGCGTACGCGAATCCCCCAGCCGTCGCCCGCCGCTGGCGGGTTCACCCCAGCGGCAAAGTAGCTGCCGGAGCCAGCCAGGCCAGTCACCGGGTTGAAGCGAAAGCCCGTCCAGGCGCCGGCCGAACCGATGAACTCCAGCCGCTGGCATCCTGCCTTACCGTTTGGATTGAGGAACAGCATGGGCGGCGCCTGGGTCGCCACCGGCGACGGAAAGTTGACCGTAAGCCAGTTGGTTCCGGCGCCGTGGGAATAGGTGCCACGCTGCAAGACATGGGCAACACCATAGGTATCATCAACGATCACCTGACCACTGTCGCCAGTTACACGAAAACCCCAGCTCATCGGAACATTACCGCGTGAACCCGCAGCGGGTAGGCCGCCGGCGGGATGGTTATAGTGTTACCCGTCACGGTATAGGCGGGCAGTATGGTGAACTCGGGCACCGAGGCCTCGAAGTGACACCAGGCGGCGCCGTTCGCCGCATCGAAGTCGGGCAGGGTCAGCGTTAGCGGCTGACCCGTTACCGTAACCACCTGGGAATAGATGGTCCGCATGGAAAAGAGCCCTGTGTCGAGGCTCACCCCGCCGCCGGCAGTGCGAACGATAATGCCGTGACTCATGCGTTGAGGTTCCCGATTTTGACGCGCTCAACGCCACCGCCGTCATAGATGCGGATGACGTTGTTGCGAACTTCCATGCGGCCATCGGCGCCGGTGCCGTTGATTTCCAGACTACCGCCCTTGTCCAGCCGCCAGGCCGGGCGGCCGTAGGCATCCAAGGCGCTCGCCTCGATCACGTTGCCGATCTTAGCGTTACCGATACTCGCGTCTTGAATCATCGCGGAGTTGATGAACATCTGACCTCCGACGATGGACACCGGCGCCACGGCCTGGCCATTGCTGCTATTGAAGAACAGGAAGCGGTCAGCCTGGAACGCCAGGGAAGTCACACTGGTGCCACTGTCGAACCCCAACTGCCAGCCAGCGGCATAACGCTGTCCGCTGGAAGCTACCTGCAACTTGACGCTGTACAGCGCCTGAACGTTGCCATCCAGCGTGGCCACAGCCTGCTGGCTGGTCTGGATCGCGGCGGAGTTTTGCCCGACCGAGACGTTCAGCTGGTCAATCTTCTGCGCGGTCGCGGTGTTGCTGTCCGCCAATGCCACTTCAACCGAGCTGATTCGACTTTCGGATGTCGTGGTCCTGGCCTCCAGCACGGTTGCATGCTGCGCGATGGCATAGTTCTCCGACGTCCGAACTCGAACCTCTTCAGCAAACTGCGCCGTTGCGGCGGCTCCGCGCAGCGCATCCTGCAACTCCCCCTCTCCCGTATCGTCGCGATAGGTCGCATACAGGGCGTTCAGTTGCCCAGCGCTGACCTGTACCTTTCCATCTAAGCTCTGGATATCAGCGGTGTTCTGCTGCACCTGGACGGCCAACCCATTGGCAGATTCCACCGCCTGCCCGACATCTGACCAGTAAGCGGCGGCCGGTGGCGCCTCGCCAATCGGAACGTCCTGCCGCGCCTGGTAGAGGCGCTGCCCCTGGCGAACAACGTCGTTCTTCAGGTAACTCTTGGTCGCGTCATAGACCAACGCATCTACGAAGTTGTCGACCTGATCCTGCAGGTCAGTGATGGCTTGCTGAATGCCATCGATCTCGGAGAAGAACTCCTCGCCCAGCGCGCTCTCCACATACTCCTTCGTGATCAGCTCGTTGTATTCCGTGGCGTCCGTGGAGGTGATCCCATCCACCCAGTTCGACCAGGCGCCGACATTACCGGTACGGTCGATCAGGCGGCCTCGGAACGCGAGCCGCGCACCAGCCACCAGCGAAGTCAGCGTGTGCGTATCGGTCGGGTAGGCGAACAGGCCCAGCGCCGAGGCGGTCTGCTCGCTGCCACCTGGCGTGGTCGACTGCTGCAGCTCAGTGAACGCCGTGTCCTCTGCGCCCGCCGGGAATCCCCAGTCGAGCTGGATCTTCCAAGGCCCCGGAGTGGTACGCAGGAAAGCCAGCACCGGTGGCAGGCCGTCCTTGCCCACCAGGTCGGTCAGGACCGAGGTGCGCCAGGTCGACGTGATCTCGAAGGCGCTCACTGCACGCACGCGGGCCATGTAGGCGCCGGCGTAGATGCCGGTCACGTCGACACTGGTGGTGCCGGTGCGCGGCAAGCGAATCCAGTTGCCACTGTCCTTCTGCCACTCCACGTCGTAGGCCACAGCGCCCTCAACCGCGGGCCAGGTGATTTCCATGGTGCTGACTGCCAGGCCCTGGTCGATCGCCCAGCGCGACGTCAGCGTGACGCTGGCGGGGGGCTGCACGGTGGTGACCGGAATTACGCTGATCGGCCGCTCCTCCAGGCGCGCGCCGGTGTCGATGTAATCGAACTTGCTGGGGTTGTACTCCAGGCCGTAGATGGTCCAGTTGCCATCGTCACCGCGCTTGGTGCTCATCACCCGATAGAGCTGGACGGCCAGATCATCGGCGTCGAGCGCCCAGCACAGCTCTCGCTCAGGCGTCTCCGAATAGGAGGTGGTGACGGTCACCGCGCGCCCACTCACGGACTGCACCGTGCGAGCCTGGGCCGCACCGCTGGGCATGTTGATAATCAGGCGATCGCCGGCTTTCGCCTGGGTGTCGCGATCGAGGGTGATCACCCGCCCGGCCACCGCCGAGATCCGGCCGCCAATCTCCCGGCCGGCACGCAGCGAGTCCGCCACCGGGATGATGTAGCCGGGCAGCGGGATGCGCCCTTCCATGCCGGTGCTGAACGTAATGGTGCTGTCCTGAACGCTGGTCAGCACCACCCACTTCCCGCGGCGCTGAGCCTCGCTCTCGCGGGTGCAGCCGATGGCGCCCAGATCCACCGGATTGTCACCGTAGCGGCGCTGCAGCGCGGGATCGGAGTAGGCGGTAACGTCGGTGTCGTAGTTGTTCGCCGGGTTGTCGTAGCTGATCAAGGCGCGGCTGTAGCGGGTCTTCGCCGAGGCGCTGCCGTAGGTCATCTTCCCGCCGATCACGTTCGCCCGGGTGAACACGTAGTCGAAGTCGGCGGTACGCGGCATGTCGGCCTGCGATACCAGCTGCCCCTGCGCCCAGTAGGTCATACCCCGGTAGATGGCCGAGAGGTCACGCAGCAGCGTCCAGGCCTGCGCCCGGGACTGCAGGTTCAGATCGCACAGGAAGCGAGGTTCCTGACCGCCTTTGCCGTCGGGCACCAACTGGTCGCAGTACTGGGCAATCTTGTACAGCTCCCACTTGTCGACCATCCACGGCTTGATCCGCCGACCAAGGCCGAAGCGGTTGTTGGTGCAGACGTCGTAGGTGATCCACGCCGGATTGTTCGTCCAGGCCGATTTGAAGCTGCCATCCCAGACGCCGGTATAGGTGCGCGCCTCCGGGTCGTAGGTGGTAGGCACCTGCACCTTGCGCGCCTTGCAGTCGACGGTGACGCCCGGGATGTTGCTGAACTGCTCCGCGCTGAACTCGATGTAGAGCAGCGCSGTGTTCGGGTAGCGCAGCTTCGCGTCGATCACCTCSGTCATRCCYGAGATCAGCATGGTGTCGGCGATCAGGCTGCTGTTCTGGTTCGCCGTCAGCCTGCGCACACGCACCTGCCAGCCGCCAGTCGAAGTCGGCAGGTCGACGCGGCGCGAGCGCTCGTAGCGGCTGGTGGTTTTGCCGTCGACCGCCTCGCGCAGCACCTCGGCATAGGCGCCGCCATCGGTGCTGACTTCCACCGCGTACTCGATCCGATAGCCCTTCACGTCGCCGTTGGCTTCCTGCTTCTGCAGGGCCGGCCAGGCGAATCGCAGGCGCACAGCGGACAGCTGGGTATTGGTCACGGAGCGCACCCATGGGGTGTCGCTGCGCAGCTCCACGTTTACCGTGGTTTCATTCTCGACCGAGGGGATACCAGGGATGTAATCCTGGTCGACGCTGCCTGAGCGCCACTCCCATTTCACGCCGGGGAAGTTGACGTTGCCGCTGGCATCCATCAGCGGGGTGTTGTCCAGGTAGATATCCCGGTCAGTCGGAGTCCCAGCAAACTCGCCCTCCCCCACCGCCAGCAGCAACTTGGCGGTGGCGACGGACTGCAAGCTGTCGCGGGCGATCGATGGCTGTTTGGGCTTGCTGCTGCCGCCCTTGCGGCCCGTGATTTGCTGCTGAACGTCGGCGCCCATGCGTTTCTCCAGGCATAAAAAAACCGCCTCACGGCGGCTGTTCTTGGATAGTCAGATCAGGTCTTGTCTTCGGCGTAGACCGAGGCGCTGATGATGGCCCCACCCCAGCGTCGTTTGCCGAAGCAGAGCGGCACGGGGTTCCCGCTGGCGGTGGTGTTCCTCGCGCTGCCAAAGGCGTAGCTCGGCAGGTTCTCCGGGGCGGCGGACTGGCTGAGGCCCTTCGCCTGGGGGCTGAGCATCTGGACCACCCCGCCAAGAGCTACCGCCGCTCCAGCCTGCATGAGAGGAACGCCGATGGCGCCACCACCGAAAGCAGTGGCAACAGCCCCAACTGCGACCATAACCACACCGACAACAGTCTGCAGGGAGCCAGCGCGCTTGCTCCCCGAAATAACCGGGACGACGCGGATCTCCCTAGCCCCACTTGAACCGAACGATTCTTCCGCAATGTTCTTCCGATTCCGAAAAATCGCGAACCTCATCCCCAATCCCTGAAGGCGCAGAATTGCCTCCTTGAATCCGGGCAATGTATTGCGCAGCGCACTGAACGCCTCCTGCACCGAGCCCGTTTCCAATATCCTCCGATGCTCACGCCCAAACTCACGAACAAGCGGCCCCGACAACTTGATGATGGTGTGTGGTGATGTCCCCGTACATGCAGTCACGCTATTCTCCAGACATGAAAAAAGCCGCCCTCGGGCGGCTTGTTCAAAATGTCGTCGGCAATATGTCTGTATCGCCGTTGCCGCTGGTGAACACCCGGTAATTTAGGCGGTCACCATCTCTTACATCGATCTCGCGCTCTCGCCGGGCGGCACTGGTACCACACAGCCCTGCACCAATAACTCCAGCACCAACCACCACGGGGCGGGCCGGCAGATAGAGCGTAACTTTCTCCTGCGTCGCAATGCGCGCAGCTAGGCGGCCATCTACATAGACGCCCATGTCGCACCCGCCGCCAATGAATCCTGAGTCCCTTACCATAGTCAGCGAGCCAAACGGTCCGGAGGGTTTCACCTGGTAGGCAAAGACGTTGGCTGCCTTGGCCGGTGTCGCAGAATCGACGGACACAGGCGAAGTCGAGCAGCCAGCGAGAAGCAATAGCCCAGCGACCCCGACGATCTTTTTCATGGTTCCCTCCTTTTAGATCGCCGGAGGTTAGCACAGCCTATATCTTTGCCTGATCGTGACGTAGCACCAGGCGCGCCCGCTCATGCCAGTTTCCACCGTAGACGATGATCTCGCTGGGCTTGCCGTAGAGGTGGTGCAGCAGAAACGGACCGGCGCCGAAGACCTTGCTGTCCTCCCCGGGCAGCACCGCATTGGCGCCGAGGTAGATGCCGGCATGGTTCGGGTGGTAAGTGCGCCCGACCTCGAAGACGATCATGTCGCCGCGCCGGGGCGTCTCGACTGGGTTAAAGCCCGCCGCCTCGAAGTACGACTCGTACAGGCTCGGCCCGTCGGCCAGCTCCCACCAGCCGTCCACGCGCTCGAAGCGCTCGAACTCCACCCCCCACTCGCGCTGGTACCAGTCGGCACAGACCTGCCAGCAATCCCAAGCGCCATGAACGAACGGGCGCCCCAACAGCGGGATGTCGCCCTTCGGCGCGATGGTGCGCAGATCACCCTCCGGCCAGCTGAGGATGTGCCACGGTAGGCCCGATGCCTCGCACATGGCCAGGTCGTGCGGCGACGGCCGACTGGTCGCGTCCGGGTGGCTGTGCACRATGGCCACCACCTCGCCCTGGTCTTCCGCCACGGCGTAGTCCTCCGGGTGCAGACGGAACTCTTCCCGCGGCTGGCTGGCAGTGTTCCGGCAGCGGACGTATCTCTGCGCCTTGCCGGCACCGATGACCACCCCGCACGCCTCGCGCGGATACTCCTCGGCCGCGTGCGCCTGGATGGCACTCAGGATCTGCTTGCGCATGGTCAACTCCGGGCGATCAGGGACACGGCCGGGAAGCCGCCGAAGGGCAATTGATTGCCCGCCCCCCATCGCTTATTGCAGGACCGATAGAGCCCGGCGCATTGGTCCTTCGCCGGGTCGTCGGTAGGGTTGTCGTCGATGTCGTAGTACGGGCCGGTGTAGCCGCAGTCTGGCCCGCGATAGCCGCCGGTCATGCACCAGTGGCAAAGCATGGTCATCTGCCGACCCACAGCTTCGTTGCCGACATCGCCCGGGCTGGCCAGCTCCCACTCGACCAGCTGGTCGTCTTCGCCGGTCTTCTGGTCGAAGTACCAGATGCTGATCGATTCCTGGGTCGGATCTGCATCCGGGTTTCCGGCCGGGAAGTTCTCCGCGTCCAGGAACTCGGCCAGCGTTTCGCGGATGGTCAGCTGAAAGTTGGCCAGGTCATCGAAGGCCAGGCACAACGCCGTGAGGCGACCGCTGACATTGCCCGCCGAGAAGGTCGGGCGGACTGCCGTGCCGTCACCGGTCGCCTCGATGCCGCTTATCTGCACTGGCCAGGCGGAGTACTCCTCACCCTGCCACCAGATCGACTTCGCCGGCAGTTGGTCCGCATTGGCACCGGCGGCGGCCAACTCCTGCGGGGTATGCGGGATAGCATGGCCGTGGAAGCGCAGTACGTCGGCGCCGAACTCGCTGCCGTCCAGTTCGAACAGCATGATCTCGGCGCCKGGCTCCAGCTTCTGGAGCTGCARRATGAGGCTCATGGGTGGAASGCCTGGTCAAAGGTGAGCGAAAGGACCTCGATCGCGCCAGGGCGCCGCTGCTTGCGGTACGCCTTGCACTTGTACATGCCCAGCTCGCCGCCGGGCGGCGTCCACAGGAACGACCGATATCCCTTGTGCCGGCGGATGAAGTCAAGGATGGGCCCGACCTCATCGGGGAGCCCGCCAAAGGTCAACGACCAGCTTTGGCTCTCGCCATTGAGGCCGTCGCCCGACTCCTGCGCATACCCATCGCCGAATTGCGACGTGCGCGTGCGCAGGGTGCCGTCGACATCAGCTTCGTCGTCGGGCACCCAGGTGAAAGTCTCGATCGCCATCAGCCCCTCCCGGCCATGTTTCGATAGCTGACGCCACCAGGGCGCCACGAATCCGCGACAGCGCGTTCCGCCGCCGCCTTCATCTGCAGCTGCATGTTCTGCTGCAGCGCCTGCTGGTCCAGTTCCATGCCCTCAGAACTGCGGTCCTCGACAGTGACCGCCACCGGAGCATTGACCTGTAGCGCAGTACCACCGCCGCCGCCCACGGCCCGAACACCGAGCGAACCATCTGCACCGCGAGCCAGGGGCAGGATTGCCTCAGGCCCCGCCTCTCCCATGATCCCCATCCGGTCGCCGGCCATGCCAAAGGCGGTCGGTCGGCTGACGATGGAGTTGGCGAAGGCTGCGCCATTGGCGAAGAACTGCACGCCATTCGCCCAGGCGCCGCCGTCGGCCTGGGCAGCAGCCCAGTTGGCGTATGCATTGCCGGTGTAACCGGATTGCGATGCCCCGGCCGCGGCGGACCCGCCGCCGAAGTAGGCGCCGGCCGCCGAGACGCCCACACCGATCAGACCACTGAGCAAGCCAGTCGCTGCCTGCTGACTGGCAATCCGTGCCATGTCGTTGATCACGCTGCTGGCGAAATCTCGGAACTTCATCTTCCCGGTGGTGGCGAAATCGGCGAGGGAATTTCTTGCCGTGTTGAAGCCAGTGGTGAGCATGTCATCCGTGGCGCCGGCGACGTCCGCCGCGTCGGCCTGGATGTTCTGCCAAGCGCGCCGGGCGCCGTTGCGGTAGTCCCGCTGGGCGGCGAGGCGCGCCTCGTAGCCGTCGACCTCCATCTGCAGCTCGCGSGCCTGGAAGTCRGCMAGRTCCGCAAGGCGCCGCTCATACTCGGCCGGACCAAGCCGGCGGCTCGCATCTTCCTGCTGCGCCTCCAGTTCGCGCCGCAGGTCGGCGTACTTCTTCGTCACCGCATCGAGGCGCTGCGCCTGGTCGCGCTGATCATCCCCGAGGCCGATGCCAGCCACGTCGGAATTGATCGCATCCTGCCGCGCCTGCAGCACCACCTCCATGGCCTTACGGTACGCCTCTGAACTGTTGCGCCGCTGCTCTGCCAGCTTCTGCTCCTGCTGGATGCGCTTCTGGATCGAGCCGTCGGCATAGGCCTCGTTCAGGTTCTTGATGCCGAGCTCCATCTCGGCGGTGGTGATCTTGCCTTCGGCCTGGGCCTTGCGGAGTTTCTGCACGCCCTCGGCCAGGTCCTCCAGGCGCTTCTTCTCCGGCAGCGCTTTGTCGATCAGCGCATCCAGCGCCTTGACTTCATCCTGCAGCGATTTAGTTCGGGCCTTGCCGCTGGCCGTTGCCGCCTGGTTGGCCTTCTTCTGCGCCTCGATCGCATTGGCAGCCGAGAGGATCGCCTGGCGGTCGGTCTCGGTCAGGTCGGTGTTGTCCGCGATGAAGCGGTTCGCCGCCTTGATGGCGTCGTTGTTGTCCTGCAGGCCGCCCAGTTGCTTCTGCAACGTCTCCAGGTAGGTCTGCCCGGCGCCGCTCATCCCGGTCTTGGCAGCGTTGTTGGCGTTGGTCGCCGCGGTGTTTTCCTGGGTGACCCCGGTCAGCACACGCAGGATGTCGGCGACCTTATCGGAGCGCTCGCCCGCTTCACTCAACGCACCGGACTGCTTTACCCAGGAATCAATCTTCTCCGGCGAAATTCCTGCGCGCTTTCCGGCTTCTTCAATAACCGGCGCTAACGACTGGCCGGCAGCCTTGGCCTCATTGAGTTGGCCGATCAACTCCTGGTACTGAGCCAACTGCTTGGTGTATTGCCCTCTCATGTCGCGGACCGGAGCAGCAACCATCGCCGAGCGGATCGACTGGGCAAGGGCGCCGTAGGAATCCCGCACCTCATCCGAGGCCTTGATTTGCTCCTCTTTCCACTTCACCAGCGCCGCTGCGCGCTGATCTTTGCTCAGCTTCTGAAACTCTTCCCGTACCTGCTCGACCGACTTCTTCAAGTCGTCTATGCCAACCCCTGCCTGGCCTGCATTATCTCGAAGCAGGAGGAGCGATGCCGCGGCAGTGCCGGCGAGCAGAGCCAGCCCCACAGGGCCACCCAGCAGGGTCATCAGGCCGGTTGACGCTGCGCGAAGTCCGGCCTGTGCCGTAGTCACCAAGGCCGTAGCTGCCGCTTCGCGCTGCCGAGCCTGAGCCAATTGGATCGACATCTGGGTCTGCACAGCGGTGCCCCGGGCAGCGATCGCCTCGCGCTCGGCTAGCAGAGTCGCCGTCTGAGCCTTTCGCTGCTCAGCAACGGCGGCCTGCAGAATCGCATCAGCCTGCTTGCGACGGGTTAGCGCATCACCAATGGCGGCCCTCCCCGCATTGATGGTAGCGACGGTAGCTGCCGCTGCGCGTGCCGAGTACAGCGTTAGCGCGCCAGCCATGACGCCGCCGACTAGGCCGGCGAGCCATTCCACATTATTTGCGACAACGCCCAATGCGCTAGCCAGCAGATCTAGCGCTCCAGTTCCCTCATTGACGCCGGCCGCAAAGGTCGTAATCGAAGTCTGAATGTTAGTCAGGGCATCGTTCACGCTGATCGACATAGCAGCCGCCGCCTTGCGGTTCACCTCCACCGTACGCAGCAGTCCGGTGTTGATGTCATCAAGCGACAGCTTGCCCTGTACGCCCAGATTGCGGATCTCCTCCGCGCTCTTGCCAGTCGCACTGGCAATCGCGTCGACGATCGTCGGCATCGCATCCTGAATCGATACCCAGCCGTCAGCCTCAACCTTGCCGGTTTGCAGGGCCTTCGAATATGAGTCCAGCGCAGATCCAGCCTTGTCGGCCGACGCGGCGTTGGTTACCAACAGGAAGCTAAAGCTATCAGTGATGTCGAGGGTCTGCTGCGTGTCGAAGCCCAGCGAGCGCATAACTGCTGCCGTACGGATGTACAGCTCCTGAGCCTCGGCCAGTGGCCTATACGTCTCTTGAGCAGTTTGCAGCAGATGCTGTTGTACCTGGTTGTACGTCTCGGTGCTGCCCGCAGCCATCTCCAAGCGATCAGCCATTTGGCCGTAGGCGTCAACCTGCTGAATGATGCTCCCAATCAGGCCAGCCCCTGCCAGCGCTGCAAATGCCCCTCTCATCAGCTCACCAGCTTTGGAGGCGGAGTCGCTCACATTGTTGAAAGCTGAGTCGACGGTAGCCAGGCTACTGTCGATACTTGAGGTCACAGTGGTGACGACCTGATCGGCGCTCGTCAGCTCGCGCCGCAGTTGAGCCGTAGTGGCCTCGATCTGGATCAGCATCCCCTGGACTTCTTGATCGGACATCGTTTTCTCCGGGCATGAAAAAGCCCGCAAAGCGGGCTCTACAGTAAAAAAGGTAATAGACGCTTAGCTATTTCCCGCAGAAGGCTATTACCGGGCCAGCCTCACCACTAAAACTACTTGTATTGAACGCTGCCGTAATCGAAGAACCCGTAAATGTTTCCACCCGCGCAACGTACCTGGCGCTAGAGTTCAACCGTTCAAGATATGTAGGGCCAACAAACGGGTAGAAAGAACTCTTTCCGTCAGTAGATGCGTCCCACCGATTTGGCTCATGCTGCATGTCATCAATCCTAGAATCAATATCATGCACTCGGCCAATGTAACGATTCCAGCTAATGTACACTTCAAGATTGCCATCAGAGCAGCGCACATGTAACTCCGCAGGGACGGCAAGACCATCAGAGACAGGCTCTGAGTTCAATACTGCCGAAACTCTATCAGCATCTGTAATAGGGTCTTTTTCGTGAAACCTCGCCCACTTTCCGTATGGCTCTTCTATCTGTTCAGAGTTTTTCTCATCACACCCAGATACCCCTACCACAATAGCGCCAAGAACAGCCAAACTTATAAATCCCTTCATATTCACTCCACCTCTACAGTGAAGGGAATGTATCACTCAGACAGCCCGATATCCCAGTGCCACCACTCGTTTAGTCGGCACACGACTACTCCCCGCGCCCCCGCAGAAACGCCTTCAGCCTGTCGGCCACGGTGGCCTTCCGCTGTGGCGAGGGGGCCCTCTTGGGTGACGAAGCGTTACCTGGGTTCATCCAGTCCAGCCGCGCATCCAGCGCCAGCAGGATCTGCGGAATCGGCGTGCGCCAGGCTGTATCAGGCGGCCAGCCAAGCCAGCCGGTGGCTACGCCGAATAGATAGTCGACGTAGGAGCCATCCCTTACTGCGCTGTGCTGTCCGCCTCGGGCTTTCCCCGGGCGACGATGCTCGGCGGCACCGGGCTCAGAAGGCCGGCGATGTAGTCGGTGAGCTGCGCAGAGACCTTGACCACGCCAGTCTCGAAGACCTGCGTAGCCAGGGTCGTGTGCTCCTCCGGCTTCAGGCCGGCGGCAGCGATAACCACATCAGCGCAGGCGCCGATGCTCAGCAGGCGCATGGACTCCATCGCTGGACGGAGGCCACCGAAGCGCGATTCGATCTTCAGCGCGGCCTCCAGGGTCGGCTGCAGTGTGTAGGTACGGGCACCGATCACCAGCGTGACAGTGCCGTGCAGGGCTTCACTCATGGGCATCTCTCAGTCAGGGAGGAGACGGGGCATAGCCCCGTCGATTACGGGCCTGCCGCCGGGCCGGCGGGGATTTCGAGGATCGGGGTGTTGATGCCGAAGGTCATGTTGCGGCGCACCACGTTGTCGGCACTGCCCGGCGCCACGGTGTTGTTCATCACCTTCACRCCGAARTAGWAGGTGGTCGGCAGGATCACCGGATTGGCMGACGGGTCGCCGTCGTTGAGGGTGATCTTGAGGTTGTAGTTGCCCTTGGAACGGTCCTTGTGCGCCACCTTGACCGCGTTCTGGCCGGCATCGCCGTTGTCCAGGCCGACGGTGAGAGTCAGGTCGCCGGCATCGGCGGTCCCCTTGTACTTGCGCACCCGACCGTCAGCCAGCGAGGTGAAGTTCACATTGCTGAAGGTGTCGCCGAACTCGCCGATGTCCTCGATCTCGCCGATATCGACGTAGGTGTCCGCCTTGTACTCGGCTTCGGTGTCCGCCGGCGTCTTGCTGCCGAGGGCCACGCGGCAGCCGGCAGCCGTGTTGAGATTGTCTTCTGCCATGGTGTCCTCCACTGGCGTTGGGTTGATGGTGCTCAGGTAGTGGTGATGACGCGTACCGTGGCCGACCCCATGTAGGTCCGGCCGTCAGGCTCGCGGTTGGTATCCGTGTCGACCAGGCGCACCGAGACAGCACGACCGACCGACAGCGCCAACGGGCGCTCGTCCAGGGCGTCCTCGATCTGGCCGAGGATCTGCTTCACCTCGGCCTGCCCCTGGTGGTCGCTCCAGACGCTCAGGTACAGCAGGCGCAGTTTTCGCTTGCGGCCGTAGATCGGACTGGTGTTGCGCGACACCTCGCGATCCAGCGTAACGTAGGGGTAAGGCGTGTCCGCCGGTACCGCGTCGAAGACCGGCACACTGAGCTCGGCGGTCAGGCGCTGGTAGACGGCCTGCTGCAGAGGRAATCCGTTGTCAGSCACTGCTGGCTCCTTTCGCMGCGCGCGCCAAGGTGCTGCTGATGGCGCCGCGGATGATGACCAGGATGTCGTCGCGATTCAGGTCCCAGCTCGGGCGGAGCCAAGGATGAGCCGGCCGCGCCGGAATGTCCGGGTAGTAACCGAAGAAGTGCGTGCCGTCTGACTTGTTCTCGGTCTCACGACGGCCCAGCCGGTTGCGGCCGGAAAGCTTGCTGCGATCACGGTTGACCGTGTGGCCGCCGCCAATTGCATCAGCGTCCTGCCGGCGATAGAGCGTCCCGCTGTAACCCTTGGTCCCGTACTCGATGAACTTCAGGTAGAAGAATTCGCGATTGTCGGCCTTGCCGATGATGCCGATCCGAGCGTCGAGTCCGTTCTTGCTGACCTTCACCTGGAGCGCGTTGGCGCCGTCACCGGTGTCACGGGCAATCAGGTTCTGCTGCGTGGCCAGCACCATGTCAGCGGCCTCTGCCATCGCCTTGGGCAGGTCACTCTTATCGATGGCGGCGATCCGGCGAAGCACACCACGCAACTTGAAGTCGCCCTTGATGCGCGATCGCCTGCCCATGGCTTACTCCTTGCGGACGCGCTTGCGGGGCTCTGCCTCAACTGCTGGCGGGTTGGCATTGCCATCGTCGAAGACCAGGCCGCGGGCAATCAGCTTGTTCAGGGTCTTTGCCGGCAGGTGGCTGACGTCGTCACCCTTCTCAGCCTTCACGGCGCCGGTGAGGCGCCCGGTAGCTCGAAGCACCATTTCGATTACCTCGGGGTGGGGGCAACGCTCGAGCACAACAGGCGCAGCATGTCGCTGGTGTTGTCCTCGAGCGGGGCCTCGATGGTGTAGGTTTTCTTGTGAACCAGGCGGCGCCCGGCGATCAGGTCATCAGCGGGGCGGGCGCGGATCTCCGCGGTGACCGTGGCTTGCAGTTGGCTGGCCACCGTCGAGGTGCGCCCAGTCGGCATGGTGATTTCCACCCAGACCTTCCGAAGCTCCACCCAGTGCTCGCTGTACCCGCCGCCGCCATCAGGGATGCGCTGCAGCGCCTGGAGAGACGCGAGGTGTCGAAGTCCACCGGCTCTCATCAGAATCGCTTCCTGTACCAGAGAAGGCGCTCGACACCGAGCGGGATGGTCGTGGCGATCGTGCCCAGCGCAACCGCCTCGCGGGTCGCATACCAGTGAGCCACCAGCAGGTAGACCGCTTGCCAGATGTCAGGCGTGACCAGCAACTGATTCGGCTCGCTCGGGTCGGCCTCCACCAGCTCGACGTCGCAATGCTGCTCGACGTGGAACAACGCCGACTCGACATAGCCCTTGATCAGCTCGTCCTCGACGTCGTTGTCGACCTTGGCCTGCAGCTTGATCCTGGTCAGAAGCTCGGGATTCGCGTTCCAGTCGATGACCATTACTTGGCCTCTTTCGGCGCCGCCGGCTTGGCTTCCTTCGGCTTGGCCTTCTCGGTCACTTCTTCGGCCAGGCCCTTGCCGATCAGGACGTGGCCGTACTCGTCGTCTACATCCTCGAACACCTGGCCCGCCTTCACCTTGGCCGACTCAGCGCCCAGCTTCACGGCATCACCGACGAAGCCCCATTTCGCTTTGATCTTCATGTTTGCTCCAGATGCGAAAAGGCCGGCGCAGTGGCCGGCCTTCATGGGTTGGAAGTGGATCAGGCGGTCGGGAACAGGCCTTTCACCAGCGCTTCGCGGCGGCGCACGCCCAGGCCCAGGCGCTCCTCGACCAGCAGCGCGCGCTCGTTCTTGATGAACTGATCATTGATCAGGCCCATCTTGAACAGGAACGACATGCGGTCGAACAGCACCGAGGAGCGTGCGAAGTTGGCCACCAGGAACTCGCCGCCGGTGTCCGCGTCGCCCTCGTCGACGCTGTCGGAGGTGATCACCGGGCGACCCCACAGGATCGGGGTCACCAGGCCCTGCAGGTTGGCGAACAGGTAACGGTTCTCGCCGTCCTTCTGCAGCTCGATGTTCATCCAGTCCAGCTCGGACATCACCAGGCCGTCAGCCGACAGCTTCGACTGCTTGCGCACCTGGTAGATCGCACGGCGCATGATGTCGATAGCGGTGTCTCCGGCCTTGGTCAGGGTCGGGTCGTAGGTGGTCGCCTGGGTCATCAGGCCGTTCAGGTTCTCGCCGGTGCCGTCGCCCTTGAGGATCTGCGCTTCCTCTTCCAGCTTCAGGTCGTAGCGCAGCAGCTCCTGCAGGTAGGCGAGCAGTTGCGGGACGTCGTCCAGCGCCTCATCGGTGACCGGCATCCAAACCGCGATCTTCTTGACGCGGTCGGTCTTGGTCTCGAAGGTCACGTTGCTGGTGGGCTTGGTACCGCCTTCAGCCACCGGCGCGGCGCCACGAGTGTGCAGCAGCTCGCGGAAGTAGCTGTACTGCTGGCCGGAAACCGGCACGGTGGTGAGCAGGTCGCGAATGCGCAGCTCCTGGCGAATGCCCGGCTGGATGACCGGGTCGTAGTTCGGCGCAACGATGCCGGCGCTGGTGACCTTGGTTTCCTTCATGGAAGCCAGGTCCGACTTGGTAACCTCGATCTGGGCCAGGGCAACGGATTTCTGTTGCAGGGACTTGTAGCCGTCGTCGCCCTTCACCAGGTCGATGAAGGACTTGCCCTCACCCGGCTGGCCGCGCAGCTTCACGCCCTTCTGCTCCAGATCCTGCACCTGGTCGATGACCTTCTGCAGTTCGTCCTTCTGGGTCTGGATGTCCTTCTTCATCTCGGTGGAGACGGTGTTGCCCTTCTCCACTTCGACCATGACCGCGTCGTACTTGGATTGCAGGCCCTGGAAGCCGGTCTTCAGTTGCAGTTCCAGGGAGTCTTTCAGTTCTTTCACTTCGCTCATGGCGTAGCTCCAAAATGGGTTGTGAACAGGGTTGAAATGTCTTTCAGCTCTTCCACGATCGCCGTGGCCTCGCTTCCGCCATCACGGCGGAGCGCGGAGTAGCCGAGCGAAGCGACTGCCGCCGCCTCCTTCTGCGAGAGGCCCATGCGTTCGCGCAGGGCGTTCTCGAAAAGCCGAATGTCCGACTTGACGCTGAGTACTTCCGCCTCGGGGTTCATGCCGAACGGCACGAAGGACGCCTCCCACAATTCGGCAGACTTGATGACGCGGACCTGCCGGCCGGCGCGCTGCTCGAAAGTCGCCTCGATGGTGTTGAAGCCGATGGACATGCTGTCGAGCGAGCCATCCTTCATCAGCTCGTAGGCGTCGCGCGCATAGCTGACTGCCAAGTTGACCCGCCCCTTGAGGTACAGGCCCCGGTCGTCCTGGGTGAACTCCGAGTTGCCGACCAGGCGCGTCAGGTCGTGGTAGAGGGCCAGCTTCAGCCGGCCGTTGCGGGCGGTCTTCACCCGGGTGAAGGCGCCCTTGAGGATCACGTCGTCGCCCAGGTCGACGTTGTCGAACACCGCGGCGTAGCCCTCGAAGTTGCCCGCCTCGTCGGCGGCCTTCACCTCGAAGGGGCAATCAAGTTTGCTGAGCATTGGTCTGCATCTCCCAACGGGTGACCTGGTTGTACTTGTCGTCATCGAGCGGCGGCAGGTTCTCCTTGGCCCGCACTTCGTTGATGTGCATCCAGCCAGACCCACCCGAGCCGCCCAGCGCGGCGGTGTAGTACGCAGCCCGGCCGGCACTGTCGGCGCGCAGCAAGCCCTCTACCGCGAACTCGATGAAACGCCGAGTGGCGCCGTACAGCTTGTCGTTGAATTCGTCCTCGACCGCATCGATGTAGGGCTTCAGCCCGAAAGTGACGAAGCCGATCAGCTGCTGCTCCAGGTTGGAGCCCATGATTGAGGTCTTACCGGCACGGTTCGCCAGCCAGAGAGGCACGCCATAGATGCCCGCCATCGCCTCCTCTTGGAACTGCTGAGACTCGATGAACTGGGCGTCTTTCTGGCTGATGCCGGCGGGTGTGATGGTGGGCCCACCCTGCAGGATCGCCATCTTGCCGATATCGTCGGCGTCGCCCTTGCGCACATCGGGGAACTTCGCCAGGACCTGCGCCTGCTGCTTCTCGGTCAGGAACTCCTTGTAGATGACGTAACCACCGGTGAACCCGCCTTTGCGCATGAAGCGCGCCGACCATTGCTGGCCCGCCTTGGCCAGGCCCATGGTCTCCGCCTGGTACTCGATAGGCGAAAGGCCCACGATGCCGTCCAGGCTGAAAATCTTGAAATGCAGCATGTTCTCCGGCGACACCGGGAACCGGTCGCCGTTCTTCGGCTGAACCCAATACAGCAGGTCACCATCGGTCTCGATGGTCACCGAGTCGCACGTCAGCGGGACCAGCCCGATCGGATCACCGTTCCTGTTGCGCTCGATCAGCGCGAAGGCGTTACCCTTCAGCGCCATGTTCACGACGACGAACTTCAGGAAGTTCAACATCGTCATGAACGGGTTCGGCTTGCGCAGCAGCTTCTGCGCACCGTCCTTGCGCGGCACCAGCTTGCGCGGAGTGTCGCCCTCAGAATCCTCGTAGAGCTTCAGCGGCAGGCCTGACAACGACTCCGAGAGGATCTTCACGCAGGACCACACCATGCTGATCGACAGCGCGGTCTTGGTGGTCACCCGGACACCGGCCTTAGTGGTTTTGCCACCGACCTCCATGTCGACCTCGACATAGTTGCCCGTGGCGGGGTCGGTGTAGCCGAACATCCGCCAGGTGCTGGGGTTGTACCAACGAAATGCCATGGTCAGCCTATGAGTCCGAAGAAGCCGTTGTCGAGGTAGTCGTCCATACCGCCGCGCGCCTCGGGATTGAGGGACAGCAGCGACACCGCGTTGAAGGTGGCCATGAGCGGGTCGATCTTCGCGGTGCCGGACGCTTGCTTGGTGATCAGGAAGGCGTTCGCCGAGGGCACGCCCTTCGCATTGCCGCAGGCCCAAGCCATCAGCGGTTGGCCACAGTGCAGCAGCACACCCTCGGCCAGCTTCCGCTCGGTGGTCTTGATCGCTCCGGTGAGCTTCCATCCTTGGGAGATGCCGATGGTCTGGTCTTCCTCGATCCCGGCCTCCAGCAAGGCATCGAGCACGGCGCCAATGCCGGCCGGGTCGAGCCCCACCTTGTCGAGCAGTCCGGCCTCGTTCACCCGGGCGACGTAGACGGCCAGCTCCTCGACGTCATCCCCGATCTTCTCGACGATGGTGAGGTCACCGACGGCCTCCAGGTCTCGCAGCCTGGGCGCCTCTGACTTCCGGCGTTCGAGCACCGACGGGTGCGCCCAGGCGTGCGCCCAGTGAAACCAGCGACGGCCCCCGCGCTCGCGCCCAAGAAGGGTGAGGGCGAGAAGGTCGTCCAGGCCGCCGCCGTCGACACCGCCGACGATCACCTCACAGAGCTCGATCAACCGATCCAGGGACAAACCAGCCAGCGCCTGTGGCTCCCAGAAGGAGGCCCCGACCCAGCTGTCCGACATCAGCGCCAGGCCGATCTCGATGTTGAGGAACTTGGCGAGGAAGCCTCGCACCTCGGCCTCGCCGTCCAGCTCGGCCTGCATGAACAGGCGTTCGAGCGTCGGGCGATCCACCGAAAACCCCATGTTGGGATTCACCAGGTGGAAATTCTCCGGGCGGCGAGCCTCCCCGCTCTCGATCATCTCCTTGGGGAACTCGTAGATGACCGGGAGGAACCGGTTGTCGTCGATGCGACCGTCCCGCACGCCGCGGGCGTAGGTCAGCTTCGACTTGAACACGCCAGCCGGCGGTTCGTTGGACTGGGTCGTCAGCCAGATGATGAAGCCTTCCGGACGCGACAGCAGGCCGCCGGTGGCTTCCCGGATCATGTCCGGTGCCTTGGGGTTCTTGCCGAACAGCCACGCTTCGTCGATCAGCACACCGACCGCTTTCTTGCCGCCGACCACATCGCTGTCGGCGGCGACCACTTTCAGGGTTGCGCCGGTTTCGCGGTGGGTGATCAGGCGCATGTGCGGCTGAACATGGAGCAGCGCCGACAGCTCGTCGTCGTGCTTCACCATCGCCGCTGCCGGCTTGAAGCTGTTGTCGGCGATCTCCTTGGTGGGCGCGAGGATGATGAACTCAGCCTCAAGGCGCCAATTGCGGATCAGCGCAGTCAGCATGATCGCGGCGGCGATGGTCGACTTCGAGTTCTTCTTCGGGATGCAGAGGAAGTACTCGGTGATCAGTCGCTGGCCGGTCTCGCTGTTGTAGCTGCCGAAGATCGCCCCGGCGAATTCGAGCACCCAGGGGGCGCAAGCAGCCTCGATGGTCGGGCTACCTGGTACATCGACCAGCTTCAGAGATCGGAAGACCTCAAGCCCTTCCTCGGCCTCAGCCGGAAAGAGCGGCGCCGGAATGATTGATTCGCCCGCACTCAGGCGCTGCCACCATTCGGGGCAGGCAGTTGTCCAGAGCATGGGTTACCCCTTCACGACTTTGAGCGGCGGCTTGCTCTGCTTGTACTTGCCAGCGCCGGCTTCCTTCGCGGCTTCCTGCTTCGCTTCCTTCTTGCCCTGGTCGCCCTTCTTGCCGTGCACATAAGGCATGGCGGTCTGGGCAGCGTTGCGTCGGTCGAAAACTTTCGCCCGCGGCTCATTCATCAGGGCCAGCAACCACTCCAGGGGATCTCCCGTGTTCGGCAGGCAGGTCAAGAATTCGCCGTCGGACTCATCGCCTTCGGGCAGATCGTCAACGTCATCAGGGGGCGGCTTCCAAGACTTCGCCGATCGCGTCTTGCCCTTAACATTCAGCTCGGCTGTTAACGCCTCAATCGCGGCGATGATCTTCGGATCTTTGGCCCACCGCGAACCCGACACGGAAGCGCTGGAGCCCAGACACCCAGCGGCCTCGGCCGCTTCTTTGTTGGACGCACCACGGGCCTTTGCGTCAACAAACCGTCGCTGTTTGTCTGTTAACGCCATTAACAAAAAACCTTGGGGGTGGAAAAAATGTGCGAATGGGATCGGAGGCGGTCTAGCTGAGCGCCAATCCCCATAATTCGATCCCCCCCTACCCTGGGAGGGTCAGCGACCAGCTCGCGCCGCCGCTTCCTCGCGCTGCTTGTCCGAGTCGTGGCAGGGCTTGCAGAGCGGCTGCCAGTTCTCCTGGTCCCAGAAGAGCTCCGGGTCACCGCAGTGCGCCACCTTGTGGTCGACGACACTGGCGGCAGAGGTCATGCCCTTCCGCAGGCAGTAGACGCACAGCGGGTGATCCCGCAGGTACGTCTCACGCGCCTGCTGCCATCGGTAGTCGTAGCCGCGCTGACTTGAGGTCAGGCCGGCACGCCAGGAGCCAGGCGAAGCGGTGGCAAGCCTGGGGCGCTGTTCCGCCAACTTGGGGCGAAGCGTCTTCAGTCGAGCCATGGGTCAACTCTCGCGGCGCGGAAGTTTCCAATCGGCGAAGCGGTCAGCGATCTCGGCCAACTTCTTCACACCCAGGAAGCCGGTGAAGACACCAGCAGCAGTGGCCATGTTCGATGGCAGGCCGGCCCACTCCAGGACTGGGATCAGTCCGAGGGTGATCAGCGTGCAAAGCGCGGCTTCGAGCAGCGCCTGGCGACGAGTGCCGCCACCGTAGATAACCCGGATCAGGGCAACCAGGAAGGACAGAGCGCCGGCGTACAGCACAGGCGAGTGCTGGCTCAGCCAGGCGAGGACAAGCGCCCACGTCTCTGGTTTGTCGGGCATGTTGGCCATCTCGTTATCCCCTCTGCGGGGCGGAAATGAAAAAGCCCAGCGCGAAGGCTGGGCTCAGAAAAAGCCCGACTCAATGGCCGGGCTGGATGTCGTGCGAAGGTTCGCCGAAGCGGCAAAACCGCAATGTGACACAAACTCTATCTGCGCTGATTATCACTGTCAATACGTCCAGCCTGTATATACCCTCAGGCCGCCTTTCGGTCATCCATCAGGAAGCACGCCGTGATCGCCGACAGCCCAGCGCGAACCAGCATCCGAGCGTCCGCATAGCTACGGTCCATTCGGTCACCCACCTCGCGATAGGTGAGCCCGTGGACGAAGTAATAGGTCATGCTCTCAACCACCTCTGGATCATCCGCTACCAAGCTGGCGAGGTAGCGATCCACCTGCAGGGCTCGGTCATCACTGATCAGCAAGTCGGGTGACTTGAACCGCTTTTCGTTGGCCGGGTTGCGCAACATGATCGCCAGCAAGGGTGACGCGCAACGCGGCACGCCGTTGTCTCGCCACACCCAGAGGCCGTACTGCTCCATCAGGAACTCGGTCGCTTTGATCTTCATGCTGCTCCCCTTTTCAGCTCGCGCACCTTGGCGCGGAAGTGGGCCTTCAGGGCCTTGATCTGTTCAACGCTGAGCTTCAGCGGTTCGTGCTTGCCTTCCAGGCGCGCCACTCGATCAGCGCCGATGCGCTGGATGAGGCGGATTCGGTACTCCAGGATGTTTCCGGACAGCTGCGTGTTGCAGGGCGAGCACTGCTTGTGGACGTTGTCCTCGTCGAAGCGCAACTCTGGGCAGGCGCCAACCGAGCGGTAGTGGCCGGCGTCGTACTTGCCTTGGTGGTGGCGGTCACAAGAGATGCAGGGCTTGTCGGCGTCGCGCAGGCGGATGTACTCGTTGAAGGCCTGCTGAGCCTCCTTCAGGTGATCCGCCCTGCTCTTCAGCTTCTCCTTGCGCTCCTTGATCTCGCGCCGCTCCCGGCGCTGGAACGCCACCCGATCTTTCTCGCGCTGCGCGGCGACCAACTTCAAACCACAAAGCGGGCTGCATACAGCCTGCAACTGGCGATCTGGACTGAACGGCGCTCGGCATTGCTTGCACTTCTTCGCATTGGGCTTCTTCTGCAGGGCCTGTCGCATGGTCAGTCCCCACTGAAGTGAGAGCCGCCTGGGCCCTTCTGGTTGTTCCACTCGCTTTCGTTGTTGCCAGCGATGACTGCGATGCGGATGCGCTCGGACAGGTCGTTCTCGGCCTTGTTGGCGCGCTGACCGAGCGCCCAGGCAAGGTCCTGAATGCTCACGCCGATCAGACCGCGAGCCACCCAGCCAACGCCGCCGCAGTCGTCACAGGGGAGTTGGTAGAAGACACCCTGGACTGTGCCGGTGCCTCGACAGGGGCGGCAGCGCTCAACCTCGATCTGCTCCCGCTTGAACTCAGGCCCGTGCTTCTTCGGCATGCGACCTCCGCTTGATCTCTTCGTCGATGAGGTTGCGCTCGAAGCGTATGTCTCGACCTTCGGCTTCCAGCTTGCGGATGCGACTCCAGTCAGTCTTCGCAACCCTGGTAGCTCGGACCTTCGAGCCGCCGTGAGTGCGCTTCATGGAGACGCCTGCTGCGAATTGCTGACAGTCCATGTTGAGCTTGTGCCGATCAGCTGCATCTGCCTTGGCAGCAAGCAATTGCTCCTGGGTCATGGCGACGACCTGCTCACGCGTCAGCATGAGTCACCTCGCTGGCCTGCATATCAGCCTTGATGATCGCCACCACCTCGTCGCGGGTGGCCAAGTAGAACGAGGGCTCTCGTCCGCCGGGGCGTGTCACCGTGTAGCGGGTTTCCGGCAGCCGGCACACAGCGACGGTGTAACCGGCATCGGTCATCCAGCAGTCAGCAACCTGACTACCGTCTGCGTTTCGTTTGGCGCGCAACTTCAGGGGCGTCAACTCAGGCATTCGGCACCTCCTGGGCGCGTTTGGTGATTTCGATGATTTCGCCAGCGAGCAACTGATCTGCCTGGGCCTGGGCAACCAGAAGCCCCTTCAGCAGCCGGACCGACCTGGCCTCGCTTCGTTCGCGCAGCTCGGTACGCTGCTCGTCGGTCATATCCATGCGGGATGCCCGGCGCTCTTCGGCACGCTCACGGCGCAGGTGATCCAGGCCGGTACGGAGCGCCTCCAGGCGTTCGCGAATTGCGGCGGGTGCCTGGACAGAGTCGCCGGTCAGCAGGCCAGCGATGGCCCTGCCGCCCTCGCCCGCAGGCTCCAGGTTGTGATGGGTGAGCAGCAGGGTTGCAGTGGGCGCAGGAAGACGCCCCAGCACGCGCGCCTCCTCGATGGCGCGAGCCCGGCTGTTCTGGTCATGCCCCAAGGACAGCGCCCAACTCACCGGACGCGCTTCTTGGCGGGCGGCGAGCGTGAAGCGCTCGTAGGCCGAGATGAACGCCATCCGGGCACCCACCTTGTCGCCGGCTTCGTAGATCGGCGTCGCCGCGGCCGCCGCCTTCTGAATTTCCGGCGTCATGAGCACCGTCTCGGCCTCGTCCATCGACTGCATGGCGATCGCCCATGCCTCGTTCGGCTCGGGGCGGCCATCGGCGCCGTGGACCCGCTGCAGGATCGCCGCCAATGTGAGCTTGCCGGTCAGCTCACGACGGCACGCGCGCAGGGCATTGGCGATCAGCTCGACAGGATGCTCGGCCAGGTCCTCAGCGATCATCTCGGCCGCATTCGCGCTCATCAGCTGCCCTAGTACCTCAGCGGTGGCCACTATGGCCATGGCCAGTTCGGCCTTCTGGTCAGAGGAAAGCATTCTTGCCGCCCTCCCCCTTGCCGCGCAGGTTCTGGGCCGCCGTCAGCGCGGCATTGGCGTTCGCCTGGGTCTGCTCGATCTGGCGGGCGGTGGTCCCGTTGACCTGGGAGCCGGTCGCCCACTGGGTGCGGTACGACTCCGCCTTGGCCAGCAGCGAACCCAGGTCGTGGCAATTGCGGATCAGGTAGGCGTCGTTGATGCCGACGAAGTAGGCGGCCACCGCCGGGGCCTCAGCCGCTCCCAAGCGCTTCAGCAGGTCCCGCACCTGGGTGTTGACCTTGGCATTGCGGACAGGGTCCGTGCCGTAGCGGTTGTTGTACGCCGCCGCATAGGCCGACCAGATTGCCCGGCAGTCTTCCTGCCGCACAGCCTTCTCGTCGGGCTGGCCGGAATCGGCCGGCAAAAGGTTCCCTGTTGGTTCTACTGACGGTTCTATTACGGTTCTGGGTGCAGATGCTGCGGGGGTGGGGTGCACATCCTGCGGGGGTTGGGGTGCATCAGGTTCGGGGGTGGGTGCATTTGCTGCGGGGGTGCATTTCTTGCGGGGGCGCACCTTCTGCGGGGGTGCAAATGCTGCGGGGGTTACGGTGAACATGGTCGACCGACCTTGACGCCCCTCGATCCGCAGCACCTTGCACTCGCTCAGCACCTTGATCGCTTGCTGCACAGCGCGCTCGGAGAGGCAGGTGCGCTCACCGATCTTCGCCACCGAAGGCCAGCACACACCCTCGTCGTTAGCGTTGTCCGCCAGGCTGATAAGGACGGACTTCTGGGCAGGGGTGAGCCCCTGGAGCGGCCAGCAGGCCGACATGATGATCGTGCTCACTGCGCGCGCTCCAGTTGGTGCTCGGCCCAAAGGCTGGCAACCCACTGCACGCCCTTCGTAGTGAACCGCGCCTGTGTGTAGGCGTGGCTGTTGTGCTCGCTGGTGCCCGTCCTGGTCTCGAACCGGCCGGCGGCGATGTGGTTGCTGTGAGCGGTGAGCGCCACGTTCAGGTAGTACATCACCTTCTTGCGGATCAGCATGTCACGCAGCTGGTGCTCATTCGCCTTCAGCAGCTTCGCCACCTGGCGGAAGCCCATCGAGCCCTTCGTCTCGACGTAGCGGTCTACAAACTCAACCTTTGGCGCGGCGATCATCAGGGCCTGCTCGGCAACCTGACGCTGCTCGAACTGAACAGCCCAGGCCCTGGCGGCCTCTGCCGGGTTGGCGAAGTTGGGCAGTGCAAGCGCCGGCGCCTGCATGGATTCCAGCTCCTGCCACCGATCAACGATCTTGGCAGTGAACTCGGGCGACAGGCGCGCGACCAGCACCAGGCTGTCGCGCTTGGACAGCAGATGCTCGGGGTACTCCTGGCCGTTCTGTTCATGGACGTAGGGGGTCTCCACAGATTGTGTTACCCCCTGTTCGACCAACTCCCGCGCAGTGCGAAGTACTTGGTCATGGCGCCGACCAGTGAGCTCGGCGATCTCGCGCGACGTCATCGTCATGCGCGCCACGTTTTGCACAAGGTGATTTCGTGGCGCGGTGTTGCTGGTATCAGAAGTGATGTGCATACTGCCTCCTGTGTTCTGAACCCCGGCGCCGTGTCCCCACACCTGGCCGGGGTTTTTCTTTTCTGGCGTCAGGCAGCGCTGACGGATGCTTCCATCTCGTCCAGGCTCGACCGGACGTGTGCGAGCTCTTTGCGGATCGAGGCCTTCTCGATCTGGGTGACATGGCCGTCCTGCAGGGCGGTATGCACCGCGATGGTCAAGTCGGAGACCTCCTTCCCGACCGTCAGCAGCGAGGCAGTCAGGCCAACCGGCTTGGGCTGGTCCTTCTTGACGACTGCCAGACCGAACTCCCCCGCCAGCGCATTCAGGACCAGCTCTCGAGCTTCGTCCGGAAGGTGAGTCAGGATCTGGCCGAACATCTCCACGCTCATGCGATGGCTGTCCCGGTTTGGATTGGCACAATCCAGCAGTCGGGTCTCATTGACCCCCATGCGCTTTGCCAGGGCGGTTCCGCCTTCCGCTTTCACTGCCCGGTGCAGGGCGCGCTCGAACTCTTCCATTGCGAATCTCCGATTTTTTTCGCGTAGCCCCAGCGGCAGGCCGGCGGCAATATGTGGTTACAAGTCAGGCGGCAGAGCGACCCGGAGCAGCGCTGCTGCGAAGCTCGGAAGGGTCAACCAGTTCGCCTCTCGCCTTGGCCAGATCAGCGATACAGTCGGCGTAGTTGGTTTCCCCGGTGTACTCGGTGCGCGGCAACTGATTGCGCTGCACCCACTTGTCCACGGCCTGGCGCGTTTTCTTGCAGGCCTTGGCAACTGCGATCGCCCCGCCCGCTCGAGTGACCGCTTCAGCTACCGGGCCACCAACGGAAGAAGGATTCTTCATGGTCAACCTCTCTTATCAACCCTCAGTTGATATTAAACATCAACTGACTGTTGCACAAGCTTCATGCAAGCATCAACTAATGGTTGAGTCTCAAGACATCCGCGACGCTTTCGCAGCTCGCCTGAACAAAGCTCTCGATGGCGCCTCTGGTGTCAGGGCTGAGCGCGGGCGCAATACAGACCTTCACGCTGAGCTCTCGAAACTCGGCGTCAGCGCTACGAAGCAAGCGACGCACAAGTGGCTGACCGGGGCTTCTATCCCTGAGCGCTCTCACATCGAGAAGCTGGCGAAGTGGCTTGGAGTTCGTACCGAATGGCTGGAATACGGCCATGGCGAGATGAAGGAGATCTCCGCGGCAGCCCCGTCATCGGCCGACATAGTTCGCAAAATGCTTGAGAAGCACGGCAAGTCGCTAACCGCGGACGCCAGGAACAAGATAGTCCAGGCCGTTGAGTCAGAATCGGCGCCGCTAGCCTCTCTGGCAGATGATGAGCTGGCTGTCATTCGTGTGCGTCCTGGAGAGTTGTCCATCCCGCAATATGATGTGCGCGGATCGATGGGCGCCGGCCAGATTCCGGATGATTACGTGCGCCACATCCGCAACGTCATCATCTCCGAGGACATGGTTCGAGAAATGGCGCTGACCTACACGTCGCCCACCAATCTCTGCTTTATGACCGGCATCGGCCAGTCCATGGAGGGCACCATCAACGACAAGAGCCCTTTGCTGGTCGATCGCGGCGTCCAGTCGTTCATCGGCGATGGGGTCTATGCCTTCACGTGGGAAGGATTCTTCAACGTGAAGCGCCTCCAGCTCCTGGACTCGGAACATGTGGAGATCATCTCCGACAACCCGACGTATCAGCCCAGGAAAGCGCGCATCGAGGACCTATTTGTGCATGCGCGCGTTCTGGTTGCCTGGAACGCCAGGAAGCTCTAGCGCTAGAACGGTGATGGCTGCTGCATAAGTTGCTGGAAGGTGACCTCTGGCGCGAGCTCCGTCCTTATCATCGTGAGCTCATCCACATAAGACACGTCTTCCGGAGGCATCTCTTCCTCCTGATCAGCGGCAGTCCACTGCAGCTGAACCGTCCCATCTTCGTTGTGTGTCACCTCAAGACCGTCAGTCTCGGCCAGCTCCCCCATCACCTGGCTCCACGCCGCATCCGTATCGCTGTCGATTCGCCAGATCGTCGCGCGGTGCGCCGCCTGCGCGCGGGGGCTGTGGATCATCTCGGAAATTCGCAGGCGCAGACGGTCAACAGGACTGCTAGACGCCGTGTCTCGGGACACCTTCTTCGGTTGCTTTGCCATCACATAGCTCCATGCCAATGCTGTATGTACATACAGTATTTGAGCGTCCTCGCCTGATCAAGAACCTTTGGTTGAATTAATTTTATCTCCTTAAAAATCAATCAGTTGACCTACATCAGCCAAAATATCAACTATTGGTTGTTGACTGATTGCAACTTACGGTTGATATTTAGGTCACGCCAGCACACCGGCGCCAGGCCACCGAGCCGACCGCTCTTTAACAACGCACCCAATGACGAATACAGCACCTGCCGCTACCGGCGACCGGCGCACCCATCTAGAGGCCAACTGAGGGGCTGAAGGGTGGAGCGCGGCGAAACGCCAAACCGTGTGAATGACCCGGCAAGCAGGTGTGAGGACCAGAACCACCAGTAGTGGACTGGGGAGACACCGAATCGAATTAGCGCGCCAAGCCTCGGCGAAAGGCGCGCCGTACCTCTCGTCGTGTGCCCTACACCAACTGGGCACCGGGGCTGCACGCGGCGAGTTGCATATGCCCGATGACCATGGCGAAACGAGAACGACGCGCACGGCGCCATGACCAGGGAAGCCCCAAGCCAACCGACCTTAAGGCCTGAGCTGCACGCATCGGCGGCGGGCCATACGTACATCGCTGAGCATGCAGCCGCGCAAGATCCCAGCAGGTGCGAGCGGCACCAATGCATCACTGAAGCGCCTTCCCCAGAGGGCGCTTTGGGATGACAACAGGGAGGTAAAGGAAATGGCTCAATTCAACATCGACGCACACCTGAGCAACGGCAAGCGCCTTCAGTGGCTGGCCATACCCGACGAGGGCGAATCCCTCCAGGACGTGGTTCAGCAGGTGAAGACGGCGGCCGCTCGCAAGTTCGGCCTGGCAACTCCCCTGCGCCGCTGGACCATCATCCGCGCCAGTAACGGAGTGGTCACCGTGTCCATGCACATGTAGGCATCACTTCTGCCGCTTCGCTGAGGCGGCAGCGGGATGCCTACCAGCATCAATCCCCCTTGGTATTGCCCGGCTTCGGCCGGGTTCTTTTTAAGCCCAGTCGAGCACAAGGACATCACCATGACCGAGATCATCACCAGCATCACTGCTGCAGAACTTCCCGCTGTTGGCCAGCCCCTGGCCGGCGGCATCTTCGTTGGCCGTTACTGGGCGGGCAAACAAGCCCGCGCCCTGGTGTTGCTGGGCGCGGAGCACGAATTCGAAGGCGCCTGGGGCGAATACGGCCAGGACATCGCCGGCACCCACTGGGTAGATGGCGAGACCAGTACTCGAGCCATGGCCGAGGCCGGTAGCGAGATCGCGAAGAAGGCACTGGAACTCGGCGCCTTCATCCCTTCCTGCCTGGAAGGTCAGCTGATCATGGCGGCCAAGCATGCCGGCGCGATCACTGACCTGCGCGAGGACCGCTTCTACTGGCTGAGCACGCAGTACTCCGCCTACTACGCCTACGGCATGGCCTTCGAGGGTGGCTGGCAGAACTACAACGACAAGGGCAACGAGCGCCTCGTGCGCCCCGTCCGCAGGAAATTCCTCTAGTCCTTCAATCCTTCATTCATGGGCGCGTATGCGCCCTCGCTTTTTGAGGTGCCAGGGTGGCGCTGCATACCGATCTTGAGATTCACCGTAGTGCCGAGGAACTGCTCGGCGTTGTCCTCAAGCTAGTCAGGCATATCCCAAGGGACATGAAGCAGCTAGTCGGTGGGAAGCTCCGTGACGAAGCCCTGCAGGTGATGGTGCTGATTGGTCGGGCCAACATGGACCGGAATAGGCGTCAGCACCTGGATCTTCTCCTCGAAAGCGTTTGGATGATCAACCACCTGTTGCGCGCGATGGTGAACGAGCGATTCATCAGCATCCCGCAGCACGCTCAGGCCATGAAGCTAACCGCCTCAATAGGCCGCCAGGCAAATGCCTGGAAGAGAACCGCAACCGCGCCCGTTACCTGAGAGCTACGGCCCTCTTGTCTGCGCGCTGAATCTGGTCGTGCCGCTGCCCGCCCCGGGCACCGCCAAGCGCATCCACAGGGACCACCGGACACCGGCGAGGCCTGGCGCAGTTCCCCTGCTGAGCAATCGGCAGGGCGACGTGGATAGCACGATAGGTCGCAGTACTCCGCCAACAACGCCTACAACATGGACTTCGAGAATGGCTGGCAGAACAACAACGACAAGAACAACGAGCGCCTCGTGCGCCCCGTCCGCAGATTCAATGGTTGCACCCTTTACGTTCGAAGAGCTGGCCCAGGCCTACTTCGACTGTCGGCGCCACAAGCTCAACACCAACAGTGCGCGCCGGTTCGAGCTGAACCTGGAAGAGAACCTGCTGGGGCTCTACGAAGAGCTCCTCGGCGGAACATACAAGCCGGGCCGCTCCATCTGCTTTGTCATAACCAGGCCAAAGCATCGCGAGGTATGGGCTGCCGACTTTCGGGATCGCATTGTTCATCACCTGCTCTACAACCATATCGGCGCCGACATAGAGGCGAAGTTCATCGCCGACAGCTGCGCCTGCATTCCAGGGCGCGGCACCCTGTACGCCGCCGAGCGCCTGGAGGCGAAGGTACGGAGCGTGACGCAGAACTGGAGCCGCCCAGCGCATTACCTGAAATGTGATCTAGCGAACTTCTTCGTGGCCATCGACAAGCGCGTGCTGACCAACCAACTGGTGCGCCTGATTGACGAGCCCTGGTGGCGCCAACTGGCGCTCCAGATCCTGTGGCACGACCCGCGCGCCGACTACGAGGTGCGCAGCCCCAGAGGCCTGTTCAACAAAGTGCCACAGCACAAGCAACTGACGGCGCAGGCGGCACACCTTGGACTCCCCATCGGCAACCTGTCCTCTCAGTTCTTCGCCAATGTGTATCTGAACGAGCTGGACCAGTTCGTGAAGCACCGGCTGCGGGCGAAGCACTACATCCGCTACGTGGACGACTTCGTGTTACTCCACGATTCCCCGCAGCAGCTGAACGCCTGGCTGGCAGAGATCGAGGCCTTTCTGCCAAGCCTGGGCGCCAGACTCAACCCGAAGAAGACCATCCTGCAGCCGGTAGAGCGCGGCATCGACTTCGTGGGCCATGTCATCAAGCCATGGCGCCGCACAACTCGTGCGAGAACAGTGAAGGAAGCCATACGGCGAGTCGCTGCAGCTGCGCCGGATGACCTCCGCACTATCGCCAACAGCTACTTCGGGCTGCTGCGGCAGACCAGTCACTCACACCGGGACCGTGCCGCACTTGCCAGAGCGGTCCTGGCCAGGGGATGCCCAGTCAGCGGAGCGCTGACCAAGGCCTATCAGCTAACTAAGAGGGAGGATGCAGCCATGTAACCGACAGCCCTGGTAGTTCGGCAACAAGCCGGGCGAGCCGCGAAACGCTCACCGACATAAGGCGGACGTGAGCGCCGGAAAGGCCCTGTCGGACGGGCCTTTCCACCTTCCATTCCCTGATCCCTTTCGAGAGCACTCCTCCGCGGCGCCAACCGGCGCACAGCCGCGCGCTGGAGTGCTGCCCAAAGGAAGCCACCACCCAGACGAGGTGATCGCCATGCAACAGCTGAACACTCGCCCGCAGCTGGCCCAGCTGCTGACCCTGTCCGCCGCAGCGCGCGCCGCATTCGAAGAGCGCCGCACCGTCGTAGTGGAAAAGCCTGCCTACCAGATCCGCCCCTCTGGCCGCGGCTTCTTTCACATCATCGACACTGCAACCGACAAGGTCGCCAGTTTCCGTCGTGATTACCAGGAAGCGATTGCTCGCGCTGAGCAGCTAACCATCCGCAAGCGCGATGACATCGGAGCGGAAGGCTGATGGCCAAGTCCCAGAAGGAACGCAGCAAGGCCTCTGCCGAAAAGCGCCAGCGCCTGGACGAAATCGAGCTGCGGCACCAGGTGCGCCATGGCACTCGGGCGATGCTGGAAAACCTAATGCTCTGGCATGGCCTGCTCGAGATCAGCGAAGCGGTTCAGTTGCTCATCCTGAATACTCACGCCCTGGGAAAAGAAGCCTCCGCGAAGTTCTTCATCGACCGAGGCTCAGGTGGCGATAACTGCAACGAACTGCTGCGCCACAGGTTGCGCCCGGGGCCGAGGCAGGTCTTCGCCGATCTGATGGGCTGGCATGGCATCGAGGAGATCTCCGAAGCGGTTCAGCTCCTGATCATGCATGCCCATGACCTGGGCCAGGAAGGTTCGGCTCCCCTCCTCGCTATTCCGCGCCACGATTTCACACCATCGGAATTCGTGGCGCGTCAGCTCGAAAGGCTCGGCCGGAAGGAGGCTGAGCTTCTCGACCGGATCGAGTCGTGAGCCGGCCTCTCTGCCTTCACGTTGCCTACTACCAGGGGCGCAAGGCCCGCGAAGAAGGCCGCCCATGCCTTCCGCCGCACGGATTCAGCGCGGCCAGCTTCTGGTGGGTAGCCGGCTGGAACGACCGCGACATCGAGTGCCACGCCCTCGACGCTGCATAACCCTATTACCACGCCATCCGCTGCACTCGCGGCGCGGCGGCGCTCTACCTGGAGAAAGTCATGAGCCTACCTGTACAGGCCTGCTCCGATCAGGAGCTGCAGGACTACGCCAGCATTCACCCTGAGGCTGCAGCTGAGCTCGCGCTGCGTATAGCCACGGGAGCGGCGGCGCGCGATGTCGAGATGGATGAACTGCGCGCCCAGATTCGCGACATAGAGGATGAGCTGAGCGAGGTGGAGGACGGGCGTGGCGCGCTGAGGCGCCGTGCCTCCATCTGCATTCGCACCGTGACGCGACTCCTGGAGGATCACAAAGCCAACCCTGCGCTGGCCAATGCCGTGAGAAAAGCGCTCAGCCAGCTGGAGGACGGCTTGTGATCAGCTACGGATCGGTCTGCAGCGGCATCGAGGCCGCGAGCGTTGCGTGGCACTCACTGGGCTTTCGCGCCGACTGGTTCGCCGAGATCGAACCCTTTCCCTGTGCCGTCCTGGCTCACCGCTGGCCCGAAGTTCCCAACCTCGGCGACATGAAGAAGCTCGCGCGCCAGGTGCTGACCGGCGCGATCAAGGCACCGCCGCTGCTGGTAGGCGGCACTCCATGCCAGGCCTTCAGCGTGGCCGGCATGCGCGAAGGCCTGGCCGATCCGCGCGGCGCCCTCACCATCAAATACGTGGAGCTCCTCGATGCAATTGACCATGTTCGAACCCGGCGAGGCGAGCCTGAAGCCGTCTGCCTCTGGGAAAACGTCCCCGGAGTCCTCTCCGACAAGAAAAACGCGTTCGGCTGTTTCCTCGGCGCCCTGGTGGGCGAATCCGAAGAACTCCAGCCGCCAGGGGGCAGGTGGAAGGACGCTGGTTGTGTGTATGGACCCCGGCGAACAATTGCATGGCGGGTTTTGGATGCCCAATATTTCGGCCTGGCCCAACGACGCCGCCGTGTGTTCGTTGTCGCAAGTGCTCGAGCTGGATTCGATCCCGCAGCGGTACTTTTTGAGCGCGAAGGCCTGCGCCGGGATCATCCGCCGCGCCGAGGCGAGGGGAAAGACGTTGCCGGACACGCTCCTTTCGGCCCTTCGCTCCAGTGCGGGTGCGGCTACCTTTTCGGAATAAACCTGGGCGCCTGGGGCTGCCCGAACTGCGAAGGAGACGAAGGTCCTGCCGTCGAAGTGTTGGCCGGTGTGCCGGCCTTCGGCGGAGAGAACCAGTCGCGCTCACTCTTCCAGGCCGGCGCGCTGACTGCGCACGGAGCCAGGAACGACTTCGCTTCTGAAACATTCTGTGTGGCGCCGACGCTTGCTGGCGGCGCTCGAAAGCGCGGCGACTACAGCCTGGACGATATCCCAACCGTTGCCGGCACGCTCCAGGCCAGCGGAAAAGCGGCCGGCAGCGCAACGCAGCAGGATGCCGAGTCGGGGCTGCTGGTTATCCATGGCACCCAAGATCCTGACGTGCTCGGCGACATGGCGCACACACTTGGCCGGAACCATGGCCAGGAGAACGCCGTGCTCGCCTTCAGCTGCAAGGATTACGGCGCGGATGCGGGTTCACTGGCGCCGACCCTGCGCGCGATGGGGCACGATGGCAGCCACGCCAACGCCGGCGGCCAGGTGGCCGTCTGCATCACCGGCGAGATCACTCACACCCTGAAGGCGGAAGGCTTCGACGCCAGCGAAGATGGAACCGGTAGAGGTCAGCCGCTGACGACGGCCGCCGCCGGAGTTCGGCGACTCACTCCGCGCGAATGCGAGCGGCTACAGGGATTTCCTGACGACTACACGTTGGTCCCTGGCTGGGATGGCTGGCGGCCGATGGATGCCAGCGAGACGCCAGAGTCGTGCCAATCCGAAGGCCTGGCTGTGCGGCAGGCGAAGCGCAGCAAGCGCTGGTATGTCCGCGACGTCGACGGCCCCCGCTACAAGGCCATCGGGAACAGCAAGGCTATTCCCGTGGTGCGTTGGATCGGGCGGAGGCTGGCGCAACAGCTCTAGCGCTAGCTCGCCGTTGCTACAGCTCCACCGCCTCCAGCTTGTACTTCTGGAGTTCCCGCATCTGGTGGAACCAGTAGAAAACAGATTCAGCTTTCTGTTTGCTTTCAAACTGTTCGGCGTTTTCAGGTTTAGCGGTTCGGTATCGAATCCCCTCAGTGTCGGGCGAAGTGCCGTAGTACACGCCGTCATCGCCAGTCATCTTCACGATCCACACCATCGCACTCTCCTTGATCCGGCCACATGCCGGGCCATCCGAACCTACCCCAATACCCTGCCGCTGGCTATCAGCCAGGGTTCTTCACACTGAAGTTCGTCGAAGACCACACCAGCGCCACAACCCAGCCGATGAAGGTCCAGCCGATGAAGACATTCAGCAGAACGATCGGCACGACCTGAGGGTGATTGCGCTTGCCAGCGATGATCGATGGCAGGAAGTAGATGGCGCCGCCAATCACCAGGATCAGCACTGCAGTAATTCCGTCCATGTGGCTCTCCTTGTTGGTGAGCCGAACCTACTCCACTCCATGCCATTGCGCCACTACGGCGCGAGGACGAAGTCATGCCCGAAGAAAATGAACCGCTGGCCGTAGCCGGCATTGATCCCAAGACCATGGAATGCAAATTCATCGGCCGGCGCCATCCAGACGATGTGATGGAGGCAATTGAGTGCGGCTTGATCGTTGTGCCGGTGACGGCGGAGAAGGCGCGCTGGGCATATGGCGAGATCATTGGCGACCTGGAGGCGCTCACGAAATGAAGCGCATCTACCTCGCCGGCCCCATGACCGGCCTGCCGGATTTCAACTACCCAGCATTCCACGCCGAGGCCGCGCGCCTGCGCCAGCTCGGCTACCACGTCGAGAACCCCGCCGAGAACCCGGCGCCAGCCTGCGGCACCTGGGCCGGCTATATGCGCCTGGCGCTTGTCCAACTCGTCACCTGCGACTCCATCGCCCTCCTCCCTGGCTGGATCCACTCCAAGGGGGCGCGCCTGGAGTTTACCGTCGCCAAGAACCTGGGCATGCGCGCCATCGACGCCAGCCAGATCACCGAACCAGCGAGGGCAGCAGCATGATGATGGCCAAGGCGAGCGATCGCGACATCGACGCAGCAGGCGAGCTGCTGCAACTGCTCGATACCATCGATCAGCATTGGGGCGGCCCCAGCCCTATTCCAGATGCTCCGGACAACCTCTTGGAGTTCCTGAGCGCGACGGATAGCGAGTTCGACGCGGAAGATCCGGAGCACCTGCAGGTGCTCTACAACCACCTGGCTCGCCTGCTCTGCCGGGCCCCAAACTTCCACGGACGAATCATCGGCGGCATGTGCTACGTCATCCACAACCCGGACAACGAGATCATCGCCCCGGATCTCGACTACCTGGAAATGCATCCGAAGCTGCGCGGGCTGCTGAACAACCTGGCGCCGACGCCATGACCCGCCCCACCTTCTGCCGCGGCACCGGCCAACCCTCCGAGAAATGCGACTGCCTGCGCTGCAGGCCTGCCCTCAAGGAGCAAGCACCATGCAAGCCATCCAACTGACCGTCGAGCACCGCCAGGGCCGCAACGGGAAGCCGTACCTGCTGATCGACGGCCTTCCACGACTCGGCGCCGAACTCGATCCAGACCAGGCCCACGCGCTGGGCCGACAGCTGATCCAGGCCGCAATCGACTCCCGCCAGGGCGAGCGCGGCACCATCCAATACCCCGTAGAGGGCTGAACCATGACCGAACAACAAGCCTGCACCCTCTGCGGTGCGGGAGGGCACACTGCTGCCCAGTGCAACAAGGACGATAACGCACCTGTGGATGCCTGCGCCTGGCTGGAGAGCCTGGAAGGCGACGCATGGGCTGATGCTTGCGAGGAGATTGCAGCGTCGGTGCAGAAGATGCGTCAGCAGGCAGATGACGAAAAAGTGGAGCGCGAGGCTTTTGAAGCGCATGAATCCAAAGAGCGCCGCCTGTCCCCAGCCGATCAGCAGTTTTGGTTCCGGCGTGGCGCTATAGCTGACTACGACCTCAAGTCTATCGATGACGCGTGGAAGGCTTGGAAGGCTCGCGCAGCGCTTGCGCAGCCATCCCTTCAATGCAAGAAGTGCGGCGGCACTGGCGATGCTGACTCAGGCGGAATCCACCCTTGGGGTGAGGCTGCAATGGTTCCTTGCGATTGCGCGCATACAGAAGTAGCGCAGGGGGAACGGGAGTCTCTAGCCCTGCAAGAGCTGATCCGCGTTCGTGAGTGGGTGGCCAATCGGAAAGGCCAGCCTGAGAAGCTAAAGAACACTGGGCAGACCTACATAATGATCGAGAAGTGCGAGACGCTCGACATGCTGGATTGGGCGATTGAGAAAGCCCGCGCCGCCCTGGCGCAACCCTCCCCGGCGCCGGAGCTGGAGCGGCCAATTGCGGTTGCCTATCGCAGCAGCGAATCCGGCAACCTCTATGAGGATCATTACGGATTGAAGGACCCTGAACCGCTGATGACCGTAGCCCAGCACGACCGAATCCGCGCTCAAGATGCCGCACAGATTGACGCGGCGGCGGCCTTGCTGGCTTTCACTCGGGGCAAGCTAGTGAAACTGAAATCCGAGCGCGACGCCGCCCAGGACAGGGTCGTGGAGCTGGAGAGGCAGGAGCCGGTGGAAGAGTGGAGACCGGTTGTTGGCTTTGATGGACACTATTCTGTGTCGTCTTTAGGAAGACTTCGCTCTGATAAAACAGGGAAGTACCTTAGCCTCAATTCGCTAATGGCGAGCGGCTATGTGAAAGCAAGTTTGCACAGGGACGGGGTACGGGAACAGACATCAGTTCACCGTGTCGTTGCCAAGGCATTTCTGGATAACCCGGAAGGACTTGATGAGGTTAATCATCTCAACGGAGACAAGACAGACAATCGGGTGATTAACCTTGCGTGGTGCTCTCGTAGCGAAAACGTCGACCATGGATATTACCAGCTTGGGCATCTTGTTCATCCAGTGAAGGCAATTCCGGCCGAAGGGAATGGACCTGTTCTTATTTTCTCATCCATCGAACAAGCTGTCGCTAATGGGTTTACATCGCGGAATATCTACGACTGCTTAGTTGAAGGATATAGGGTTCATGCCGGCCATCATTGGCAGAGCATGAGGAGTGATCAGGTCGCCCAGGCTGGGCAGGTGCCGGAGGGCGTCCGCGCATGGTTCGAGGCCAAGGAAGCCCACGTCAACGCGGTGGGCGCCTACAACGCTCGCCTGAAGTTCGTTCGCGAGCACTGCCCATTCGGCACCAGCGTCGATCCTGAGTACCAACTGATGGAAGAGGCAGACCGGAAGGCGCGCAGCCTGGTCGGACCGATGTTCGATGAGCTGCGCGGGCTGCTCGCCGCCGCGCCGGCGCAGGGAGGTGAGTGATGGATGACATCTGCGCTACCTTCATCCTCTGCTGCCAGCTCGGCACGCTCTGTGGGCAGGCTTCGATTAAGGACCTCCCGGGCTGCTGGGAGCACAAGGTGGACGAGGACTGGAGCATATCGTTCAACGGGCACAGCGAAGAGGTCCGAGACTCAACTGGGTCGCCGGTGCCGCCTCTGTCGATATGGGTCAAGCACAGCCGTTACTTCGCGGACGGCATCATCACTCCATTCGGCGGAATGATCGTCGGTGGACGAGAAGCGGAAGACGACTTAGTGGCCGCTCTGGAGAGCGCCATTCGCACCCTAGGCGGCACACCAGCTACGGACGACGAACCGGCGCAGGGAGGTCGCGATGAGTGAATTCAAGCGCGAAGAGCGCTTCATCGTCATCAAGCGCAAACATCTTTCCGCCGAAAGCAGAACCCATGACTCGCTCGAGCAAGAGTTGCGCGTCTGGCTGGACCGGCACTTGGTTCCCACTAGCGAATGCGTTGTGGTCGAGAGCGACTGGCCGGAATACGAAACGGTCTGGTCGATGATCGCTGCCAGGATCGAAGGTCGGCTAACGCCTTACCAAGTTCTTGAGCAGCAGGTTCATGCTCTGCGCCAGCACAAGACCGACTACATTGAGGCAGCAGAGGGAACTCGGCGCGCGCTCGAAGCCGAGGCCCAGGCGCTCAGGGATGAAGTTGCAGCTCTGCGCCAGGACATGGAACGACTCAACGCCATCGAGGCCAACTGCTGGGATGTGCACTACGACAGCAGCCCGAATGCCGATGCCGGCGACAGCACCATCAGCATTGAGATCGTCGGCCATTACCAGGGCGCGCCTCACGTCCGTGTGCTCGGCGAGAACTACACCGAGAACCTGCGCGCCGCCATCGATCAGGCGATGACCGCCGAAGCGTACCCGCCGGAGCGGCCTGAATATGACGAGCGCGGTAGACCTGTCCGCGCCACGAAATCGAACAACGATGAAACGTGGCGCGCCACGAAGGGGGCCGGGGGATGCGATATGTAACGGTTCGCAAGTTCGCGGCGGAATCTGGCTATACCGAGGCCGCCATCAGGTCGAAGATCCGCGACGGCGTCTGGCGAAAGGATGACATCTGGATCAGTGCGCCGGACGGCCGAACGCTGATCGACGTAGAGGCATATGAATCATGGGTAGAGATGGGCGGGGAGTCCGAGCGGTCTCCGATACGAGTATTGAAATCACCTTCATGTATCGCGGCGTCCGCTGCCGCGAAAGGGTCGCGCTCAAGCCCACAGCCACTAACCTAAAGCGCGCTGAGCAGCACAAGGCGGCGGTCGAGCACGCGATCGCCGCCGGAACCTTCGACTATGCCGTGACCTTCCCAGGATCCCCGCGCGCCGCCAGGTTCGCCCCCGAGGTATCGCAGGAGACATTGACGGGCTACCTGAAGCGATGGCTGGAGGCGAAGCGCAAGCACGTCTCCAGCAGCACCTTCGACGGTTATCGGAAGATCATCGAGCACCGCCTGATTCCGGGCCTTGGCGTTCTGCTGGTGGTCGACGTGAAGCGGAAGACGGTGCGGGACTGGCTGGACGGCCTCGAGGTCAGCAACAAGACGCTGTCGAATATCCAGAGCTGCCTGCGCTCGGCGCTCAGTGATGCAGTGGAGGAGGAGCTGATCGACAGCAACCCGCTCGCGGGCTGGACGTATAGCCGAAAGGAGGAGGTGAAAGACGATGACGTCGACCCGTTCTCGCCGGAGGAGCAGCAGGCGATTCTGGCCGCGATGGAGGGTCAGGGTCGGAACCTGGTGCAGTTCGCCCTGTGGTCTGGGATGCGCACCAGCGAGCTGGTGGGCCTGGAGTGGGGAGATATCGATTGGCTGCGCGGTGAGGTGCATGTAATGCGGGCCATCACGCAGGCGGCGAAAGGGAAAGCGGAGGTGACAAAGACCGCTTCGAGCCGACGGAGCGTCAAGCTGCTCGGCCCCGCCCTGGAGGCACTGAAGGCGCAGAAAGCCTTCACCTATCTGGCGCACCAAGAGGTATTCCAGAACCCGCGCACCGGAGAGCGCTGGGCCGGCGACGGCCCGATCCGGAAAACCCTGTGGCAGTACGCCCTGAAGCGCGCAGGTGTTCGGTACCGGCGGCCATACCAGACGCGCCACACCTACGCCTCGATGATGCTTTCTGCCGGCGAACACCCGATGTGGGTGGCGCAGCAGATGGGGCACAGCGACTGGACGATGATCGCCCGGGTGTATGGGCGGTGGATGCCGACGGCGGACGAAACTGCCGGATCAAAGGCGGAAGAGCGATTTGCGAAGAATGACAGCAATATGCCAACTTCTGGCTTGGAACCCGCATCAAACAAGGGTTAGACGCGGTTTCAAATCCCCCCGGCTCCACCAAGTCCAAAGAAAAAGGCGCTGAGCCTCAAGCACAGCGCCTTTTTTCTTGTCTGCGATTTGCCTAGAGCGTGAGGAACCCCAGCCGCGGCATCAGCAACTCGGCACGCTCTTCCCCTACCGTTTGGGCACAAGGCTTCCGCAGGCGCAACCGTTCGGCATTGCACAGCAGCGGGCCGTCGTCGTCTTCGGTACCGAAAGGATCATCAATCAGCACACCCTTGATCAGCCCCTGGCGAAACAGCTCACGTATGGCGAGGAGGTTGGCTTCGCGCGGCCCGCTCAGATCGCTGATGGATTTGAAGTCGCTTTCCGTGAGCTGGCTGAGCACTGCATTCAGCTGGGCCTGGGAGGGTTTATGACTCATGAGAAAGCTCCGGGTGCAGCAAGGGTCAAGCCTAACTATCGGCGGCAAATCTTAACGCTGGATTAGCGTCGCGCAGATTGACCTGGGTCCACCTGCGCGGTGCATCGCATCAGTCGCGCGAGACGCCTAGCTCCAGCAGGGCGAGACGCTCTTCGAGAGCCGCAATGCGGCCTTCCAGCTCGACCAGTCGCCCTTCGTCATGACCGCCGCTGTCGCTACGCTCTCCAGAAGCTCGGCTACCGCTGGCCGCGATGGCGGCCTCGCGGTCCTCCTCGGTGCCCAGCAAATGCATATAGCGGTCTTCGCGCTGGCCGCCCAGGCGTTCCAACTGCATGGCCATGCCGCGGCCGGCGAGGCGTTCGAGCTGGTGGCGAACTTCCTCGGTGTCGTCGAAGTCGTGCATGCGCTGGCTGCGGGTGAGCAGTTCGTTGAGCGTCTGCGGGCCGCGCAGGAACAGCAGGCCGAGCAGTATCACCTGCGGCTTGACCAGCTCCAACGCCTTGTCCAGGCGCTGCTCCCAGCGGTCGGCGCGGCTGCCCATCACCAGACGGGTCATCTCGCGGCCTTCGAGGTGGCGCAGGGATTGGCCGACCTGACCGGGGGTGAGGTTCATCACCGGGTCGCGGCTGGTCTTCTGGTTGCAGGCGGTGACCAGGGCGTTGAGGGTCAGCGGGTAGGCTTCGGGCGTGGTGAGCTGCTTTTCGATCAGGCATCCGAGTACGCGAGCATCCACGGCGCTCAGCGGTTCGAAGTCGGGCAGTGTGTCGAGCGACTGGCTCATGGCGGTTTCCGTCAGGTTGGGAACCGCCCTAGCCTAGCCAATTGCGCAGCGTTTGGCAGCCTCAGGCCGCGCCGGACAGTCGGCGGTTCAGCGGTCGCTCGATGACTGCCCAGTGGGAAAAGGATGCTGCCAGCTCCTGTTCGCGGCCCTGCGCATCGCGCCCCAGCGAGCGGTAGGCAAGGTCGCCAGCGAACCAGTTGGCAGTGTTTGCGGCCACCACGCGGCCCTCGCCGTTGACCACCAGGGCCTCATGCCCCATCTGCATCAGGTTGCCCAGCAATACGCCCTCGAACTCATGCAGGGCGATATCGGCGGCGGCGACGCCGATGAAGCGACCGTCCACCTGGATCGGCACGGAGAAGGCGAGGATGTACAGGTCGGTGCCATAGAGATCGACGAAGGGCCCGACCACCGAGGGCTGGCCGCTGGCGCGCGGGCGCGAGAACCAGGGCATGTTGAGGTAGTTGTAGAAGCTCTCGCTGCGCCGGTTGAAGTTCAGGCTCATGGGCACGACCTTGTCGCCGCGGCCGTGGTACCACCACTCCAGGTACATGTCCTGGTCGGCCAGTTCTCCCGGCTCGATCACCACGCCGGTGCCGTGCAGACGCGTACCGTCATCGGTGAGGTCGTGCTGGATGCGCGGGCGCAGTGCACCGAGATCCTTCGAGGACGGACGCTTGCCTTCCTCCGCCAGCGCCCGCCAGATCGCCACGACGTCGCCCGCCAGTTCGTCGAGACGCTGGAAAACGTTACGGATGGAAGCGTCAATGCGCTGGGCGCAGCGCTGGAGTTCATCCGAGGGTTGTTCGCTGGACATGACCGGGTGCCTCGCTGTTCTTGTTATCGCGCAGGCCAGAGAGGCCCGCTCAGTCGGTTCGCTGCGCACCCACTCGTGCGCGCCGGGAAAGCAGAAAGCGTTGTGCCACTCAGCCGTCGTCGGCCAGCAAGCTCAGGCGCAGATTGATCAGCCGCCTGATGCCCCGGGTGACGTGGGCTTCGGCCAGCGCGCTGGCGAGATTCGAGTCGCCCGCACTGATCGCTTCGAGAATGGCGCGGTGTTCCTGCTCGATGGCCGCAGCGCCCGGAAAGCCTTCCACCAGCAGCCAAAGCCATTCGCCGATTTCCGCCTGCAGGCGCGTCTCCGCGTGGGTCAGGCGCACGGACTGGGCGGCGACGGCAATCTCGATATGGAAACGCGCATCGGCGCGGCGTTGTTCCTGCCGAGTCGTGGCGTTCGCCAGCGCATCCAGGTACTGAGCGATGCGCGCCTGCTCATCGGAGGTGGAGCGTTGCGCCGCCAGGCGCGCAGCGGCGCCGGCGATGGCGACATGCTCGTCGCCCAGGTCGCGCAGTTCCAGCGCACTCATCTGGCGCAGTTGCCCCAGCAGAGCGTCCTCGGACGTGTGCTGCGGCGAGCAGACAAAACTCCCGCCATTACGCCCACGGCGGGTTTCGATCACGCCGCGTTCGCGCAAATCCGCCAGCGCATCGCGCAGGGTCACGGTGGCGACGCCGAACTGCATGGCCAACTCGCTTTCGCTGGGCAGTTGCTCGCCCTCGGCGTAGAGGCCGAGATCGACCATCTCCACCAGACGGCGCGCGACTTCCTCGGTGCGCCCTTCCTGGCGCAGGCGCATGAAGCTGGCGGGGCGGACTTTCCTGAATTCGTTCATAGGCGGCAGTGCGAAGGGGGCGCTTGGGGCGGACGCTTCCTGCGCGAAAAGTTCCTGTTCTGGCGGTGATGACGAAGTCTATCTGCAGGCTGGCAGCACCTTCGTTCAAAACTATGTCTCCATATTTTTAAATCGCTTTCGGCACTTTCAGCAAGGTATTTCGCTCTGAAAAGAGCTTTGAAACGTTCATTTTTCGACCTGTATTGGCAACCGCAAAATCTTAAGATATGGTTTCAAATGTATTTGCCAGCGACGGTCCGCAGGCCGTCTCCGCCCACAACAGCAAGAACGAGGAGCGATACGCATGAGCCAGCCAACCCGCGCCGAATGGGAAGCCCGCGCCAAGGCCTTGAAGATCGAAGGCCGCGCCTTCATCCAGGGCGAGTACCTCGCCGCCGCCTCCGGCGACACCTTCGATTGCATCAGCCCGGTGGATGGCCGTCTGCTGGCCAAGGTCGCCAGCTGTGACGCCGCCGACGCCGAGCGTGCCGTGCAGAGCGCCCGCGCCACCTTCGACTCCGGCGTCTGGTCGCGTGAAGCGCCAGCCACCCGCAAGGCCGTGATGATCCGCTTCGCCGCCCTGCTGGAAGAACATGCCGAGGAGCTGGCGCTGCTGGAAACCCTGGACATGGGCAAGCCCATTGGCGATTCGCTGAACGTCGACCTGCCAGGCGCCGCCGACTCCCTGCGCTGGAGCGGCGAGGCCATCGACAAGGTCTACGACGAAGTCGCTGCGACCGCCCATGACCAGCTCGGCCTGGTCACCCGCGAACCGGTGGGCGTGGTCGCCGCCATCGTGCCGTGGAACTTCCCGCTGATGATGGCGGCCTGGAAGCTTGGCCCGGCGCTGGCCACCGGCAACTCGGTGATTCTCAAGCCGTCCGAGCGCTCGCCGCTGACCGCCATCCGCATCGCCCAGTTGGCCATCGACGCTGGCCTGCCGGCCGGGGTGCTGAACGTGCTGCCCGGCTACGGCCATACCGTCGGCAAGGCCCTGGCGCTGCACATGGATGTGGATACCGCGGTCTTCACCGGCTCCACCAAGATCGCCAAGCAACTGATGGTCTACGCCGGCGAATCGAACATGAAGCGCGTCTGGCTGGAAGCTGGCGGCAAGAGCCCGAACATCGTCTTCGAGGATGCCCCGGACCTGCAGGCCGCCGCCGAAGCTGCCGCCGCCGCTATCGCCTTCAACCAGGGCGAAGTCTGCACCGCCGGATCTCGCCTGCTGGTGCAGAAGTCGATCAAGGCGAAATTCCTGCCGCTGGTGGTCGAAGCGCTCAAAAGCTGGAAAGCCGGCCATCCGCTGGACCCGGAAACCAACGTCGGCGCCCTGGTCGATGGTCGCCAGCTGGAGCAGGTGCTCGGCTACATCCAGGCAGGCCAGGACGAAGGCGCGAAGATCCTCACCGGCGGCAAGCGCGTGCTGGAGGAAACCGGTGGCACCTACGTCGAGCCGACCCTGTTCGACGGCGTGAGCAACACGATGAAGATCGCCCGCGAGGAAATCTTCGGCCCGGTGCTCTCGGTCATCGAGTTCGAGGACGCCGAAGAAGCGATCCGCATCGCCAACGACACCCCGTACGGGCTGGCGGCGGCAGTCTGGACCCGCGACATCTCCAAGGCCCACCTCACCGCCCGTGCCCTGCGCGCCGGCAGCGTGTGGGTGAACATGTACGACGGCGGCGACATGACCGCKCCSTTCGGCGGCTTCAAGCAGTCYGGCAACGGSCGCGACAAGTCGCTGCACGCSTTCGACAAGTACACCGAGCTGAAGGCGACCTGGATCAAGCTGTAACGCGATCCGGAACACAAGAGGTTTGGAGCAAGACGGCGCGCGGCTGATGCCGCGCGCCGAACAATAACAACAACGCTTTCCGTTGCACCCGATTGGCTGCCGACGCGAAAACCTCAGACAGGAACCCCACGATGAACAGCTCTATCCAGCCAGGCGCCGCCCTGGACCGCGACGCGGAGCAACTACGCGCGCTGGGCTACACCTCCAATTTCGAACGCAGCATGACCCTCTGGCAGAACTTCGCCCTGGGCTTCACCTACCTCTCGCCGGTGGTCGGCGTGTACACCCTGTTCGGCCTGTGCCTGGCCGCCGGCGGACCGCCAATGTTCTGGTCTTACCTGCTGGTGGGTATCGGGCAGATGCTGGTGTGCCTGATCTTCTGCGAAGTGGTTTCACAGTTCCCCATCTCCGGCGGCGTCTACCCCTGGGCGCGACGCCTGGTGGGCAAACGCTGGGCCTGGATGGTCGGCTGGATCTACTCGGTGTCGCTGTGCGTGACCATCGCCGCCGTGGCACTTGGCGCGGGCCCGTACATCGCCACACTGCTCGGCTTCGAATCCACGCCGGTGACCAACACCTTCGTCGCCCTGGCGCTGACGGTGATCGCCACCCTGCTCAACCTGTCCGGCACCAAGCTGCTGGCCCGCGTGGCAATGTTCGGCTTTATCTGCGAGCTGCTCGGCGCGCTGGTGATCGGCACCTACCTGCTGATCTTCGAGCGTCACCAGCCGTTCTCGGTGCTGTTCAACACCTTCGACATCCGCATCGACGGCAGCTACTGGCCGGCCTTCCTCACCGCCTCGCTGGCGGGGATGTTCCTCTACTACGGCTTCGAGGCCTGCGGTGATGTCGCCGAGGAAACCCCGAACCCCAGCCGCCGGATTCCCAAGGCCATGCGCATGACCATCTGGATCGGCGGCGGCGCGGCCATCTTCGCCGCCCTGGCGCTGATCCTCGCGGTACCGGACATGCAAGCAGTGATCTCCGGCGCCGACAAGGACCCGATGACCACCATCCTCGACAACGCCTTCGGCGTGGCCGGCGCGCGCCTGGTGATGGCCGTGATCATCGTCTCCTTCGTCTCCTGCGTGCTCAGCCTGCAGGCCGCCGCCAGCCGCCTGCTCTACTCCTACGCCCGCGACGAAATGGTGATGGGCAGCGGCCTGCTCAAACGCCTGTCGCCCAACACCCACGTACCAGTCGCGGCGCTGATCGCCTGCGGCGTGATTCCCAGCGTGATCGTCTGCGCCGGCTTCTACCTGCAGAACGCCATCGCCATGGTGGTGAGCTTCGCCGCCATCGGCATCTACCTGTCGTTCCAGATGATCGTCGGCGGCGCCCTATTCGCCCGCCTGCGCGGCTGGAAGCCGAGCGGCGCCTTCACCCTGGGCAACTGGGGCTGGATCGTGAACATCCTGGCGCTGACCTACGGCGTGCTGGCGATCATCAACATGTCCTGGCCACGCACCCCGGACGCGCCCTGGTACCTGAACTACGGGATCATCCTGGTGGGCGGCATCGTGATCGTCCTGGGCCTGGCCTACATGACCCTGTTCCGACCCTACGACAAGGGCACCGCACCCCACGGGGATGCGTGGAAGCTGCATCAGCAGTAAGTGTTGGAGTGAAATGAGAACGCCCGGCGGGATGCCGGGCGTTTTTCATTGAGCGGGTGATTGCCCAGTGCGCTGTTGCCCGGCCACGCGTGCGTAAAGTTCAGCGTAGGCCTCCCCCATCCCACGCGCAGTGAAGGTAGCGAGGAATCGAGCACGTGCAGCCTCGCCATACCTTGCGGCTAGTGCAGGATCGTCCCACAGCGTCTGCATGGCCTGGCGCAGTGCCGAGGCGTCGGCTGGTGGAACCACGATGCCGGTTTCCTCGTGCTGATTGATGAAACTGGTGCCAGTGCCAATCTCGCTGCAGATCAGCGGCTTGCCCATCATCGCACCTTCCAGCAAGCCGATGCCGAATGCTTCCGAGCGCAGGTGCGAGGGGAAGATCACGCCATAGCAGGCCCACATCAGATCGATCTTTTCCTGCTCGTTGACCTGCCCCAGGAAATGCACATTGCTCAGGCCGTGCTGTACGGCCATCTGCATCAGCTCCTGCTCCAGCGGCCCCGCACCGACGATGAGCAACGGCCAGGAAGCGGCCTTCATCGCCTCCAGCAGATAGTGCAGGCCCTTGTAGTAGCGCAGCACGCCAACGAACAGGAAAAAGCGCTCGCCATAGCGCCGGTGCAGCTTCGCTACCTCGGTGACATCGGGACGCGGATACAGGTCCTGCTCCAGTCCGATGGGAATGGCGCAAGCCTTGTCTTGATAGCGCTGCAGAACGGTAGAGCTTTCCAGATAATTGGGGCTGGTCGCGGCGATCGAATCCACCCGTCCCAGGAACGCGCGCATCAAGGGCCGATAGAGTTGCAGCAGGGCCTTCTGCCGCACGATGTCCGAGTGGTAAGTCACCACGCTCGGCTTGCCCAGCCCCTTGAGCAGGTGGACGAGGTCCATGAATGGCCAGGGGAAGTGGTAGTGGATGACGTCCGCCTGCTTGGCCAGGCTCGCGAAGGCCCCCAGCGACGACCAGGAAAAACCAGTGGAGGCGATATGCAGATCCTGCCTGGCCTGCACCAAGCGGAAACTGGAGGTCGTCACCGGCTTCATCGGTTCTTTGGCCAATGACAGCACGGTGTTCTCGCAGCCCTGGGTAGCCGTGGCGTGGGTCAGGTGACGAATGAACATCTCGACACCGCCGAACTGTTCCAGACCGAAGGTCTTGTAGAAGTGCAGGACCTTCATGGCACCCGTACCTTGCCGACCTGGTCCGTCCACAAAGCCCTCTCCAATTCGGCGAAGCGGAACTCAACCCTCACGGTTCGATACTTCTCAGACTCGCCCTGCGCCATTGACCCGCCGATAGAAATTCCGGACCGTCACAGCGGCACTGGATGAAAACGAAAAGAGCACCAGCGATGCTACCGAGACCAGCCAGCGCCGGTGGAACCAGCACAGCAGGTACTTGTTGATCAGCAGGTCGGCGTAACGCAGTGCCTTTTGCGAGGGCGAGCGTTGCGTACGCAGGATGTGCATATCCTGCTCGGTCATCAACGACTCCGGCGCGTAGGGCGCGCTGAGAAATCGACCAGGAGGCTCTACCCCCAGACTCTGCCAATCGTGAAGCTCGAAGTTCTCCAGCAACAGCTCTTCCCACGCACTGAACAGCTCGAAGCTGGTGTGCGAGATATGCTCAAGATCCAGGCGCAGGCCATTGCGCTGAGCAAAGCGCAGAAATATCGCCTGCTCTGGCAGAAGACGGAACGAGGTGAACCCCTGGAAAGTACCAATCGGGTTCGTGCGAGGGCCGCCGGAACGGTACAGGAAGTCCTTGGGTATGAGCTCGCTGCCCCAGAGCTTGCGCAGATCTTCAGTACGCCCGAACTGCAAGGTGTCGGTGAGGTGGAACAGGTACGGAACCTTGCACGGGTTGCGCAGGAACAGGTTGGACACCCCGACTCGCTCGGCGAAAAATTTTGCCGACGCTTGCCCGCCAATGCGCGCGAGCACCACATCGCTGCAAAGGACATGGTCGGTTCTCAGCTTCAGGCAGTATTCCCGTTCGACCCGTGCCAGCCCGTTGATCATGGTCGAGATCAACTTGTTCACGTTGTTGACGTTGCCGTTCACGTCTTCAAATTGCGCAGCCGAGCCATCCGCGACGACAACCACGCCCTCATACGAGGGACTGCGGCTGATGTCGGTGGTGGCAAGCACAATCTGCGCGTCCGGCAGATAGCGTCTGACCGATTCGATGGCGCGCCCCGCCAGGTCCGCGACGCCGTCGCTCAGCGGCCCCTGAAGCAGGACGGTCAGTTGCCGGGAGGTGATGCTCATACGCGGCCGTTGAGTTGATCGGCCAACATCAGGCTCAGCGCCACGACAGTCACCGTAGGGTTGCGCGAGCCACAGCGCGGGAATACGGCGGAGCCGGTGACATAGACGTTTTCTGTGCCACGCAACTTGAATTCGCCGTCCACCACCGAGCGCGGACCATTGCCCATGCCCAGCGTACCGACCAGGTGGTGAGTGCCGAACCACTTGTTGTAGTGCTTCATCTCACCGCTCTTGAGCGGCACCGCTCCCACCGCCTCGATCTTGTCGTAGATGTCCTTGACGATCTTGTCGTAGATCCCCTTTTCGCGGTGATAGGCCTCGCTGTCCAGGGTGATCTTGCCGTTCTTGTAGCCGATGGCCACGTCCCACTCCGGCGGAATCTCCAACAGGATGAACAGGGCCAGCGTCGAACCGACACCGCGAATGGCTTCCTCCAGATCCCAGTGGTTGATCTTGTTCAGATCGATGGCGCCACTGAGCGACTGATCGGAGATGGGGGTCATCAATCCCAGCGTGGTGTATTCGATACCGTCGCGCTCGCCCGACAGCTCCGGGATGACGAGCTGCGAGGAGGTGTTCAATTCGTGATACGGAATCGCCGAGTCAGGCAGCACGCAGGTCAGCTGGGCGATGGCGTGGTCCTGATAGTGATGCCCCATCAGATGCGCCGGCGTGGCCTGGGGCAGGTTGCTCTTGAGCAGCAACTTCATCGACTCGACACCGTGAGCGGCCACGATGACTCGGTTGAAGCGGATGCTCAGTGGCCCTTCCTGGGTCATGCAGAGCGCTTCCACCGCCTTGCCCTCCTCGAAGCGCAGGGACTCGACCATGACCCCATTGAGCACGCGCTTGCCGGCCTGGATATGCAGCGATCGGGTCTTGGCGTCCATGGGGCAGAGTTCGCAATCCCCGGCGCCCATGCAGGAGCCCTGGCCATTGGAGTTGTCGCCGGTCAGGTTGTGTGACTGCGCACCGATGTAGGCCGCCGGGAAATAGGGCTCCAGTGCGGCCCGCCACTTGGCAACACCCTTGATCTTGGCGCGCGCATTGCGCCCATCGGGGTCATGCGGATCGGCGGCGATGCGCAGCAGCTGCTCGGCCTTGGAGTAGAAGGGTTTCATCTGCTCCATGGTGAAGGGCCAGGCAAAGGTGCCCGTGCGATCGGAGAACACGTTTTCGGTGAGCCGGAAGCTCAGCCCGCCCCAGTGATTGGAACAGCCGCCATCCACCACGATGTATTCCGAGCGGCAGTCACCACCAATCTTCTCCGGCTTGTTGAACGGCAGGGCCGAAACATAGGAGTGACGGATCATCGCCGAGTGGCGGTCGATCTTGCCTTCCTTCTGGATCTCGTAGAAGCGCTGGCGACGTTCGAAGATGTTGAACTTCTCGCCGCGCTCGACGATCAGAACGTCTCCATGGAGTTCGCTCGCCACACTGCGGCCAGCAAAGCCATTGCCGATGATCAGGGTATCTACAAACATACTTATTCAGTCACTCGGAAGAAGCCTGGAACGCCATGCAGGCGCTTGGCGGCGTCGGCCACAATGAGATGACGGTTGGGGTTCACCAACTGCCCCATCAACGCCATCCGGTCCCGCTCGGTGACCCGCCGCGAGAGAATCTTGAGCAGCAGCTCCTGAGATACCAACTGCAGGTTCAGGTGCTTGTTGCGCATCACGAATGAGTGCGGATCGAAGCGCCGCGCGTTGGCATTGGTGACGCCCTTGGTGATCGCATGACCAGCCAGGCCGCCAGCCAGCACCAGCATTCCGGAGACGAAGGTTCTACGCTTTACACTTTCCATGGTTCGTCCTTACGCCCGCGCCCGATTGCTGACTCTGCGGATGGCGAACCGCGCCAGCGCCCGCAACATCACGAATGGCCATTTGAGCAGCGGAATTCTGGCCACGAGTTTTTCGGTCGTGGCGGAAAGAAACAGCAAGTCGGTCTCCAGTGAGCTACCAGACAGGCTGCGGATTTCCGGCAGGACGTTGAGCGCGGCATTGCTGGCACGCAGATACAAAGGCAACTGGACGCGAGGGACGATGAACACCAGCTTCGACTGCCGGGCCGGAGGCAGCATGAAGAGGCAGGTCGCCAGCTTGCCGATAAAGTCTTCGCCCGTACTGAGCGCATGCTGGCCGAAGTCGAAGACCAGCCAGTCCTGCTCGATGGAGCCGATCTGCTCGGCAATCCGATTGGTATCGAGCACAACCTTGCCATCGGCGAAACTTCCCTTCTCATGCAGGAAGTCATCGAGCAGGAAGCCTCTGCGCGCCCCCAGCTCGGTGTCTGGCTGAGCCACTAGGTTGTAGAAGTTATCCACTGCAATGATGCTGCTTCTGGGCGCATCTTCCGTCTGGATCGCAGACAGTCTCGCGACGAGACCATCAAGATCCACTGTCCCGGCATCCCGGGCGACGACGAATACTTTCACGAGTCGGCCTTCGCGTAGGAGTCGAAGGGCGTCGAGTTATGGATGGCTCGAACGCACTCCTTGAAGCTGGTGAAATAGAAAAACCGGCCATTCTTCCGATAGAGGTTCAGCGCGGAAAGCAGGACGCCGGGAAGCGACAGCACACGGCTGTGGAAGTATTCCCGTGGAGTCTCGAAGAACCAGGTCTGAACCGTGCGCTGCTTGATCATGCTGCGCACCGGCCAGCAGTCGATGATGAAATTGCGCTTGGCGTCGGCCGGGTCCTTGAGGAACTTCTGCTCGTACTCCAGGCGCAGTCCGTCAGGCAGTTGATCCAGCAGCACCAGCTTCTCGAAATCGGAGATGAACTGGCGGACCGAGGCCAGATCGTTGGCAAACGAGGAATGACGCACCACCGTGCTGATCAGGCGTACCCATCGGCGAGCCCCCAGGTCCTTGAGACCGGTGGGGATCGACGGGGCGCTTTCGTCGCTGACATAGCGGGCGGCGAACAGCTGAAGCCTGGCCAGCGCTGCGGCAGGGGTCATACGTAGCAGCGGCTTCTTCGGCAGCAACGAAAGGAAATTCGGCGAGGCCGACGCAATCGCGCCGTTGGGAACTTCGATGTAGGCGCTGGAGCCCAGCACCGCTCGCGAGGTGATGCTTTGCGTAATACCGTGCGGATTGATGCGGGTGGGCACGCCCAATTTGGAGCTGCGCACGCCGTGCTCGATATCCTCGTATTCCACCCACAGCAGCGACTCGTCCAACGGGCAGAGATTCCACACTTCCCTGCGGCAGATGTAGAGGCTGCCGGTGGGATAGGAGATGTCGTTGTTGTAGCGGATCGGATTGGCGAAGCAGAAGCCGGAGCGCTCGAGTTCGGTGAAGGTCGAAGGCGCAACGGTCACCGCACTTTGATCGGTACGGTGCAGCCCCTTGATGCCACCACCCATCTCATTCATCGAGCGGCCCAGGTCGGAGTAACGACGCGGGTACATGCACATTCGATTGTCGAAGAACAGGCTTTGCAGCGTCATGAGCGGATAGCGCGGGCCAAAGCGACGCACCATCTCGCCGAAATGGCTGGGCAGGAAGACGCGGTCGTGCAGGATCACCAGGTTGTTGTAGCGCGCTTCCTGGGCCAGGCGGTTCTTCTTCTTGCAGATCTGCACCGGCGGCGCGGTAATGTCCTCGCCGACAATGCGCACCTGATCGAAGTAGCGGAAGTTCTTGCCCGGTGTGCCGCAGAGGAGAATTTCCTTGTTGGGAATATCCAGTTCGAGGATGCGCTGCACGACGGCGTTGAGCACCGTGGCGTCTTCCGGACCAACCGGCAGGCCGAAGGTCCAGCTGTCGAGGTCGTCATCGGCCTCGGCCGGCAGACGCGCCGACTTTTGATAGGTGACGCGAGTAGCACTGCGCTCGATGCAGGTCAGTGCTACCTGGAAGTAGTCTCGATCCAGGTAGCTGGGCTGAGGCGTGTCTTCGATCAGCGTCAGCGTTTGCCCCACTTCCAGAAAGTGGGCAGCATCCCACAGCAGCAGCGGACTCAGGGGCGAATCGCTTTGCACGCCGTAGAAGCAGTAGGAGCCCGCTCCGTAGATGTCCAGCGGACGCTTGGCAGCGTGCAGCTTCCTGATCGTGATGTCGGCCTGGCGGCCCTTGAACTGGCGGAAGGAAATCAGCCGCTCGCATGCTTGCGGCAAGCTCAGGTCGAGCGGAATGTCACGCAGTTGCTTGGGCGTCAGATAGCCCAGCTTCGCATCGTGTTGGAGCGCAATCGTCTTCATGCTTCTACGAGGTACTTGTCGTTCAGTGCTCCAGGCACCTTGACTACAACGGTGACCGCATCGGAAAGGGCCTTGAACGCGGTGACATCACCTGGCTCTAGCACCACGATTTCACCAGCGCCCCAGACCTTGCCGCACATTTCCACTTCACCGGAGAGCACCAGCGTCACCTCGGTGGCGATCTTGTGATAATGCGCCGCTTCGGCGTCGCCGGCCTGGTATGGCTTGACCGCCACTTCGCAAGCTTGCGTGCTGAACGCAGTGGGTGTGAAGCCGCCGACGAACCAGCCCTTGACCATGTCTTTGAGATTCGCGGAATTCATCGGGCGCCTACCGTTTCGAAAGCGTGCAGCTGATGGGTGTTCTTCAGCGGGTGGTACTGGTTCAGCTCGACGCGGAAGGTGCCGATCCTCTTGTGCTGCAGTACCAGTTCGTTCAACGCCGGCGCGATGTAGAACACATCGTTGACTTTGGCGTCCTTGCGGATCATTTCCTTCACCGCCTCGACGAATACCGCACCCCGGTCGAACCAGTACAGGCCCGCCACCGCGTGGTTGCTGATCGGGTTTTTCTCCGCTGCTTCGACGACGTAGCCTTCGTCGTTCAGGCGAGCGAAGGAGTAGCGCGGGTGCAGGGATTTGAAGATGACCACGCCGGCATCGCACTGGTCGCTGCGGAAGCCGCCGACGATGTCTCGCAGCGAACCATCGAGCAGTTCGTTGCAATTGAGGATCAGCAACTCGTCATCGTTGTCGATGCTTTCCGCCGCCAGGAGCGCGGTGCACGCCGCCCCCATGGTCAGCGCCTGGACGGCATGCACGCTGGCCACCGGGCTCATCTGCTGGAGCATATTGCGCAGGTGGTACTTGGAGACGTCCCCCTTGGGCAGCATGCAGATGATGCGTGCCGGCTCCAGCGACAGGCAACGTTCCACCAGGTGCTGGATCAGCGGGATACCGTCGCGCTCGGACAGGTAGTCGGGGTAGTTGCTCTCGGCCTTCACCGAAGTGCCTTCACCACCGGCCAGCAGTACGATGTTCAGTTTGCGCATGATCAGGCCTCCGGCCGCTCTTGCCGCTGGGCTTCGATCTGCTCGATGCGGCGGGTGATGTTTTCCAGGTTGACGTCCTCGACGTCCTCGACCACCAGAACGTGTGCGCCGGAAGCGCGAGCTGCGCGAATACCGTTCTCGTTGTCTTCGACAATCAGGCACTCGTCAGGGGAAAGACCGAAGGACTGGATGGCCTTGGTGTAGATGTCCGGAGCAGGCTTGGGGCTCTTGACGTCTTCGTTGGACAGTTTCAGGTCCAGGTACTGATCCAGACGCGCCTTCTCCATCATCACTTCGACGGTGTGGCGAATGGAGTTGGAGGCCACGGCAAGCTTGTAACCACGGTTTTTCAGCGACGACAGCGCGTACTGGTGATTGAAGGTCGGCTTGCACTGCGAGTAGACGATTTCCATCGTGTACGCCTGCTTCATCTCATTGATGAAGCCGTGCAGCTCTTTGGGCAGGTCGTGCTCGACGCTGAGCATGTTGAGCTTGCGCGAGGTCGGCAGACCATCATAGGTGGTCAGGTGGTCGTGGCGGCTGATGGTGTGGCCAAACAGATTCAACGCCTTGTTCAGGGCATCGTAGTGCCACTCCTTCGCCTCGATCAGCACACCGTCCATGTCGAATATCACTGCTTTGATCATGAGTTCATTCCTTGAAGAAAGTACGGGCGGATTCGGGCAGATCGGTGCACAGCGTCAGATTCGCCGCGTCCTGGAAATCGCCCAGCAGTTGCCAAAGCGGCAGATGTTCGCGGCCGTGCAACTCCGAGGAGACGACGCAGATCTGCTTGCCGCCAGCCAGGAGGTCGGCGATCTGATCGCGGGAGTACCACTCGACGCCGAAGCTATCGAGCCAGATGCCATCCGCCTCGTTCAGCCAGGCAGGCGCCGGCTCGACCTCGCTCTGGCGGGTGTAGGTGCTTACACCCGCAGCGAGATAGCTGCGCATGTCCGGGACGGCCATGTCGAAGACGAACCAGTTGCTGTGGCCGCGCGCCGCGAAGGCGCTCTTGAGCGCCTCGCACAGTCCGTCTGCCTTGATGTTCATGGCCAGCGGGAGGTTGCGCCCGGCCATGATGTCCAGCAGATCGTCGAGCGACATCTCATCGCCGCACGGCATGTCGTGGGATATGACCAGGCGACCGGCCACATCACGCACGTCGGTCTCGGTGCCGAAGCCCAGGTCGAACGAGCGCTCGAAGGCAACCTTCAAGTTGCGCTCGGCCTTCTCCAGCCAGTAGCCGCGATGACTGATGATCTGCATGCTCAGCGCCCCGCGGTGGCCGACTGGCTGACCGGCAGGCTGAGGAACAGGTTCAGGTCGGCTGGAATGCCCAGACCGTACATGCCCGCCCCTTCCGAGCCGATGCTGTAGTGAACGATGCGGGCGTCCTGCCCGATCATCTCGTTGTAGGCCGGCGCAACATAGAACTCACCATTGACGCGCAGGCCCTTGTCGAACATCGATTCGATGGCGGTAATCAGTTGTTGGCCGCTGCGGAAGTTGTAGATACCGACGGTGGCTTCGTCGGAGATCACTTCCTTCTCGATGACGCGATCGATGCGGCCGGCAGCGTCGAAACCGACGAAGGACCACTTGGGATCGTCAGCCTTCATGGTCATGATCAGGCCATCGGCCTGCTGTTCTTCCATGGCACGCAGGTAGTCGTTGATGTCGATATCCACGTACTGGTCGCTGTTGGCGATCATCACCGGATCGTTCGAGTCGATCAGCTCCTTGGCGGCGTAGACGGTGCACGCGGCGCCTTCGGTCAGGCCGTCGAGCTCGACGATGGCACAGCCCGGCGCCCACTCCTGCAGCTTGTCTTTCAGGCCATAGGCCTCAACGTGGGCGGCCTGGCAAATGAAGATGAAGCGGTGCTCGCAGGCCGGCGTCAGGTTATCGATCACCACCTTGATCATCGGCACCGAATGCACCGGGATCAGCGGCTTGGGATCCTTGTATCCTGCGACCGCAAAACGGCTACCGGCGCCTGCCATGGGAACTACTATGTTGAGCATCTGCTTTTCCTTCACTTGCGCAGAATGAATTCGTCGTACGCGTCCATGATTTCGCTGGTCGGGCCGAGCATCTGTACGCGTCCATCCTTGAGCCAGCACACACGGCTGCACAGCTCTCTGATACGACTGGAGTCGTGGGACACGAACACCACGGTCTGATTGCCGGCCATCATTTCCCGCATAGTGGCTTCGGCCTTCTCGCGGAAGTGCCCGTCGCCGACGCTTAGCACTTCATCCAGCAGGATCACGTCCGGCCGCGCGCACTTGGAAATGGCGAACCCCAGGCGCGCACGCATGCCGGTGGAATAGCCGCGCACCGGCTGCGACGCGGCGTCGGCCAGCTCGGCGTAATCGAGGATTTCGGCGCAAAGCTCGCGCATGCGCTTGCGGGTCATGCCCATGAACATGCCGCTGAGCACGATGTTGTCGCGTGCATCGAGGTTGTCGTCGAAGCCCAACTGCAGGTTGAGCAGCGAGATATTGGAAACCGAGCGGCGCACGCGGCCACGGGTGGGCTGGTAAATGCCCGCCAGCACCTTGAGCAGGGTGCTTTTGCCGGCGCCATTGCCGCCCACCACGCCGAAAGTCTCACCATGGCCGATGGAGAAAGAAACGTCGTGGAGCACGCCGGTCGAGCCCCTGGAGAAGAGTCCCAGACCATTACGGAAAGACAGCGACAGGCCGTCTGCAGTCAAAGCGTAGGTGTCGTTCATTTGCTCAACGCCATGGCATAGGAGTTCTTGTTGTTCGCCACGAAGAGAGCCGCGACCAGGAACACCGCCAAACCGCCGCTGAACAAGGTGAACAGTTCTTCCAGCGGCGGAGCGCGATCGTACATCAGCACCTCGCGGTACAGATTGACCAGCGATGCCAGCGGGTTGAGCTCGAACAGGGTATGGAACTGCCCAGGAACGATGTCTTTCGTGTAGAAAATCCCGGAAGCGAACATCAGGAATTGCATGCCGGTGGAGATCAGGATGCGCAGATCGGGCATGAACGGAATGAGGCCGGCCACGAAAACGCCGATGCCTGCCGTGATGATCAACTGGACGAACGCGATGAGAGGCAAGTACAGCCAGACCAGCGTCGGTCGCAGCCCCAAGGCGCAGAGCAGGACCAGCAACAGAGCGACTACAACCGATTCCTTGACCACATCCTTGAAGATGGATGTCAGAGGGAAAATCAGCGGGTCCACGGTGCAGTGTTCGAGAATGAATTTCTTCTCGTAGATGGCATCCGTGCAGTTGAGCACGCTCTTGCTGAACCAAGTCCAGAAGGTCACGCCAATGATCAGGAACACGGCGTAGTCCTCCACGGGAATACGCAGCAACTGCCCGAACACCATGTAGTAGATGCCGAGCATGATCAGCGGCTCGAGTACCCACCACGCAAGCCCGAGACGGGTCCTGGTGGACTCTGATTTCAAGCCCAGTCTTGCCCTCTCTATCGATACCTGGACGACCGACCAGATACCGCTCCCCACCCCCAGCTGGAAACTCACGACACTCCCTCACTTTCCCAAGGCCGAATGACGCCGCTGCGCAGGCAAGGGATTTTTAGTCCGCCGCGCAGTTCGTGTGCATTCAAGGCAAAGTTCACCGCGCGGCTTACAGTGCGCCGGCGATGCTCCCCCAACAATTCAGCGCAAAACGCGCCAAAATCCTTCAAACAAAATCGGCAGATGTCTCTCTGCTCGAACCATCCCGTACAGCCACGCAGCCGACGCTTTCGTCGTACTGGCTAGGCAATTGCTACGGAATGGAATGATGCCGCGGCATCCAACTACGAGCCGCACGCAGGCCTGGGTGAACAGGCTGCCGCCGACCTTCTCTGACGACGCCCAGACTCCGGCATTGACGGCGGAGGCTGGGCGATAAGGCTGGTTTTCAGTAGTGGCATTCCCTTGTCCTTTCCGAAAACGAAAAACGCTTCACACCAAAATTATGGATTTATTAAGGTGAGGAAAAACGCAAAAAATGTAGGAAAAATCCGATTACTGGCATAATGACACCCTACCAAACAGGCGTTCGGGTAGGGAAAAGAACTGCACGTTCGTCGGTATTTATTTCCTATTACAACGGTGATAGACCGTCTTTATGTCTCGGCGACAGCCAGACAGCCCAGGCTGGCCTAGGCGAAATTCCTTTCAATACTGCGAACTTACGCAGCATTTACCAACACGTTCGAAGGTAAATCACCACCGCTCCTCTTTGCCGACGCAACGACCACATCCTGACCATCAAAAATCCTTGCGGGCCCGCAGACACTTCGACACGGAACTCTGGCATGCGTTACCTGGTCGCCCCCGGCAGACGCGTGATAAATCGCTTCCAGAGCTCAACGATGCTGAAGAGGCAAAGAAAACACCCTGCAAGCAGGGCGTTATTCAGCGACTCCAGGTCATGTAGCACCGGCCCCTCATCCCCACTCACTTCGAAGAGCCAGCCCCTGAGACAGGATCGCTCGCCAAGCAGTAGACGCGCAGCGGAGGGCGCCTGGATGATCAGGCGAGTTCTTCAGCCACTGCCCACAAACGCTCTCCCGCACCTGGTGTTTCCATCCATTGCTTCAGCGAGCGCGTGGGCAAGTCGAAGTATTCCCGCGTACGCGCATAACCATGCCCGCCCATGCGGCCGATGGCGTCGAGGCCGAGCTGATCGATATAAAGCGTCGCCGGGTCGATCAGGTCGTCGCGCACATGGGCCATCAGCACTTCGCCAAGGATGATCTCTCGCGATTGGCCGATGGACAGCGCCATCATCCTCCGGCACTCCAGTGCAACCGGCGCCTCGCCGATGCGCGGGCAGCCAACGCGGGTGCCGGGGATGGCGGTGAGGCCGGCGGCGACCAGTTCGTCGAAGCCTGGCTCGAAGGGCACGGCGCAGACGTTCATGGCTTCCACCAGCGCGTCGGAGACGATGTTCACGGTGAATTCCTGATTGTTACGGATGTTCAGCGTGGTGTCCTTCGGGCTCAGGTCGCTGTAGTTCTCCACGCCCAGGGCGAGGATCGGCGGGTCGGCAGAAAGGGCGTTGAAGAAGCTGAAGGGGGCGGCGTTGGCGCGGCCTTCGGCGTCGATGGTCGTGACCAGCGCGATGGGCCGCGGCACGACGCTGCCGATGAGGATCTTGTATTTCTCGCGGGCGGACAGCTGCTGGAAGTCGAAGCTGAGCATGGATTGATCCTTCAATGAGCCTGCGGTGCGTGGGCATCGAGCAGCGGTGCGGCGGTGCTGTACGAGTCGGCAAAGGGAATCGCGGAACGGAACAGCGTGCGCCACGGCGGGTTGCCAAAGGCACGCTCTGCGTGGTGCTGCATCTGTTTCTGGAACAGTGCGTCAGCGCGGTGTTGCAGGTCGGCGTAATCGACGCCGATCACCTGGCCGCCCTGCATCACGCTGCGGCCGTCGATGAAGCTGGCGATGCAATCGTCGCCGCGGCCGGCGGTGAACAGGTTCTTCAGCGGATCGAAGAATGGCCCCTGGTGGAAATCACCCAGGCGGAACACCGTGATGTCCGCACGCGCGCCGACGGCGAGACGGCCGAGGTCATCGCGGCCCAGCGCCTGGGCACCGCCGAGGGTGGCGGCGTTGTACAGATCGAGCATGCGCGTGTGCTCGGCATCACCCTCCTTCACCCGCGCGATGTTCAGGCCCTGGCGCAGGTTGTCGAGCATGTCCGCCGGGAAGGTGTCGGTGCCCATGGCGAGATTGATGCCGCGCGCGCGGTAGGCACCGAAGGAATCCAGCGCGTCACCCTCGCGGGCAAACACCACGGGGCAATGCACCAGGCTTGCGCCGGTGTCGGCGAGGCGCTGCAATTCGTGATCGCCGCTGTGCAGGATGCCGTGGGGCAGCACGCTGCGCGGGTTGAGCAGGCCGTAGCTGTCGAGCCATTGCAGCGAGGACGTGTCGCGCAGGCGGCGCACCAGCTCCACTTCGTAGCGCGACTGGCAGCAGTGCAGGCGCAGCGGCGCGTTCAGTTCACGCTGGACGGCGGCGGTGCGTTCCAGCAGCGCGGGTGTGCAGGTTTCGATGCGATCGGGCAACAGCGCGCCGCGTACCAGGCTATTGTGTGCACCGTCGAAGTCGCGGAAGAAGCGTTCGGCTTCCTTCAATCCGGCGAGCCCTGCGGCTTCATCCCAGTGCTGCGCGGGGCTGCCGTCAGCGCGGGCGTAGGTCATCCCGCTCATGTAGCAGGGACCGAGATAGGTGCGCAGGCCCAACTCACCGGAGAGCGCGGCAACCCCGGCGAACTCGTCGTAGTGCTCGGCCCAGCGCCGGTAGTACATGGAGGTGATCGGCATGGCGGTGGTGATACCGTTGCGGATCAGTTGGGTGAAGGCGTAGCGGTATTTGAACAGCTCCTCGTCCGCGCTGTAGCACTCGCTCGGGCCGGTGCGCAGATAATCCTCGGACCAGACGCGGCCCATGTTCCATTCGGCGCCGTTATCCAGGGTGAGCACCGTGGAATCGAGATCGCCCAGCGCATCAAGATCAATGAAACCGGGGCCGACCAGCGCGTGGCCGTAATCGATCCACTGGCCGACGTCACCAGGAAAGCCGCGTCCGACGAAGAGTATTTTCCCGTCCTCGAACACGACTTCGCCGTGACGCCAGAGCACATGCTGCGTGCCGTCGAAGCCGACCACGAAGCTGGCTTTCAGGCCGAGGCGCGCACCGCTCACAGGCGCGACTCCAGCAGCCGCCCATGCTCGGCGATCAGCCTGCCGGCCTTGAATACCTGACGCTGCGCTGGACGCGCGACCACGGCCTCGCCGAGGGATTCGACCGGTAGCAGGAGGAAGTCCGCTGGCGCACCGACCTCGATACGCGCCGGCTCCCGGCCCAGCGCGCGAGCGCCGTTAGCAGTGGCAGCGGCGAAGGCGGCGGCAAGGTCGTCGTCCTTGCACAGGTCGAAGCGGAAGGCCAGCAGCATCGCGCGTTCGAGCATGTCGCCGTTGCCCATGGGCGACCAGGCATCGCGGATGCCATCGCTGCCCAGGCACAGGTTCACGCCGGCTTCGCGCAAGGCGAGGAACGGCGGCACCGGGGTATCGGCCGGGGCGGAGCTCATCAGGGAAATGCCTAGCTCGGAGAGTCGCTCGGCCAGCGGCTCGACCTGCTCCCAGGGCGCCATGCCCAGGCAGTAGGCGTGGCTGATCATGACCTTGCCCTGCAGGCCGTGGCGCTCGGTGAAGTCGGCGATGCGGGCGATCTGCCAGAGGCCCAGCTCGCCCTTGTCGTGCAGATGGATATCGACGCCCCGGCCGAATTCCACGGCGAGGCCGAAGACGATATCCAGCTGGGCGATGGGGTCGTCGTCGATGCCACAGGGGTCGAGGCCGCCGACGTTTTCCACGCCCAGTTGCATCGCCTCGCGCATCAGCTCGGCGGTGCCAGGGCGACTGACCAGGCCGGTCTGCGGGAAGACCACGAACTGCATGTCGATCAGATCAGCGTACCGTTCGCGTAGCGCCTGCATGGCGACCACATGGCGCAGGCCCAGCTCGGGGTCGATGTCCACGTGGCAACGGAAGGTCAGCGAGCCGCGGGCGATGCACTGCTCCAGCAGCGCGCCGGCACGCTCGGAAATCGGCGCCTCGATCTCGCGCAGAACGCGGCGTTCGTTGGCAATGTAGTCCTTGAGCGTCGGCCCGGCGCTGTTAGGCCGCCAGGGTTGGCCCCAGAGTGTCTTGTCCAGGTGGCAATGGCTCTCTACCAGCGGCGGCAGCAGGAGCTGGCCGGCACCGTCGACGTCGTCCTGTGCAATGGCGACGCCGCTCGCCGGGCGGCGCTCGGCGATGCGGCCGTTGTGGATCAGGAAATCTTCCGCCGCGTTACCGAGCGGACGGATGTTGCGCAGCCAGTAGCTGTCGGTCATGGGGACCTCGGATCTTGTTGAAAACGAAGGGCGGATAACCGCTTGCGGTTATCCGCCAATGAGCACGACGACGCGCGCTCCGGGTTCAAACTGGTAGGAGCGAGCTTGCTCGCGAACCGCACAACGTCGGTCAACCCGGAGTCTGTTCGCGAGCAAGGACTAGGCGTCCCCCTCGGTCCTACGAAGAGCAGTCCCGGGTACGGAGCCCGGTCGGACCATCAGCCCTTCAGCTTGGACCAGATGCGGTCCTGCAGCTCGCGGGACTTGTTGCTGCATTCCTTTTCCAGGCGCAGGCGCTGTGCGTATTCCTCGGGCATGTTGATGGCGTCCATGACCTTCCACTTGGCGTCGAGCAACTGGTCGGTCTGGATGCCATTGGAATAGGCGATGGCGTTGGTCACCGCGGCGGCGTTCTCCGGCTTCATCATCCAGTTGATGAAGACCTTGGCGTTCTCCGGATGCGGCGCGCTTTTCGGCACGGCAAAGTTGTCCTGGAAGGACGCCACGCCCTCGCGCGGGTAGACGTACTTGATGGTGCTCTTCTGCAAGGTGGCGCGGGCGGTGGAGCCGTTCCAGTTCTGCATCAGCACCACTTCGCCGGAGGCCATGCGGTCTACGGTGTTGTCCGAGCTGTACATCTTCAGGAAGGGCTTCTGCTTCTGCAGCAGCTCGAGAATCTTCTTCGCATCCTGCGGGTTCTCGGTGCACTCGTCGACGTTGAGGTAATGCGCGGCGGCGTTGATCAGGCTGCTCGGCGTGTCGAGCGCGGCGACCTGCCCCTGCAGCTCCGGACGCGGCTCGAAGAACTCCTTCCACGAGTTATCCAGCTTGCCGCCCGGCACCCGCGCGCTGTCGTAGGAGAAACCGGTGGTGCCCCACAGGTAGGGCGCCGAGTACTTGCGACCGGGATCGAAGCCCGGATCGCGGAAGGCCGGTTTGACGAACTGGAAGTTGGCCAGCGTGGGCGTGTCGATTTCCAGCAGCAGGTCCTGATTGATCAGCGTCTGCATGATCGAGTGCGACGGCACGATCACGTCGTATGCCGCACCGCCGGCCTGCAGTTTCGCCAGCAGGGTTTCATTGCTGTCGTAGCCGTCCATGGTGACCTTGATGCCGGTCTCCTTCTCGAACTTGGCCAGCAGTTCCACCGGGTAGTAGTCGGTCCAGTTGTAGAAGAATAGCTGCTTGGGTTCCTCGGCCTGGGCGACGCCCGCAGCCAGCAGGACGAGGGACAAACCGGCAAGGCCGTGACGCAGGGCATTCAACTTCATAGCGCTCTCCGAAAAGCTAAAGGTCAGGGTCGGCAGTCGTTATCAAGCGTCGGGTTTGCCGCGTTGGCCAAGCCAGTACGACAGCACCACGAGGACGATGGAAATCACCAGCATGAGAGTCGAGATGGCATTGATCTCGGGCGTCACCCCGGCCTTGATGGCCGAGAAGATGTAGACCGGCAGCGTCGTCGAGCCGGGGCCGGCGACGAAGAAGGTCATGATGAAGTCGTCGAGGCTGACCACGAACGCCAGCACCGCACCGGACAGCACCGCCGGCCACAGCAGCGGCAGCGTCACCCGGCGGAACACCTGGTACGGGCTGGCGTACAAATCTCCGGCGGCTTCCAGCAGGCTCTTGTCCAGATCGTTCAGGCGCGCGCGGATCGGCAGGTAGGCGAAGGGAATGCAGAAGCCGACGTGGGCGACGATCACTGTCAGCAAGCCGAGCTTGATGCCCAGCGACATGAACAGCAGCAGCGTGGCCACCGCGATGACGATCTCCGGCAGGATCAGCGGCAGGTTGATCCCGCCTTCCACCAGCCGCCGTCCGTAGAACGGCCGCGAGGTCGCCAGCGCCGCCGCCAGGGCAATCGCCGTGGACAGCACGGTAGCGAAGCCGGCGACCACCAGCGAGTTGAATGCAGCGGCCTGGATCGAGGGGTTGGCGACGATCTTGCCGTACCAGGCGAAGGAGAATTCGGTCCACACCGTGGCCGAGCGGTTGGCGTTGAAGCTGTAGGCGATCAACACGAAGATCGGCAGGTACAGATAGGCCAGCACCAGCAAGCTGGTTTCGCGGGTGCCGGGGAGTTTCTTCAGGTGCTGGGCGATCATGTCGAGGCTCCCAGGTGGACGGCCTTGGCCGCGCGGCGGCTGTACAGGGCGAACGCGATCAGCGCGAGCAGCATGATCGCCAGCAGCAGGAACGACAGCGAACCGCCCAGGGGCCAGTTGCGCGCGGTGCCGAACTGTTGCTGGATCAGGTTGCCGATCATCAGCGTCTTGCCGCCGCCGAGGATGGCGGGGGTAATGAAGGCGCCCAGGCTTGGCACGAACACCAGCAGGGAGCCGGCGATCACGCCCGGCATGGACAGCGGCAGGATCACCCGACGCAGTGCCTTCCAGCGGTTGGCGCCGAGGTCGTAGGCGGCCTCGACGAGACGCCAGTCGAGCTTCTCCAGGGTCGAGTAGATCGGCAGGATCATGAACGGCAGGAAGCTGTAGACCAGCCCGACGCAGACCGCGAAGTCGTTGTACAGCAGGGTGATGCCGCCGGCCTGGGGGAACAGCGCATTGACTGTCTGGGCGATCCAGCCGTGCTCGCGCAGGATGATCAGCCAGGCGTAGTTGCGGATCAGCAGGTTGGTCCAGAACGGGATGGTGATCAGCAGCACCATGAGGTTGCGCGAGCGCTCGCTCAGGCTGGTCATCCACAGCGCCACCGGGAAGCCGAAGAGGAAGCACAGCAGCGTGGTGCCGCCGGCCTGGAACAGCGAGCGCAGCAGCGCCTGGGCGTAGACCCAGTTGAGCTCCAGGTTGCCGTCGAAATCCTCTTGGAAGAACAGCTGCACGTAACTCTGGATCTGCCAGTCGGCGTGCCAGTCGACGCCGCCGTAGAGGTTGCGCGGCAGCAGGCTGATGTAGCCCATGATCGCCAGCGGGATGGCAATCAGCCCGAGCAGCGTCAGGGCCACCGGGCTGAGCAGCAACAGGCGTCGGGTGGTGGGCGACTCCTTCATCTCAAGCCTCCATCAGCAGGCAGGCCTGCGGCGGCAGGTGCACCGCCACGGCCTCGCCGACGTCACGGGCGCGGCCGCCCTCGTTGCTCTCGCGCAGGGTGATCTGCGAGGCATCGGGCAGGCGGCAGCGGTACAGCGTGGCGGTGCCGACGTACATCACCGTCTCGATCACCGCACGCAGGTGGTGCGGCTGCGACGGGTCGACCAACTTCGAGCGCTCCGGGCGGAAGGCCAGTTGCACGCTGGCGCTGCTCAGGCCCGCCGGCATCTCGCAGGCGATTTCCGCGGCCATGGCGTTGGGGTGGAAGCCGCCCTGGCGCATCTGGCCGGGAAGGAAGTTGATGTCGCCGATGAACTGCGCGACGAAGCGATGCGTCGGGCGTTCGTAGATTTCGTTGGGCGTGCCGATCTGCATGATGTTGCCGTGGGACATCACGGCGATGCGGTCGGACAGGGTCAGCGCTTCTTCCTGGTCGTGGGTGACGAAGATGAAGGTGATGCCCGCCTCTTCCTGCACGCGCTTGAGCTCGACCTGCATTTCCTTGCGCAGCTTCAGGTCCAGCGCGGACAGCGGTTCGTCGAGTAGCAGGACCGATGGCTTGGGCGCCAGCGCCCGGGCCAGGGCCACGCGCTGTTGCTGACCGCCGGACAGCTCGGCCGGCTTGCGTCGCGCCAGGTGTTCCATCTGCACCAGCGCGAGCATTTCCTTGACCCGGCCGGGAATCTCGCCGCGCGCCAAGCCCTGCATCTCCAGGCCGAAGGCGATGTTCTCGCTCACCGACATGTGCGGGAACAGCGCATAGCTCTGGAACACGGTGTTGATACGACGACGGTAGGGCGGCAGGTCGTTGACCCGCTCGCCGCCGACGAGGATGTCGCCGGAGGTGACGTTCTCGAACCCGGCGATGCTGCGCAGCAGCGTGGTCTTGCCGCAGCCGGACGGCCCCAGCAGGGTGAAGAACTCGTTATGGGCGATGTCGACCGACACTTCGTTGAGGGCGGGAGCGACGTTGGGATCATCGGTGTAACGCTTGCTGACCCGACGCACCTCGACTGACGACGAGTGATTCATTTTGGTGCATTCCTCTTGTTTTTGTATGCAATATTTGAATGCAATCTAGAAATAGCTGATGTATTTTTCTTCTGCAACTAGTTTTGCACGGACGGTTTTGCGGCATCCTTTGACGGGTCAAGCAAGAGGCGGAGTCGCTCATGACGGAGAAGCACCCCGAATCCACGGTGGAACGCGTCTACCAAGGGGTTTACGAGGCGATCAGCAAGCGCAGCCTGCGCCCGGGCATGAAGCTCGGCGAGGCGGCATTGGCGGATTTGTTCAAGGTCAGCCGCACTTCGGTGCGCGCGGCGCTGAAACATCTGGAAGCGGATGGGCTGGTGTCCAGCGCGCTCAACAAGGGTGCATGGGTGGCGTTACCCAGCGACGAGGAGATCCGCTCCCTGTTCGAAACCCGGCGGCTGATCGAGATCGGTATCGTCAGCGAACTCTGCCGCCGCGCGGACAGCGCGATCATCCAGGACCTGCGCGACCACGTGGCGCTGGAAGAGGCGACCCACGACCACGACCACGCGCGGTTCGTCCATCTGCTCGGCGAGTTTCACCTCAAGCTGGCGGCGGCGCTGAACAACCCGGTGCTGCTGGATTTCTTCCGCAAGCTGATCGAGCGCGCCTCGCTCTATGCCACGACCCTGGACGACGACCAGCACGAGACCTGCCGCGGCAACGAGCACCAGCGGCTGATCGAGTACATCGAGGCGGGCAACCAGGCGGCGGCCATCGAGCTGACCTGCATGCACCTGAACGCCATCGAGCAAGCGATCATCAAGGCGGCGGGGAACCTGAAGGCGGATTACCACCCGCTCAAGCATCTGATTGGTGGCTGAGGCGCTGCCCGCACAAGAACATGGGGCTTGGGGTGCATAACCTGGAACAGGTTATCCACCAGATACAGTCCGGCGGATAACGCTGGCGCGTTATCCGCCCTACGAAAAGCGTGCAGAGAAAACGCCCGACTTCCAGCGGGCGTTCGTCATTCAGGCGGTCGGGCCGCCCGTGATGCGATCGAAGCCCCGGCGAATTTCCTCTTCAGGCAGGTTGTCGCCGATGAAGACGATGACACTCTCGCGCTGCTCGTCACCTTTCCACTCGGTATCCCAGTCGAATCCATAGAGCCGCAGCACGCCCTGGAACACTAGGCGGCGCTCCTCGCCGGCGATGTTCAATACGCCCTTGTAGCGCAGCAGCGAGTTGCCGTGCCATTGCAACAGGTCGTCCATGAACTCACTGAGACGTTCGATTTCCAGCGGCTGGTCGCTGCGCAGCACCAGGGTGGTGATGCGGTCGGTGGTAGCCGCCGCCGGGCGCACCGGGCGCAGCAACGGGCGCAGGCCAACGTCGGCGTTGAGGTTGAAACCGCGCACGTCGAGCAGGCGCTCCAGTTCGATGGTGCCGTGCTCCACCGAGTGGATTTCGGCGCGCCGATTGATGCGCTGCAGGCGCTCGACCAATGCTTCGTATTGCTCCGGCGACACCAGGTCGCGCTTGCTCACCAGGATACGGTCGCCGAAACCGACCTGGGCCTGGGCGATCGCTTCCTGCAGGTGGCGGTCGGCATTGGCGGCGTCTACCAGGGTGATGATGCCGTCGAGCAGGTAGCGCTCGCGCAGGGTCTCGTCGACGAAGAAAGTCTGCGCCACCGGCGCCGGGTCGGCCAGGCCGGTGCACTCGATCACCAGGCGGTCGAAGTCCAGCTCGCCGTTGTCGCGGCGCTCCAGCAGGACGTAGAGCGCACGCTCGAGGTCGTTATTGATGGTGCAGCAGACGCAGCCGTTGGACAGCGTCGTCACCTGCACCGCATCGTCGCCGAGCAATTGGGCATCGATGGGCGTCTCGCTGAATTCGTTCTCGATCACGGCGATCTTCAGGCCGTGTTCGGCCTTGAGGATGTACTTGAGCAGGGTGGTCTTGCCGGCCCCGAGGAAGCCGGTGAGAACAGTCACCGGAATCTGCGGCACGCTTGCGGAATCGGTCATGGGAACATCCAGGCAATCGGAAAAGAAAACGGGCCGCGATCGCTCGCGGCCCGCATTTCTATTTTATGAAACGTCGACGAGGCAGGCGAGGCAAGGCGCCAGCGGCCGGAAAAAGCGGAGTCTACTTCAGTAGATGAGCATTTTTCCGGCCGCTGGCAACGCAGCATCGGCCACGCAGCCAGTTTCATCGCATCAGCAGCAGCGGATCGGCCTCCCCTTGCCGCCGCCATAGCGCGCTTCCTGGCGCTCGCGGAAGAACTCCTCGTAGGTCATCGGAGTCTTGTCCGGATGCTTGTTCTGCATGTGCTGAACGTAGGTGTCGTAATCGGGCATGCCAACCAGCATGCGCGCGGCCTGCCCGAGATACTTACCCATGCGGCTGAGGTCGTTGAACATGATGAACCTCCGTCAGGCGTCCGGGATCGGCTGGAACGGAGCTTCCTTGTCGGTGCGCTCCTTCTTGGTCCAGGCGCTGGCGCCTACCTTGATCGCGTACACCAGAACGCTGAACACCACCAGCAGGAACAGCACGGTGAGGCCGGCGTTGATGTAGGCATTCATCATCACGTGCTGCATCTGGCCGATATCCTTGGCCGGGGCAATGATCTGCCCGGCGTCCAGGCCCGCCGAGTACTTCTTGCCCAGGGCGATGAAGCCCACGGCCGGGTTGCTGTCGAACAGCTTGATCAGGCCGGCGGTGGTGGTGCAGATCAACAGCCAGGCGGCCGGCAGGGCGGTCACCCAGACGTACTGCTGGCGCTTCATCTTGATCAGCACGACGGTGGAGAGCATCAGCGCGATGCCGGCGAGCATCTGGTTGGAGATGCCGAACAGCGGCCACAGCGTGTTGATGCCACCCAGCGGATCGACCACGCCCTGGTACAGCAGCCAGCCCCACAGCGCGACGCAGCCGCCGGTGCCGATGATGTTGGCGGTCCAGGATTCGGTCTTCTTCAGCGCCGGAACGAAGTTGCCCAGCAGATCCTGCAGCATGAAGCGCCCGGCACGGGTGCCGGCGTCCACCGCGGTGAGGATGAACAGCGCCTCGAAGAGGATCGCGAAGTGGTACCAGAAGGCCATGGTGTTCTCACCCGGCAGCACCTGGTGAAGGATGTGCGCGATGCCCACGGCGAGGGTCGGCGCACCACCGGCACGGGCCAGGATGGTGGTCTCGCCGATGTCCTTGGCGGTCTGGGCCAGTACTTCCGGAGTGATGGTGAAGCCCCAGCTGCTGACGGTCGCGGCCACTGCGGTGACGTCGGTGCCGACCACGGCAGGCGGGCTGTTCATGGCGAAGTAGATGCCCGGCTCGATGACCGAGGCGGCAACCATCGCCATGATCGCCACGAAGGACTCCATCAGCATGCCGCCGTAGCCGATGTAGCGGGCGTCGGGTTCGCGGTTGAGCAGCTTGGGCGTGGTGCCCGAGGAGATCAGCGCGTGGAAGCCGGACACGGCGCCACAGGCGATGGTGATGAACAGGAACGGGAACAGGCCGCCCTTCCACACCGGGCCGGTGCCATCGGTGAACTGGGTCAGGGCCGGCATCTTCAGCTCCGGCGAGACGATCACGATGCCGATGGCCAGGGCGATGATGGTGCCGATCTTGAGGAAGGTCGACAGATAGTCACGCGGCGCCAGCAGCAGCCACACGGGCAGCACCGAGGCGATGGCGCCGTAGGCGATCAGCATCCAGACGATCTGCACACCATGGAAGGTGAACACCGGGGCCCATTCGGGGCTGGCGGCAATCTGGCCACCGAGCCAGATGGAGCCCAGCAGCAGCACGATGCCCACCACGGAAATCTCGCCGATGCGGCCCGGGCGGATGTAGCGCATGTACACGCCCATGAACAGCGCGATCGGGATGGTCGCCAGTACGGTGAACATGCCCCACGGGCTTTCGGCCAGGGCCTTCACCACGATCAGCGCGAGCACCGCAAGGATGATGATCATGATCAGGAACGCGCCGAACAGGGCGATGGTCCCCGCCACCTGCCCCATTTCCTCGCGGACCAGTTCACCCAGGGAGCGCCCGTTGCGGCGGCTGGAGATGAACAGCACCATGAAGTCCTGCACGGCGCCGGCCAGTACGACGCCGGCGATCAGCCAGAGCGTGCCGGGCAGGTAGCCCATCTGCGCTGCCAGCACGGGGCCGACCAGCGGGCCGGCGCCGGCGATGGCGGCGAAATGGTGACCGAAGAGGATGTGCTTATTGGTCGGGACGTAGTCCAGGCCGTCGTTATTGAGGACCGCAGGGGTCGCTCGATTGGGGTCCAGTTGCATCACCTTGGTGGCGATGAACAGGCTGTAGTAGCGGTAGGCGACCAGATAGATGGCGACGGCTGCGGCGACGATCCACAGTGCGTTGATGGCTTCGCCGCGGCGTAGCGCCACGACTCCCAAGGCAAATGCACCGACTATCGCCACCGCCAGCCAGGCAAGGTGACGTAGCAGGCTGTTGTTATTGTTCATAGCGAGGCTTCCGACAGTTTGAAGGCGAGAATTCGCAGAAAAATTCTAGTCTTTTCCAGCGACCCATTCATACGACCTTAGTCTAGGGCGGTTACGCGCTTATTGCCGGAGGTCAACGCGTTCCGACCCTGGAGTCAGGAAATGAAAAGACCCGCCGAAAGGCGGGCCTTGGGTGGTGCACGGAGGGATCAGGCCGGTTGCTTGGCGTACTGCGCCAGTACCTGATCGCGGCTCATCACCGCCAGGGTGTTGTTCAGCACCTGCTCGCCGGTGGCGTCCTTAGAAGCGAAGATCTCCCCGAAATGCTGCTGGGTGACTTGAGCGAAGTGCGCGCGATCCTGCACCGGGATGCCCAGCAGAACAGCGTAGGCATCCAGAGCCTCGCCATGTCCCTGCGCCATGTTCTCGGCGATGTTGTCGAGCATGCCGTTCATGGCGAAGATCGAGCGGCCGCCGTAGGTGATGCGCTGGCTGGCGTCGCAACCGTTGGTACCGGAAGTCAGGCCGAAGGTGGCGTTACCCGAGGTGCCGTTGGTGGTGGTGGCCAGCAGGTGCGGGAACAGGCCTCGTTGACCGTCGAAGACCATGTTGCCCCAGCCGCAGCCTTTGCCGCTCTGGCCGGCTTCGTCCGCGTGCGCTGCCAGGCTGGCAACGCTGATAACCCCAAAGATCAGACCCTTGATGAGTTTATTGTCCATGCTCTGCACTCCGCAGTTGTAGTGGTTAGACGCACATGGAGCTTTGGCGAGGGTCAGCTGACTGTCAAACCCGCGCGAGCAGCGTCTGACGGACGAAACGTCAGCAACCGGTGTACGACGCGTCAGTAAGGGCTTACGTCTATAGTGAGGCGAAGCAGAAACGGCCGGAGAGCCACGACATGACTGACGATCACGACGAGCGCCGGCGCTTCCAGCGCATCGCCTTCGACGCCGGCACCGAGATCAGCCAGGGCGACCTGCGCTGGAAGGTGACGCTGCTGGACCTGTCCCTCCAAGGGCTGCTGGTGCAACGTCCGGAGCACTGGAACATAGTCGCGCAAGAACCGGTGCAGGTGCGCATCTACCTGGGCTTCGACGTCAACGTCTATATGGAGGCCGCCCTCGCCTGGGAGCGTGAAGGCCTGCTGGGGTTCAACTGCCGGCACATCGACCTGGACTCCATCAGCCATCTGCGCCGCCTGGTGGAGCTGAACCTGGGGGACGAATCGCTGCTGGAGCGTGAGCTGATGTTGCTCAGCGAGCATTGAGCCGATCCTACAAAGAGCCTCTATTCGAACAACGCATCCAGCGCCTGCTCCAGGCGCGTTACGGCGATGACCTGCAGGCCGGGCGGTGACTCCTTGGGCGCGTTGCCCTTGGGCACGATGGCGCGCTTGAAGCCGTGCTTGGCGGCTTCCTTCAGACGCTCCTGACCACTGGGCACCGGGCGCACCTCGCCGGACAGGCCGACCTCGCCGAACACCAGCAACTGGTGATCCAGCGGCCGGTTGCGCAGGCTGGACATCACCGCCGCCATCAGCGCCAGGTCCGATGCGGTTTCCAGCACCTTCACCCCGCCGACCACGTTGAGGAATACGTCCTGGTCGTAAGTGGGGATACCGCCGTGGCGATGCAGGACCGCCAGCAGCATGGCCAGACGGTTCTGGTCCAGGCCCAGGGTCACCCGGCGCGGGTTGGCCAGGTGGCTGGTGTCGACCAGCGCCTGCACTTCCACCAGCATCGGCCGCGAACCTTCCCAGGTAGCCATGACCACGCTGCCCGGCACCGACTCCTGAGCACGGGTGAGGAAGATTGCCGACGGGTTGGAAACCTCCTTGAGTCCGCGGTCGGTCATGGCGAAAACACCCAACTCGTTCACCGCGCCAAAGCGGTTCTTCACCGCTCGCAGCAAGCGCAGGCGGCCATCGGATTCGCCCTCGAAATACAGCACGGTGTCGACCATGTGTTCCAGCACGCGCGGGCCCGCCAGCGAACCTTCCTTGGTGACGTGGCCGACCAGGAAGATTGCCGTGCCGCTCTGCTTGGCGAAGCGCACCAGCAGCGCCGCGCTCTCGCGCACCTGGGCGACGCCGCCGGGCGCGGATTGCAACTGCTCGGTGAAGATGGTCTGGATCGAGTCGATCACCATCACCTTGGGCTGCTCCTGGCGCGCCGTGGCGATGATGGTCTCGATGCAGGTCTCGGTCATGACCTTGAGCTTGTCTTCGGGCAGGCCCAGGCGGCGGGCGCGCATGGCGACCTGCTGCTGGGACTCCTCGCCGGTGACATAAAGCGCCGGCAGGCGCGTGGCGATGTTGCAGAGGGTTTGCAGAAGGATGGTGGACTTGCCGATACCGGGGTCGCCGCCGATCAGCACCACCGAGCCGTCGACCAGGCCGCCGCCCAGGGCACGGTCCAGTTCCGCCGAGGCGGTGGAGAAGCGCGGCATCTCCTCGACGCTGACTTCGGCGAGGGTCTTGATGTTGGCCTGCTGGCCAGCCCAACCGCCGCGGCCGGAGCTGTTGCCCGAGCCACCGGTGGGCGTGGTGTCGATGACGGCCTCGACCAGGGTGTTCCAGGCGCCGCAGTCAGGACATTGCCCGGCCCATTTGGGATAGGTGGCGCCGCACTCGGTGCAGCCGTACATGCGCTTGGCCTTGGCCATGGGCGGACTCCGTCAAAGACAAAGCCCGCATCATAGCCAATCGGGCCAGGCGCTTCAGCTCGCCAGGCGGCGGTACTGGCTTTCCATGTCGTGCTTGAGGCTTTCGCGGCGCATCAGCAGCGAAGCCAGCGTGCAGTCGGGGCGTTCTATGCCCTCCTCCACGCGGCCGATGCGCTGATCCAGCAATTCGTACTGCAACTTCATGCGCACCAGGCGCTCCTGGGCACGCAGGGCTTCGACATTACGCTTGCAGGGCTTGGTGACGGACTTGCCAGAGGACGAAATGACTTTACGCATGGCGGTGGCACCGGTTGGAAAAGGATGACAGGAGCCTACGCCTTGCTCCATCCAACACCCTTGACTCTGGTCAAGCTCAACCGGATCGCTTGAGCAGGTCGGCGATCTCGTCCTTCAGTGTCACGCGTTGCAGTTTGAGGGAGTTGAGAGCGAGATCGTCCATCGCTTCGCGGCCGTCCTCGATGTCGTAGATCTTCCTGTCCAGTTCCTCGTAGCTGGCGGCCATGCGGGTGAAATTGGCGTCTTTGCCGTGCAAGCGGGTCATCAGGGCCTTCTGCTCGGGAAATTCGCGGGACAGCGGATGATGTTCGAGCGGCATGGCGGGCCTCCTTTTGTGGATCCGTGGGCGTAGATGGGTTGCCCGGTAAGCCTAGACCAGGTTGTGAACCCGCCCAGCGCCGCCGGTCATACGGTGTGAATTGGACGCCACCGGGGTGCTCAGACGACGACAGGCCGCTAAACTGCGCCTGTCCCTCTCTATCTTGCGTAACAAGGAGTCAGTGCATGAGTCTGCTTAGCGAATTCAAGGCCTTCGCCGTCAAGGGCAACGTCGTCGACATGGCCGTCGGTATCATCATCGGCGCCGCGTTCGGCAAGATCGTCTCGTCCTTCGTCGGCGACGTGATCATGCCGCCCATCGGCCTGCTGATCGGAGGCGTGGACTTTTCCGACCTGGCGATCACGCTCAAGGCCGCCGAAGGCGACGTGCCCGCGGTGGTCCTGGCCTACGGCAAGTTCATTCAGACCTGCCTGGACTTCATCATCGTCGCCTTCGCCATCTTCATGGGCGTGAAGGCGATCAACCGCCTCAAGCGCGAAGAGGCCGTGGAGCCCAGCGTTCCGCCGGTGCCGACCCCCGAGGAAACCCTGCTGACCGAGATCCGCGACCTGCTCAAGCAGCAGAACAACCGCGCTCCCTGAGCAGATCGCTGACCATCAGCCGGGTCAGGCTGGCGGCGTCAGCAGCACGCGGCCTATGCGCCGCTCGCTGACGTCCGTCACTTCCAGGCGCCAGCCGCCCAGCTCCAGCGTGTCTCCCTTGGCCGGCAAGCGGCCAAGGTGCTTGAGCGCCAGCCCGCCGAGAGTCTGGTACTCCGCTGTCGGGCGCGCGTAGAAGCCGACCCGCTCGGCGAGCGCACTGAGCGTCACCGCACCGTCCACCCGGTAGCCAGCGGCATCGGGCTCGATATCAGTGCCGGAGACTTCGCTGGCATCGGGCAGCTCGCCGGCGATGGCCTCCAGTACGTCGGTCATGCTCAGCATGCCTTCGAAGCCGCCGAACTCGTTGACCACGAAGGCCAGGTGGGTCGAGGCCTCGCGCATCAGTTCCAGCGCGCCCAGCACGGTGCTGCTGTCCGGAAGGCTCAACGGCTCGCGCAACAGCGGCAGGATGTCCAGCTCTCGGCCCTGCAACAGGTCCGCGAACAGTTCCTTCTTGTGCACATAACCCAGCGGCTCGTCGATATTGCCTGCGCGGATCACCAGCAATCGGGAGTACGGCGACTCCAGCAGCGCGCGGCGGATGTCCTCCGGGCTGTCGGCGACGTCCACGCGGTGCATCCGCTGGCGGTCGATCATCACGGCTTTCACCGGGCGCTCGGCCAGGCCCAGCACGCCACTGATCATCACCCGCTCGCGGCGGTCGAACGGCGCCTCGCTGCCCTCCGCCGGGCCGACCAGGTCAGCGATCTCCTCGCCCACCTCGTCGGCATCCACCTTGCCACCCATCAGGCGCAGCACGGCGTGCGCGGTGCGCTGGCGCAGGCCGCGTTGCCCACGCTGGCTCTTCTGGCGCTTCCAGCGCACCAGTTGGTTGGCCATCTCGATCAGCAGGCTGAAGCCGATGGCGGCGTACAGGTAGCCTTTCGGGATGTGGAAGCCCAGGCCTTCGGCGGTCAGGCTGAAGCCGATCATCAGCAGGAAGCCCAGGCAGAGCATGATTACCGTCGGGTGCTCGTTGACGAAGCGGGTCAGCGGCTTGCTCGCGACCATCATCAGGCCGATGGAGAAGATGACCGCGATCATCATCACTTCCAGCTGGTCGACCATGCCCACGGCGGTGATCACCGCGTCGAGGGAGAACACCGCGTCCAGCACCACGATTTGCGCCACTACCGGCCAGAAGGCGGCATAGACGCGCTTGCCATTGGACGTGTGCACGCGGCCTTCCAGGCGCTCGTGCAGCTCCAGGGTCGCCTTGAACAACAGGAACAGGCCACCGAACAGCATGATCAGGTCACGGCCCGAGAAGCTCTTGCCGAATACTTCGATCAACGGCTCGGTGAGCGTGACCAGCCAGGAAATGCTCGCCAGCAGGCCCAGGCGCATCAGCAGCGCCAGCGACAGGCCGATCAGCCGCGCGCGGTCGCGCAGGTGCGGCGGCAGCTTGTCCGCGAGGATCGCGATGAAGACCAGGTTGTCGATGCCAAGCACCAGCTCGAGCAGGATCAGGGTGAGCAGGCCAAGCCAGGCCGTGGGGTCCATCAGCCATTCCATGTGGACTCACCTCGCTGGGTGCGCGCCATGGCAGGCCGGGAAGCAGCATCCGCGAGCGCGGGTGCCGGGGGAGGTTCGCCGATCACCGGCTCTACGGGGGTAGGCACCGGGGTCGGCTTCGTACTTTGACTGTCCATCGAGGTCCGAAAAAGGGGAAACGGACGCCTATCCTAAGGGCAAAGACGGGGCGCCCTCAGCGGACAATCTTTTCAAAATCTATCGAGCGACACTTACCAATAGTTTTCCACGGCGATCTGGCCGGGCTTGCGCGTCAGCGCCAGGCTCATGCCGCGGGCCTTCAGCACCGCACGGGTGTCCTCGATCATCTGCGGGTTGCCGCAGAGCATCACCCGCGAATGCTCAGGGGTGAGTTCCAGCCCGGCGGCGCGTTCCAGCTCGCCGTTCTCGATCAGCGTGGTGATCCGCGCATTCAGGCAGCCGGGCACCTGCTCGCGGGTGACCACCGGAATGAACTGCAGCTTGTGGATATGTTCGGCCAGGTGCTCCATCGCGCCGAAGCTGGCGATCAGGTCGCGGTAGGCCAGCTCCTTTTCCTCGCGGGCGCTGTAGACCAGCTTGATGGTCTCGAAGCGCTCCCACACCTCGAAGTCCTGCAGGATCGACAGGAACGGCGCCAGGCCGGTGCCGGTGGACAGCAGCCACAGGTCGCGACCATCGGGGAAGCGATCGAGGGTGAGGAAACCGAAAGCCTGGCGATCCACCAGCAACTGGTCGCCGACGCACAAGCGGCTGAGCTCGCTGGTGAATTCGCCGCCGGGAACGACGATGGAGAAAAACTCGAGGAAGTCGTCGTGGGGAGCCGAGACCATCGAATAGGCGCGCCAGACGATGCTGCCGCCGGGCTTGTACACGCCCAGGCGGGCGAACTGCCCGGCGCGGAAGCGGTAGCCGCTGTCGCGGGTGGTGCGCAGGGTGAACAGGCTCGGGGTGAGCGTCTGCACCTCCACCAGGGTCTGGCGGGTGAACTTCTCTTCGCTGGCGGTCATCGTCCGCTCCTTTGCAGGCAACGGCCCATTTTCCCGTATTCAGGGCGATAGAAACACCCGCAAGGCTTGTGGCTATCCGGGGAGATCGCCACAAGCCTGCTCCAGATCACTGCCAGGGGATCAGTGCTTGCGGTTTACCACCTGGGCGGCGCGCAGCACGTCGGTGCCGATCTCCCCTTCGAACTGCTTCCACAACGGCTGCATGGCGGTGCGCCAGGCATCACGCTCGGCCGGCGTCAGGGCGATGATGCGCGCCTTGCCGTTGGCCACCACATGGTCACGTTCCTTCTGGTTCAGCGCCTCGGCGTCCTTGTTCACCTCGACGGTGACCTCTTCGACGATGCTCTCAAGTTGGGTGCGCACCGGGTACGGCATGCTGTTCCAGAACTTCTGGTTGCTGATCACCATGTAGCTGAGCACACCGTGGTTGGTCTCGGTGATGAACGGCTGCGCGGTATCCAGCTTCTGGCTGCCGATGTTCGACCAGGTGTTCTCGGTGCCCTGCACCTTGCCGTCCTGCAGCGCCTTGAGGGTCTCGGCGAAGGGCATCTTCACCGCCGTGGCATCGAGCAGGCCGAACTGCGCGTTGATCACCGAGGACGGCTGGATGCGGAAGGCCAGGCCCTTGGCATCGGCCGGCGCGCGCAGCTCGCGGTTGGCGGAAAGCTGCTTCATGCCGTTGTTCCAGTAGCCCAGGCCGTAGATGCCCGAGCGCGCCATGGAGTGCAGCAGCTCACGGCTCTTGTCGCGCTTCTGGAAGCGCTTCACCGCCTCCAGGTCATCGAACAGGAACGGCAGGTCGAAGACCTCCAGCTGCTTGGTGTAGCCCTCGAACTTCGACAGCGATGGCGCCAGCATCTGCACCTTGCCGTCCTGCAGCGCCTGCAGTTCGTCGGCATCGCCGAACAGCGTGGAGTTGGGGAATACCTCGACCTTCACCTGGCCGGCCAGGCGCTCCTCCACCAGCTTCTTGAACAGCAGCGCGCCACGGCCCTTGGGCGTGTCGTCGGCGACGACGTGGGAGAACTTGATCACGATGGGCGCATCGGCGAAGGCCGCTTGAGCCACGAGGAAAAGGGCGGACAGGGCCACCCCGAGCAATGACTTGTACATCGACATCCTTATGCAATGGCAATAGCCCGGCGCGCGAACGAGCGTCGCGTGTCGAGGATTCGTGAAGACTTGGAGTGGTGGCCGTCGGTCGGCGGAGCGCAGCTCCGGGATCGGGCCCTACCGGGTCGCCTGGAGCGCCCGGTTATTATTGGGAGGCCGCCGCGCAGCGATGCAAAGACGACAGCGGGCGGATAGGTCATAATTTTTCGGTATAACGCCGCCCCGCACAAGCGGATGATGGCCGACTGCTTCGCAGTTTGATGACAATCTCATTGCAATCAGCCTCGTCTCATTGCGACTTCCAGCTCCAGCTGTTCCCAGCCCTACTTCGTTCGAGAGTCCCATGCCCGTCCTCGCCAGCCCCTTCGCCCAGCTCGACCTGGTCCGCCACCCCGAACAGCGCGAAGACCCGCTGCAGGCCTTCGATGCGGCGGACGAATACCTGCTCGCGCACCTCCACGAACAGGGCGTTGGCGTGGATAGCCGGGTGCTGGTGCTCAACGACAGTTTCGGCGCACTCGCCGCCAGCCTCGCGCCCCATGTGCGTCTGACCAGCAGCGGCGATTCACACCTGGGCTTCATCGCCCTGCAGCGCAACCTGGAACGCAACGGCCTGACCGACGCCCCGCTGACCTTCGTGCCCGCCAGCGAAACGCCGCAGGGCCCGTTCGACCAGGTGCTGGTGCGCGTGCCCAAGACCCTGGCGCTGCTGGAGGAACAACTGATCCGCCTGCACGGCCAGCTCGCGCCGGGCGCCAAGGTGGTCGCCGCCGGCATGATCAAGCACCTGCCGCGCGCCGCCGGTGATCTGCTGGAGAAGTACATCGGCCCGATGCAGGCCTCGCTGGCGGTGAAGAAAGCCCGCCTGCTGGTCGCGACCGCCGAACCACGCCCGGCCCCCGCGTCGCCCTACCCCACGCGCTACCGCCTGGACAAACCGGCACTCACGCTGGTCAACCACGCCAACGTGTTCTGCCGCGACGGCCTGGACATCGGCACCCGCGCCTTCCTCCCGCACCTGCCGCAGACCCACCACACCGTGCGCGCAGCGGACCTGGGCTGCGGCAACGGCGTGCTGGGCATTGCCTTCGCCCGGCTCAATCCGCAGGCCGAGCTGACCCTGGTGGATGAGTCCTACATGGCCGTGCAGTCGGCCCGCGAGAACTGGCAAACGGCCCTCGGCGACCGACCTGTGGATATCCATCCCGACGATGGCCTGGCCAGCCAACCTGCCGACTCGCTGGATCTGGTGCTGTGCAACCCGCCCTTCCACCAGCAGCAAGTAGTCGGCGACTTCCTCGCCTGGCGCATGTTCCAGCAGGCCCGCGCGGCGCTCGTGACGGGTGGCGAGCTGTGGATCGTCGGCAACCGTCACCTGGGCTACCACGCCAAGCTCAAGCGCCTGTTCCGCGGCGTGGAGCAGGTGGCGGCAAATCCGAAATTCGTGGTGCTGAAAGCGACCAAATAAGCGACTGGCATTGCTCCGGCCCGCGCGCCGGAGCAGCATGGATCGCCTTCGCCAGGACGCACGCCATGACCGCACAAGAGCCCTCCCCCTCTACACCGGAACTGATCCGCAGCGCCGACGGCGTCAACCTGGCGCTGCGCCTCGTGGGCCCTGCGGATGGCGTGCCCGTCGTGCTGACCCACGGCACCTTTTCCAACCATCGAAGTTGCCAGGGGCTGGCCAACTACCTCGCCGGACAAGGGTTCGCCTGCTGGCTGTTCGAATGGCGCGGACATGGCGACAGTGAGCGCAACGGTTTTATCCACAGCTTCGATGATGTCGCCGAGCAGGACGTGCCGGCGATTCTCGATGCGGTGAGCCTGCGCAGCGGGCAAACGGCGCTGCACTGGATCGGCCATTCCGGCGGCGGGCTGATCGTCTCGATGTGGGCGGCGCGCCATCCCGAACTGGCGCAGCGGCGGCTGCGCTCGATGGTGCTGATCGGCTCCCAGGCCACGGCGGCCGGGGCCAGTCTTTCTCATCGGCTGGCCGTGCTCGGCTACGACTGGCTGCTGCGCTGGCGGCGCGTCGCGCCGAGCCGGGCGAAGAGCGTCGGGCCGGAGGCAGAGAGCGCACGGCTGATGCGCCAGTGGTGCCAGTGGAACCTGCGGCGGCGCTTCGACTCGCTGGCGGGGTTCGACTATCTGGCGGGACTGGCGAACGTCGATTTACCGGTGCTGGGCGTGGCAGGCAGCGGCGATACCTTCATCGCTCCGGTTGCCGGGTGCGAGGCCCTGGTGGAAGCGTTCGGCGGCAACGACGCGAAGCTGGAGCTGTTCGGCCTGGCGACCGGCGCGAAAGAGGATTACAGCCATAACCGACTGCTGCTGTCACGCAATGCCAGCCAGGAAATCTGGCCGCGTATCGCGCAGTGGCTGGAACAGCGCTGAAACCGCGAGATTCGGTGCTGCCGGGACTCGCGAGCAAGCTCGCTCCTACAGGAGAACTCCAGCGCCACCTTGCAGGAATGAGGGGGACGCCCAGTCCTTGCTCGCGAACCCTTCAGGAGCGCAGGACTTCCGGCGTGTCTACGTCTCGCAAGACACCCGCGTCTTTCACTTCGACGACGACGCAACTGTCACGATGCGCCTGCACCACCGCGCGGGCGCCTTCATCGCCAGTGAGCTGCGTCAGTTCCGGCCAGAAGTCACGACCGAACAGCACGGGGTGGCCACGCTGGCCATCGTGAAGCGGAAAGAGAATGGTCGAGGCACCGGCCGCATCGGCCAGCGCACGCAGGGTTTCCGGTGCGATCCACGGCATGTCGCCAAGCAGGATGGCCACGGCCTGGGCGTCGGAGTCCAGCAATGAGGCTGCACCCGCGGCGAGGCTGTGCCCCATGCCAAGCGCTGCGTCCGGGCTGTGGATGACGCGGCAGCCGGCTGGCAGGCCGAAGGCATCCGCCTGCTCGCCAGCACGCAGCACCACCCGCACGTCGTCGAACACGGCCTGGGCCCGCTCGACGCTCTGCGCGAGCAGGCTGCGCCCATCCGGAAGAACCGCGCGGCGCTTGTCCGCGCCGAAGCGCGAGCCCTGGCCGGCGGCCAGGACCAGCGCCACCACCGTCACAGCGCCTCGCGGGCAATGCCGCTGCGCGTGCGCAGGATGTCGGCGAGCACGGCCAGGGCGATTTCCGCCGGGGTCTTGCTACCCAGATTGAGGCCGATGGGCGCGTGCACGCGCGCCAGCTCCGTCTCGTTCAGGCCACCGATGCGGTGCAGGCGTTCGCGGCGTTTGTCGGAAGTGGTGCGCGAACCCATGACGCCAATGTAGAACGCTTCGGTGCGCACCGCCTCGAGCATCGCCAGGTCGTCGATCTTCGGATCGTGGGTCAGCGCCACCACGGCGGTGTCCGCGTGGCAGCCGCCGTTGGCGATGAAGATCGACGGCAGCTCGCGGCGGATTTCGATGCCGTCCAGCACCACGCCATCGAGCGCCTCTTCGCGGGGATCACAGAGGATCACTTCGAAGCCCAGGCCCTTGCCGAACTCCGCGCAGAAATGCGCGACGCTGGAATAACCGGCCAGCAGCAGACGCTGTGCCGCACCCACGCGCAAGCGAACACTGGCTTCGTCCCGCTCCACGCGCGGGCCGTGCTCATGGTCGTCACTCAGACGGCGGCTGCCGTCCTGCAGGTTCACTTCGCGCAGCAGGCGACGCTGGCCGAGCAGCGCCGACTCCAGCTCGCGCAGGTGGGCCTGCACGTCGCAATCGGGCGCGAGGTTTTCCACCAGGACGTCGAGGATGCCGCCGCAGGGCAGGCGGATATTCGTGCGGGTATCGGTGCCGTCACCATAGCGCACGACGACTACCGGCTCGCTGAACTCGCCTTCGGCGACGCGTTCGAGAAAGTTATCCTCGACGCAGCCGCCGGACAGCGAACCCACCCACTGGCCGCTGGCGTTGACCGCCAGCAACGAGCCCGGCGCGCGGGGCGCCGAGCCATAGGTGAAGAGCACGCTGCACAGCCACACGCGCTGGCCGGCGTTGGACCACTGGAGCGCCTGCCGGACCACTTGCAGATCGAGATGCTGCACGACTCACTCCGCTTTGAGTTGAGCGATCTGTTGTACGCCCATGTCGCCCGGCAGGCCACCCCAGGCCTGGCGCAGGTAGTTGATCAGGTCCGTGAGTTGCTCGTCACTGAGCTTGTCGGCAAAGCCCGGCATCGGCTGCATGCGCTCGAAACCGGTGAACTGCTGCTCGCGGATGCCTTCGACGATGACCTTGGCCAGGTTGCGCGAATCGGCCAGGCGCAGGGTGGTGTTGCCCTGCATGGCCACGGCAATGTGCGGCTTGCCCTCGCCATCGTTGCCGTGACAGCCGGCGCAGACGTTGAGGTACTGCTGGCGGCCGCGCTTGGCGCTGTCGCTGAGCTGATCCTCGGCCACCGCCTGGACCACCTTGGCCTGCGGCGGCTGTTCGCCGAGCAGGTAGGTCGACATGGCGGCGAGGTCCTCGTCACCCAGGTGCTGGGTGCTCAGGTGCATCACCGGGAACATCTCGTTGAACATGCTGCCTTGCGGGCTCATGCCGTGCTTGAGGAAGCCGGTCAGGTCGGCGCTGGTCCAGCCGCGCTCGGCCAGGTCCTGGGCCAGCAGGCTCGGAGCGCTGTAGCCGTTGAGCAGGCCGCCGGTCAGGCGCTTGTCCTGCTCCAGGGCGCCGATCTGGTTGCGCGGGGTGTGGCACTCGCCGCAGTGGCCGAGCACTTCCACCAGGTACTGGCCGCGCTTGTAGGGCTCGCTCTTGCCCTCGGTGTTTTCCAGCTGGACGCTCTTGCCGTAGAGCATGTTCCAGCCACTCAGGCCCATCCGTACGTTGAACGGGAAGCTCAGGCTGGTTTGCGGCGCGGCACGGTGCACCGGCGTCTGGCTCATCAGGTAGGCGTAGAGGGCATCGCTGTCCTCGCGCTTGATGAGGTGGTACGAGGTGTAGGGCATGGCCGGATAGAGGTTGGCGCCGTCCTTGCGCTTGCCCTCGGTGAGGGCGGCGAAGAAGTCGTCGGCGCTGTAGTTGCCGATGCCGAAGTCCTTGTCCGGGGTGATGTTGCTGCCATAGATGGTGCCGAACGGCGAGTGGATCGGCAGGCCGCCGGCGAACGGCGCGCCGCCCTCGGCGGTGTGGCAGGCCATGCAGTCGGCAGCGCGGGAGACGTACTCGCCGCGCTTGATCAGCTCCTGGTCAGCGGCTTGTGCGCTGAGCGCTAGACCAAGGCCAATGGCCAGCGCGAGGCCGGAAAGAATGCGCTGCATGCTCAACCCTCCTTGACCAGGCCGAGATCGGTCAGCACTTCGCGGGTGGCGTCGTAGTAACGCACGTACCCGGTGCAGCGACAGATGTGGTGGCCGAGGCTCGCCTCGATGGTCGATTCCAGTTCGCTCTTCTTCAACGGCTGGCGCTGGGCCTTCTCCACCAGCACGGTGGCGGCGTTGACGAAGCCCGGTGCGCAGTAGCTGCACTGGAAGGCGAAGCGGTCGACGAACTTCTGCTGGATCGGGTTCAGTTCCTTCACCGAACCGTCTTCCTCGCGCTTGGCGTGGCCCTCGATGGTGCGCACCTTCTTGCCTTCGAAGTAGTGCGCGCCGGTGATGCAGGTGCGCACTTCCTCGCTGGTGCCGTCGGGGTTGTCGACGATCACCACGCAGGCATGGCAGATGCCCTGGCCGCAGCCCAGGCGCGAACCGGTGAGATTCTGGTATTCGTGCAGGTAGTCGATCATCGGCAGGTCCTCGGGAACCTCGACCGGACCGACGGTTTGACCATTGATGGTCAAGTTGAGCGGACGCTTAGCCATTGAGGGCCTCCTTGATGCGAGCGGGGGTGATGGGCAGGTCGCGGACGCGCTTGCCGATGGCGTGGGCCACGGCGTTGCTGATGGCGCCGACCACCGGGATCATCACCACTTCGGCGATGCCCTTGGACGGGTCGCTGGGCGAGAGCGGCGGAAGGATTTCCGAGCTCTGCTGCCAGACGGCCACGTCCTTCGCCTTCGGGAGACGGTAGCGGTTGAAGTTCCAGTCGCCCTCGCCCGGGCCACCCTCGTACAGCGGCATGTCTTCCAGCAATGCGTGGCCGATGCCCATGGCGGTGCCGCCTTCGATCTGGCCTTTCACCAGTTCCGGCACCAGCACGCGGCCACACTCGATCCAGCTGTGATGGTTGAGCACACTGACTTCGCCGTTGCCCTTGTTCACCTTCAGCTCGACGATGGTCGCCACCGGGCTGTAGTAGGTCACGGCGGCGTTGTTCAGCTGCACCGGCGGATAGGCCACGTTCTGGCGATCCAGCAGGTGGAAGCCGGCGCTGTTCATCTGCGCCTTCTTCACACCCGGCGCGCCGTCGCCGTACTTCACGGCCAGGGCGTCCAGCGGCAGGCGGTCGCGCACGCCATCGATGACGTAGTCGCACTCCGCCCAGCTCCAGCGGTTGAAGCCGTGGACGGTGGCGCCAGTGACCAGGCCCTTCTCGTGGGCGACCTGCGCCAGTTCGGCGAACGACAGTGGCTGCAGGCCGTTGGCGGTGAGCTTGCCGTCGACCCAGTGGGCGTCCTCGCGGCGCACCACCAGCGGGTTGGCGGCGCCGTTGAACGGGCCGCGACGCCAGATTTCCAGGGCCGCCGGCCACAGGCCGTGGTTGAACAGCACGCGTGCCGCTTCGCGGGTGGCGTGGCTGAAGTAGTAGGCCGAGTTGGTCGCCGACGACGCCGAGGCGTACTTGCCGACCCAGCGCGGATTGCGCAGCTTCTCGTCCTGGGTCGGCTGGCTCATGGTGTAGGGGTCTTCACCGCTGATCAGCTGCAGTTCCGGCCACTCGGTTTCGGCGGTCTTCATCTCGTCCGCCGGCTTGCCGAGGAAGTCGGCTACCACCAGCGCCTGGGAAGTGGACATACCGGTACCGATCTCGATGCCGATGTGGCGCATGTGCACCTTGCCGGTGGCATCGAACTCGATGCTCGCCATGGGCGCTTCCGAGCCGGTGCCGAAGTCCTTCTGGCAGATGGCGAAGCCGACGCCGTACCAGTGGTCCGGGTCCTTGGCGTCCATCGACTGCTTGCGTGCGTCGCGGGTCTTCCACCACTCGTGGGCAGCGGCCTTGTCGAGGATTTCGTGCAGGCGCAGCGCACCGGCAGGGATCGCGCCCTGGGTGTTCTTCATGCCCGACTTCAGCGCGTTGACGCGGCGCAGTTCGATGGCGTCCACGCCCAGGCGACCGGCGATCTCGTCCACCATCATCTCGGTGGCGGCCATGCTCTGCAGGGTGCCGTAGCCACGCATGGAGCCGGCCTCGACGGCGCGGGAATGGTAGGCGGTCACCTGCAGGTCGTTCTGCGGCATGTAGTAGATCGACTGCGCGGCGGTGGCGCCCACGGCGGCCACGGACGGGCTGTAGTTGATGCGGCCGCCGCCGTCCACGCTCATCTCGGTGCGGAAGATCTTGAAGGTCATGTCCTTCTTGTCCACCGCGAGCTGGTAGCGGATGTCGAACGGGTGGCGCTTGATGCCGCTCTGGAACTGCTCGTAGCGGTCATTGGCCAGGCGCACCGGTACACCGTTGCCGTACAGCGCAGCGAGGGCCGCGTAGTAGACGAAGATGTTGTGGTCCTTGGAGCCGTAACCCACGGTGTAGCCGGGGTGCATGTTCAGTTTGGCCAGGCCGAAGCGCGACGGGGCGATCATGTGCGCCGTCTCGTAGGCCGCCTCGAACGGGCACTGGGTGGCGACCACGAAGTGCAGGGTCTTGCTCGCCGGGTCGTACCAGCCGTTGCCGTTGTCCGGCTCCATGGCGGCCGGCTCGATGGACGGGGTCTTGTAGCGTTCGTCGAAGACCAGCCAGTTCTCCGGCGGGTTTTCGATCTGGTCCTTGATCTTCTGCGCGTAGAACAGGCCCTGCTCGGTGAGGTCACCGTGCTGGTTGGGCTGCTGGTTCCACACCGGTTTGCGCTCGCGGATCATCGGGAAGAGGATCGAGTCCTTGAGGCTGGAAAACTCGTCCGGATCGGCCGAAGTCGCCCCGCCCACACGCACGTAGCGGAAGCTGCCGTAGGGGTCGCCCTGGTACAGCGGGGCCTGCGCACCGTAGCGGATCGCCTTGTCGTTGAACTTCATCTTCAGCTTGGCCTGACGGAAGCGCTCGAAGTCGTTCCAGATCAGGATCGCCACCGGGTGGCCAATGAACATCGGCACCTTGCCGCGCGGCAGCAGCGGGTCCGGGGCATGGGCTTCGGGGAAGACGATGCCGTCCTTGTCCAGGTCCTCGGCGGTGACGATGCGGTCGGGCTGCAGCTCGGCGCCCAGCCAGGCGAGGTCGATACCGTCGAAGATGCGGTCGGCCTTGATGGTCTTGAGCAGCATGGCGTGGCCCTGCTGCTGCGGCCAGCCGGGCATGTCCTTGGAGCGGATGTCGCGGGCGAACACCTTGTTGCCGCAGACCTTGGACAGCGCATCGTTACGGAAGCGCGCCTTGCCGTCGTGGCCCATCCACTGCTGCGGGGAGACGGTGACGGAGTTTTCCATCAGGGCAGCGAAGGCCCGGCTGCCGAGCGGCGCCATGGTCACGCTGACACCGGCAATCAGCCCGCCCTGCAGGAAGGCGCGCCGGGAAATATCACGGTTGGACATGGTTCATCCTCTGGACGGTGAAGGCCCGCCCATGTCGTTTTTTCGGTGCTGGAGAGAGTTCGGAGGCCGCGGAATCGCGGGCGTCTCGGGGATGGCGCCGGAGGAAAGATCCTGCAGGAAAACCTGACTCTTCTGTCAACTTTAACGCACCTCAATAGTGCGAAGCAAAGTCAATCGGACAGCTTGTCGCGGAGATGAAAATTTTAGTCGACGGGTCGAGACTATTCGCCAATAGCAAAAACCCTCGGCGACAAGCGGGAAAGTGTTACGCCGTGCTACGCTGCATGGCCCTTGCTTAGCCTCCTAACGAACCTTCCAGATAAGCCTCCAAGATGACCGCCGAAGCCACGTCCCTGCTGCGTCACCGCCCTTTTCTCGCCTTCTGGCTGGCCCGCGTCTGCACCGCCAGCGCCTTCCAGATGATCACCGTGGCCATTGGCTGGCATATCTACGAACTGACCCACAACGTGCTCGACCTGGGCCTGGTCGGATTGGTGGAATTCACCCCGCGCGTGCTCTTCATGCTGCACACCGGTCACGTCGCCGATCGCTACGACCGCCGCCGCATCGCTTCGCTCTGCCAGGTCGGCCAGGGCCTGATCGCCGTGGCGCTGGTGGTGGGCGCCAGCACCGACAACGTGACCCGCGAGATGATCTTCGTGATGGCCTTCCTGCTGGGCACCGCGCGGGCCTTCGAGATGCCGACCACCCAGGCGCTGCTGCCGAACATCGTGCCCACGGCACTGTTCCCCCGTGCCGTCGCCGCGTCCGCCTCGGCCATGCAGGCGGCGACCATCGCCGCGCCGGCGTTCGGCGGCTTCCTCTATGCCTTCGGCGCCTTCTGGGTCTACACGCCCACCGCAGTGCTGTACTTCATCGCCTGCACCCTGGTGCTCACCCTGCCCTCGCGCCAGGCGCCGGCCGCCCAGGGCAAGGCCACGCTGGAGTCGCTGCTGGCGGGCATCCGCTTCATCCGCAGCCGCCCGGACATCTTCGGCGCCATCTCGCTGGACCTGTTCGCCGTGCTGCTGGGCGGCGCCACCGCACTGCTGCCGGTGTTCGCCAAGGACATCCTACTGACCGGCCCCTGGGGCCTGGGCCTGCTGCGCTCGGCCCCGGCGGTGGGCGCACTGCTGATGTCGTTCTGGCTGGCGCGCTTCCCCATCGAGCGCAACGTCGGGCGGATCATGTTCGCCGCCGTGGGCGTGTTCGGGGTCACCACCATCGCCTTCGGCCTGTCGACGTCCTTCTGGTTCTCCCTGGCGGTGCTGGTAGTGCTGGGGGCGGCGGACATGATCAGCATGGTCATCCGCGGCGCCTTCGTGCAGCTGGAAACCCCGGACGAGATGCGCGGCCGGGTCAGCGCGGTGAACGGCCTGTTCATCGGTGCCTCGAACCAGCTGGGCGAATTCGAATCCGGAGTCACCGCGCACTGGCTCGGCACGGTGCCGGCGGTTGTACTCGGCGGCGTCGGCACACTGGTCGTCACCGGTGCTTGGATGAAGCTGTTCCCCACCCTGGCCAAGCGCGACAAGCTGCACTGAAAAAAATCCCCCGCTGGAAGCACCGGCGAGGGATGTGGGAACGGGCGCCGGGGGACGGCGCCCGGATGGGATCGATTGCGCGGCTAGTGCGGCGTGCCCAGCCCCGCCGCGCTCATGAACAGGCGCATCAGCCAGGCTGCGACGCCCAGGCCGGCGACGCTCAGCGCCCAGATCAGTACCAGCCAGCCGAGCCGCTTGCGCAGCGGCGCCTTCTCCTGCTCTTCATGGGTCATCACGCGCACCTCTAGTGGTAGCCGTCGCCGTGCTTCACCTTACCGCGGAACACGTAGTAGCTCCACGCGGTGTAGACGAGGATGAAGGGAATGATGAACAGCGCGCCCACCAGCATGAAGCCCAGGCTCTGCGGCGGCGCCGCGGCGTCCCAGATCGACATCGACGGCGGGATAATGTTCGGCCACAGGCTGATGCCCAGCCCGCTGTAGCCCAGGAAGATCAGCGCCAGGGTGAGCAGGAACGGCTTCACATGGTCATTGCGCGCCACCGAGCGCAGCAGGCTGTAGAAGGTCAGCAGCACCAACAGCGGCACCGGCAGGAACCAGAACAGGTTCGGCAGGCTGAACCAGCGCTGGGCGATGTCCTCGTGGGCCAGCGGCGTCCACAGGCTGACGATGCCGATCACTGCCAGCAGCACCAACGCCAGGGGCTTCGCCAGGTCATGCATGCGCTGCTGTAGAGGCCCCTCGGTTTTCATGATCAGCCAGGTGCAGCCCAGCAGGGTGTATGCCACCACCAGGCCCAGGCCGCAGAACAGCGGGAACGGTGCCAGCCAGTCCAGCGCGCCGCCGGCGAAGGCGCGGTTTTCCACCGGGATGCCCTCGATGAAGGCCCCCAGCGCCACGCCTTGGAAGAAGGTCGCCACCAGCGAACCGACGATGAACGACTTGTCCCAGATGTGCCGTTTCGCCGGCCGGGCCTTGAAGCGGAACTCGAAGGCCACGCCGCGGAAGATCAGCCCCATCAGCATCAGGATCAGCGGCAGGTACAGCGCCGAGAGTACCGCCGAATAGGCCACCGGGAAGGCGCCGAACAACGCCGCGCCGCCCAATACCAGCCAGGTCTCGTTGCCGTCCCAGACCGGCGCCACGGTGTTCATCATGACGTCACGGTCGCCCTCGTCCTGGCAGAACGGATAGAGCATGCCGATCCCCAGGTCGAAGCCGTCCATCACCACATACATCATCACGCCGAAGATGATGATGATCGCCCAGATCAGCGGAAGGTCGATGCCCATGCTCAGTTCCTCCCTGCCGGACTGTCGGTTTCATCGTCGTCGAGGCCCTCGGCGGTCGCCGACAGCGGCCGCGCCGGAGTGCGTTGCTGGCCGGCGCCACCCTGGCTGGTTTCGCGCCCCTCATGGGTGATCGGGCCCTTGCGCACCAGGCGCATCATGTAGCCGATGCCCACGCCGAACAGCGAGAAGTACACCACCACGAACATCACCAGGGTGATGCTCATCTGCGTCACGCTGTGGTTGGACACCGCGTCGCTGGTACGCATCAGCCCGTAGACCACCCACGGCTGGCGACCGATCTCGGTGGTGAACCAGCCGGCGAGGATCGCGATCAGGCCGGACGGCCCCATCCACAGCACCAGCTTGAGGAAGGCGCGACTCTCGAACAGCCGCTTGCGCCAGCGCAGCCAGGCGCTCCACAGGCCGACGAAGATCATCAGCATCCCCAGGCCGGCCATGATGCGGAACGACCAGAACACGATGGTGGAATTGGGCCGGTCGGCCTTCGGGAAATCCTTCAGCGCCGGGATCGGCTCGGTCAGGCTGTGATTCAGGATCAGGCTGCCGAGTACCGGAATCTCGATCTTGAAGCGGGTTTCCTCACGCTCCATGTCCGGCCAGCCGAACAGGATCAACGGGGTCGGTTCGCCGCTGCTGTTATCCCAATGGCCTTCCATCGCGGCGATCTTCGCCGGCTGGTGCTTCAGCGTGTTGAGGCCGTGGGCGTCACCGACCATGGCCTGGATCGGCGCGACGATCAGTGCCATCCACATCGCCATCGAGAGCATCTTGCGGATCGCCGGGTTGTCGCGGCCACGCAGCAGGTGCCAGGCCGCCGAGGCGCCAACGAAGAAGGCGGTGGCAACGAACGAGGCGATCGCCATGTGCAGCAGGCGATAGGGGAAGGACGGGTTGAAGATGATCGCCACCCAGTCCACCGGCACCACCACGCCATTGACGATCTCGTGGCCCTGCGGGGTCTGCATCCAGCTGTTGGAAGCGAGGATCCAGAAGGTCGAGATCAGCGTGCCGATCGCCACCATCACCGTGGCGAAGAAGTGCAGGCCGGGGCCGACGCGGTGCCAGCCAAAAAGCATGACGCCGAGGAAGCCGGCCTCGAGGAAGAAGGCGGTCAGCACTTCGTAGGTCAGCAGCGGGCCGGTGACGCTCCCGGCGAACGCCGAGAAGGCGCTCCAGTTGGTGCCGAACTGATAGGCCATGACGAGGCCGGAGACCACGCCCATGCCGAAGTTGACGGCGAATATCTTCGACCAGAAGTGATAGAGGTCGCGGTAGACCTCCTCCTGGGTCTTCAGCCACAGCCCTTCGAGCACTGCCAGGTAGCTGGCGAGGCCGATGGTGATGGCAGGGAAGATGATGTGGAAGGACACGGTAAAGGCGAACTGGATCCGGGCCAGGTCGAGCGCCTCTAATCCGAACATGACGATTCCTCTTCAGGCTGACGCCCACCCCACGGAGGGTCGGCACCGTACCTTGCGCATGCGCAGGGCGTTCTTGCGTGATGTCTGTGTTGCTTGATGGATCTTTTTCGAGCCGCCGATCTCCTGTCGGTTCGGGTTTCTTTTGCCGCCCAATCAGAATGGACCGCCATCCGCATTGACGCCGCTCAAGAAAACGACTCGATTTTACGCGTGCCCGCGGCGCGGGCTGGAGTGGTGGGTTGCCGCGCGACGGGGTGTCGCGCGACAGGATGTCTCATCCGATCAGGCCGTTCGATATGAACAAAATCGAATATGAAAATGAAAAATTAATATTTTATTGGAATAAAAAAGCCGGGTAACTTTCGTCTCAACCGCTGCCAAGTGAGCTGCGGAACTAGAATCCACCGCCCGTACGAAGGCCCCATCCCGGCCGGCCCGGACGCCAGCGGTCATCTGCCCCACAAGGACATCGCAATGAAAAAGCTGCTGCTTCTGACCGCCCTCGCCGCTGCCTTCAGCACCTCTGCCTTCGCCAACGAGAAGCTCGTTGTCGCTGCCACCCCGATCCCCCACGCCGAGATCCTCGAGCTGATCAAGCCGACCCTGGCCAAGGAAGGCGTGGACCTGGAGATCAAGGTCTTCACCGACTACGTGCAGCCCAACGTGCAGGTCGCCGAAAAGCGCCTGGATGCCAACTACTTCCAGACCAAGCCGTACCTGGATAACTTCAACAAGGGCAAGGGCACCAACCTGGTCACCGTGACCGGCGTGCACGTCGAGCCCTTCGGCGGCTACTCGAAGAAATACAAGTCCATCGGCCAATTGCCGGACGGCGCCACCGTCGCCCTGCCCAACGAAGGCAGCAACAGCGGCCGCGCCCTGCTCCTGCTACAGAAGGCCGGCGTGATCAAGCTCAAGGACCCGAGCAACGCCCTGGCCACCCCGAAAGACATCGCCGAGAACCCCAAGCACCTGAAGTTCAAGGAGCTGGAATCGGCCCTGCTGCCGCGCGTGCTGGACCAGGTCGACCTGGACCTGATCAACACCAACTACGCGCTGGAAGCCAAGCTCAACCCGGTGAAGGACGCGCTGATCCTCGAAGACCGCAACTCGCCCTACGTGAACTACCTGGTGGCGCGACCGGACAACAAGGACAGCGATGCGCTGAAGAAGCTCTCCGCCGCCCTGACCAGCCCGGAAGTCAAAGCCTTCATCGAGAAGAAGTACAACGGCGCCGTGGTGCCAGCCTTCTGATCCGTCGCCCGGCCATCCGCCGGGCGCAACGACTCCCACGCTGGGCGCGCCCTTGGCGCACCCGCTTCAACGCCGGTGGGCAGGTTCCACCGGCGTTTTTCTTTCCCAAGGACTTGCCATGAGCGACCACGCCAAAGGCCCTTCCACCCGCGCCGTACACAGCGGCCACGACGCCGACCGGCGCATGGTCACCCGTGCCAAGAGCCAGCCGATCTACCAGAGCTCGGTGTTCGTCTACGACTCCCTGGAGCAGGTCGACGACTTTCTCGCCGGCAACCCCGACAACTACATGTACACGCGCATCGGCAACCCCAACCACAGCGCCGTGGAGGAATTGCTGCGCGACCTGGAAGGCGGCGAGGACGCGCTGTTCTCCGCCTCCGGCATGGCGGCCATTTCCGCCGCGCTGCTCGGCGTGCTCGGCGCCGGTGATCACCTGATCGCCAGCCGCGAGCTGTACGGCACCACCCAGAGCCTGATCGAGAAAGAGCTGACACGCTTCGGCATCGCCTCCACCCTGGTCGACCTCAACGACCTGGCCGCGGTGAAAGCGGCGATCACCCCGACCACGAAACTGATCTACACCGAGACCGCCTCCAACCCGCTGGTGCGCGTGAGCAATGTCCCGGCGCTGGCCGATCTCGCCCACCGCCAGGGCCTCAAGCTGGTGGTGGACAACACCTTCCTCTCGCCGGTGCTCTACCAGCCGCTGCGCGATGGTGCCGACCTGGTGATCCACAGCACGACCAAATACCTGAACGGCCACAGCGACGCCATGGGTGGCGCACTGGTCGGCGACGCACAATGGATCGCCGCGGCGCGGCGTTTCCAGATCAACGCCGGCGGCAGCGCCAGTCCCTTCGAGAGCTGGCTGAACTTCCGTGGCGCGAAAACCCTCGCACTGCGCATGCGCGCGCATTCGCAGAACGCCCAGGCACTGGCCGAGGCCCTCGAGGCGCACCCGCAGGTGGAGCGCGTCTACTATCCCGGCCTGCCCTCGCACCCGGACCACGCACTGGCGCAACGCCTGTTCCGCAAAGGCCACTCGGGCATGCTCAGCTTCACCCTGAAGGGCGGCCTGGACCAGGTCGACGCGCTGATCGGCGCGCTGCAACTGGCCGCCTTCGCCCCGTCGCTGGCCGGTGTCGCCAGCAGCATCACCCACCCCGGCAAGACCTCGCACCGTGCGCTGTCCGCCGAGGCGCTGACCGCGCTGGATATCCACGACGGCACCATCCGAGTCTCGGTGGGCATCGAGGACAGCGAGGACATCGTCAGTGACTTCCTGCAGGCGCTGGACGCGCTGTAAGAGCAGAAGGAGATTTTCCATGAACGCCCCCCACGCACCGCTACCACTGCTGACCTTCCCCGACGCCGACAAGAGCCCGCTGAGCATCCGCGCCAAGGCGCTGGTGTTCTTCGACCCTCGCTCCCACGAAGTGCGCGACGAGGTAGAGCGCCTGGCGCCATTGCCGCAACCGGTGCTGATCCATGGCGAGACCGGCACCGGCAAGGAGCTGCTGGCCCGTCACATCCACCGCGCCAGCGAGCGCCCCGGCCTGTTCGTCGCGGTGAGCTGCAGCGCGCTGAGCCGCAACTACGCCGACGCCGAGCTCTTCGGCTACGCGCCAGGCGCGCACAACGGCCCGGTGGGCAGCCGCGCCGGCTGGTTCGGCTCGGCCAATGGCGGCACCCTCTATCTCGACGAGATCGCCGACCTGCCGCTGTCGCTGCAACAGAAGCTGCTGCGCGTGCTGCAGGAACGTGAAGTGCTGCGCGTCGGCGCGCGCGAGCCGGTGCCGGTGGACGTGCGTCTGGTCGCCGCCACCAGTATCGACCTGGGGCAGGCGGTGAAGGCGGGGAAATTCCTCGAAGGACTGCAGCAATACCTGCACGACGGCAACCTGACCTTGCCGCCGCTGCGCGAGCGCATCGGCGATATCCAGCCGCTGGCCGAGTACTTCCTAGGCGTGCACGCGCAACGCCTGGAACTGTCGGTGCCACAGATCGCCAGCGACACCCAGCGCGCGCTGGAAAGCTATTCGTGGCCGGGCAATATCCGCGAGCTGGAGAACGTCATCCACTTCGCCTTGCTGGTCAGCCCGGACGAAGAGATTCGCCCGGAGCACCTGAATTTTTCGGGCGGCGCGGCCGGGTCAGGCGGCGTAGCGGGGCCAGGCGGGAAAACGGAAGTGAACGAAGCGGCACTGGAGCGCCTGGTGCGCCAGCCCGGCGTCGAGGCGCAGTTGCGTGCGCTGCTGCAACGCCTGGAGCGCGAGCGCGGCTGATGCCGCGCTGTAGTCGCCAGCGCGACCCGAAGGGCCGCGCACGGGCGACGGGGCAGTCTTACTTGGTGGCGGTGTTGGAGTGCGCGACCACTGGAGTGCACGACGGGTTGGTCAGCTTGGCCGGATCGGTCAGCAGGCCCGGCATCATGCGCGAGGTGCAGTTGAACACGCGGCCTTTGGTGGTGGTGGCGACGTAGGAGAGTTCCTGGCCACCCAGGGCGTCCGGCTGACCGGCTTTGACGTCGCTGACGACCAACTCGTCGGAGGAAGCCAGACCGATCATCTGGGCGGTGGCGGCCTGCAGCGGAACGATGGCCTGGTTGGTGGTCATGGTCTGGCAGCCAGCCAGCGAAGCGAAGAGTGCAGTGGCAAGGGCGATGCGTTTGAAGTCCATCTCGATGATGCTCCCTGTTGGTGGTTTTTTGTCCTGCCGGGGGAGACTAACGGAATCAACAAGTCAATCGCCATAGCCGATTCACAAGTTTTTCACGAAAAACTGCACACTCGTTCAAGCTTCCAGACTTGAACCCGCTCTATTTCGGCGATTGTGCTAAGGGAATACCTGTTTCTCGCCGTTGACAGCCGTCTATCGCGTAAAAGCCAGAGCCTGCGCTGAACCGTTTCACCTTTGGCGACGAATGGTCGCAGTGAAAGGCCGGGCCGACCCGCAGGTCGGCAGGAGGGAATCCTGAGCAAACAGTCAAAAACATGACTATTACTCGCAAATATCGTAAAAATCAGTCTCATCGACCATATCAATACCTGCCATCGAGATCATTCACTTCTTTTTGTCACAATCTTCAGGGAAAATGGCTAACAGGCGGTCGGGACCCATTTTCCCCGGCGCCATTGGAGACTATCGTGACCAGCTTTGCCGCTCTTGCTAACTTCTTCGCCGCCACCGCTTTCCTGACTGCGCCCGCGAAGGCCGACCCGGAACGCCGTGAGATCCGTGAGGCGAAAAAGAACCGCCGCAAGTAAGCAGTACCCGCTCCGCTCGGCCCTTTTGACAGGGCCGGCGGCGGGACCATCGGTCCCGCCGATTGGCTTTCCAGGGCCATCCCGTGTTTTCATTGAATGCTTGTTCAAGGAAAAGTCAGAGGGACCCCGCCCGTTTTGTCCGTTGCACAATCGCCCCCGTCCGTAACACCCTCACCCTCCATGCGCATGAACCCACCGGTCTTCTACGGTGCGGCCGCGCTGATCCTTCTCTTCGCCCTGATCGTCATCAGCCAGCCCCAACGGGCCGGTGAATGGCTGCTCGCCGCACAGTCCTGGGCCGCCGATACCGTCGGCTGGTACTACCTGCTGGCGATGACGCTGTACCTGATCTTCGTGGTGGTCACCGCGCTTTCCGGCTACGGAAAGATCAAGCTCGGTGCCGACCACGACGAGCCGGAATTCAGCTACCTGTCCTGGGCCGGCATGCTCTTCGCCGCCGGCATCAGCATCACTTTGTTCTTCTTCTGCGTCTCCGAGCCGCTGACCCACTTCGCCCAGCCACCGCAAGGCGAAGCCGGCACGCCGGAAGCGGCGCGGCAGGCGATGCAGCTGCTGTTCCTGCACTGGGGCCTGCACGGCTGGGGAGTATTCGCCCTGGTGGCGATGGCCCTGGCCTACTTCGCCTACCGGCACAACCTGCCGCTGGCGCTGCGCTCGGCGCTCTACCCGCTGATCGGCAAGCGCATCAACGGCCCCATCGGCTACACCGTGGACTGCTTCGGCATCATCGCCACGGTGTTCGGCCTGGGCGCGGACATGGGCTTCGGCGTGCTGCAACTCAACGCCGGGCTGGACTTCCTGTTCGGCATCGCCCACAGCCATCCGGTGCAGATGACGTTGATCGCGCTGATGATGGGCGCGGCGATCCTGGTCGCTGTATCAGGCGTGGACAAGGGCATCCGCCTGCTCTCTGACATCAACATGCTGCTGGCCTGCGCGCTGCTGCTCTTCGTGCTGTTCGCCGGCCCCACCCAGCACCTGCTCAACACCCTGGTGCAGAACATCGGAGACTACCTCGGCAGCCTGCCGACCAAGAGCTTCGACCTCTACGCCTACGGCAAGGACGGCAGCGACTGGCTGGGTGGCTGGACGGTGTTCTACTGGGCCTGGTGGATCGCCTGGGCGCCTTTCGTCGGGCTGTTCATCGCGCGCATCTCGCGCGGGCGGACGATCCGCGAGTTCGTCTTCGGCGTGCTCTTCATCCCGCTGGGCTTCACCCTGGCGTGGATGTCGATCTTCGGCAACAGCGCACTGGATCAGGTACTCAACCATGGCTTCAGCGAACTGGGCCGCGTGGCCATTGCCGATCCGTCCATGGCGCTGTACCAGATGCTGCAGAACTACCCCGCGAGCCGTGTAGTGATCGCGGTGACGGTGCTGGTCAGCTTCGTCTTCTTCGTCACCTCGGCGGACTCCGGCACCGTGGTGCTCTCCACGCTCTCCGCCCACGGCGGCAACGCCGACGATGACGGCCCGAAGTGGCTGCGGGTGTTCTGGGGCGTGGCCACCGCGCTGGTCACCGGCGGCCTGCTGTTCGCCGGCAGCATCGATGCGCTGAAGTCCGCAGTGGTGCTGACCTCGCTGCCCTTCTCGCTGATCCTGCTGCTGATGATGTGGGGCCTGCACAAGGCGTTCTACCTCGAATCCCAGCGCCAGCGCGCGCGCACCCACTCCCTGGCGCCACCGCCCTCGGCCAAGCCCGGCGGCTGGAAGCGGCGTATCTCCCAGGCCGTGCACTTTCCCACGCGGGATGAGGTGTACCGCTTCATGGTCGATGTGGTCAGCCCGGCGATCGCCGAGGTCTCCGAGGTCTTCCGCGAGAAGGGCCTGCAGGTGGAATCCGATCTCGACCTGGGCAACCTGGAGCTGGTCCTGGAAATCGGCCACGGCGAGCAGCACACGTTCCTCTACCAAGTGTCGATGCGCGGCTACTTCACCCCGTCCTTCGCCCGCGCCGGCATGGGCGGCCTGCACCTGAAGAACCGCCGCTACTTCCGCGCCGAGGTGCACCTCTCCGAAGGCAGCCAGGACTATGACCTGATGGGCTACAGCAAGGAGCAGATCATCAACGACATGCTCGACCAGTACGAGCGGCACCTGCAGTTCCTGCACTTGGTACGTTGAACCAGGCTGAAACGAGAAAGGCGCCCACAGGCGCCTTTTTCACATCACGGCGATGGATCAGCCGCGTGCGCCGCCCAGCACCTTGCGGTAGAACAGCACGCAGATCGCCACGAAGACCACCAAGCCAAGCCACTGCGCGGTGTCCTCGAAGCCGCCGCCGACCAGCGCCAGCGGTGCGTCCGTGCCAGTGGTGCCGATCACGGCCGCCAGCAAGATACCCATCAGGCTCTCGCCCACGATCAGGCCCGAAGCCAGCAGCACGCCACGGCGCTTGGGCTCGTCGGAGTACTTCTCCACATCCTTGCCGGCGGCTGCCGCGCGCTTGGCCAGCGCCGTTTCCAGCAGCCAGGCGATCACCGCGCCGACCACCAGGGTCATGCCGATGGTGGGCGGCAGGTAGATGCCCAGGCCGACGGCGAGCACCGGCAGGCTGGCCTTGCCGGTGCGGCGCAGCAGCACATCCACCAGGATCAGCGCGATGCCCAGCGCCACGCCGATGAGGATCATGTTCCAGTTCAGCGCGTTGTGGAAAATCCCGCTGGCGATGGCGGTCATCAGCGTTGCCTGCGGTGCAGCCAGGGCGGCGTTCGGGTCCATGCCCTCGCGCGGCAATGCGCCGGTGAAGCCATAGGCGTTGAACAGCAGCTCCAGCACCGGCGGGATCACCAGCGCGCCGACCAGGCAGCCGACGATCAGCGCCACCTGCTGGCGCCACGGCGTGGCGCCGACCAGATAACCGGTCTTCAGGTCCTGCAGGTTGTCGTTGGAAATCGCCGCGATGGCGATCACCACCGAGGTGGTGAACAGCGCCAGGGCAATGGCGAGCTTGCCGCCCTGCTGGTCGAGGAAACCGGTCTCCAGCGATCCGACGCCGAGAATCAGCAGCGACACCAGGATCACCGCGATGATGCCGATGCCGGAGATCGGGCTGCTCGACGAGCCGACCAGGCCCGCCATGTAGCCGCAGGCGGCGGCGATCAGGAAGCCGAAGAAGAAGGCGAAGATCACGCAGACCGCCACCAGTCCCCAGAAGCCGACGCCCTTCAGGTCCGGCGCGGCGTCGCTGAGGAAGTAGGAGAAGACCACGAACAGCGCTACCAGCAGGAAGCCGGCGATGGCGACTATCCATTTGGCGGAGAGGTCCTGCTCGGTGCGCAGGTCGCTGGCTTCGCCGCGGCCGCGCACGGCACTGAGCGACGACCAGACGCCCTGCACCATGGGTTTGAACAGCGTCGCCAGGGTCCACAGTGCGGCGATGCCGATGGTGCCGGCGCCGAGGAAGCGCACCTGGCTGCTCCACAGTTTGGTGGCCAGCTCCGGCAGCGTTTGCCCCGCCGCCAGCACGCTGTTCACCGAGAGCAGCGGCACGGCCACGCCCCAGGCGATGACCACGCCGATCAGGATGGCGATGCCGGCGGTGATGCCCATCAGGTAGCCGGCGCCGACCAGCGCCAGGGAGAAGCCGGTGGACAGGCGGAACGCCGCCTGCCCGGCGGTGATCCAGAAGCTGAAGCCTTCGGCGAGCACCTTGAAGCCACTGCTGAACAGGCTGAAGGCCGCCGCGACCACGCCGCCGGCAAGGATGTCGCGCAGGCCCGGGCCGCCGGCTTTCGCGGGCTTGCCGGCCTTCTCCTCTTCCTCGTCCTGGCTGCCGACACGGAGGATCTCCGCCGCCGCCACGCCCTCGGGGTAGGGCAGGCTGCTCTGCACCACCATGACCCGACGCAGCGGGATGGTGTAGAGCACGCCGAGGATGCCGCCGATGGAGCAGATGGCCGCCGTCTGCCAGAACGGGAAGCCGCTCCAGTAGCCGATCATCAAGAGGCCCGGAAGGATGAAGATGATCGAGGACAGGGTGCCGGCCGCCGAGGCCTGGGTCTGCACCATGTTGTTCTCGAGGATGTTGGAGCCGGAGAAGTAGCGCAGCACGGCCATGGAAATGACTGCCGCGGGAATCGACGAGGCGAAGGTCAGGCCGACCTTGAGGCCGAGGTAGACGTTGGAAGCGGTGAACACCACGGTGATCAGCGCGCCGAGGATCAGGCCGCGAACCGTCAGCTCGGCGAGGTTGGACTCGTCGGGAATCCGTTCTTGCATGTAGGCAGTCTCTTCATAAAGCGCAACTGCCAAAGCGTAGGACAGTGCGCCAGCCGCCGCGACCCAGAATGGCGACGAATGCGGTCTGCCGTGCGGCTTTGTTGCCTTAAGTCACGGGGATGAAGGGAAATTGCCCCTGCAGGAGCGAGAGGGACGCCCAGTCCTTGCTCGCGAACCGCACAACACCGACACACCGATGAAATCCGTTCGCGAGCAAGCTCGCTCCTACAGAAGAGCCGGTCAGAACGGTTTGTCCCCGAGAATCGTCGCCCGGTGCATCACCCGCCGCTGCGGGCGGTAATCATCCACCGCGTAGTGCTGGGTCACGCGGTTGTCCCAGAAGGCCACGTCGTTTTCCTTCCAGCGCCAGCGCACGGTGAACTCAGGACGCGCGAAGTGGGCGAACAGCAGGTCGAGAATGGCGCGGCTTTCCGCCGGCTCCAGCTCGTTGATGCGGGTGGTGAAGCCGTCGCTGACGAACAGCGCCTTGCGCCCGGTGACCGGGTGCGTACGGATCACCGGGTGGCTGCGCGGCGGGTTCTTCCTCCGCGCCTCTTCCAGCCGCGCGCGATCCGCGTCGGTGGCACCGAAGCGCTCCTGCGGGAAGGACTTGCTGATGTCGTGGGTCGCGGTAAGGCCGTCGAGGAGTTGCTGCAGTGGCTTCGACAGCGCCTCGAACGCCGCGATGCCGCTGGCCCACAGGGTATCGCCACCGTAGGGCGGCAGCTGCTTGGCGGCGAGCACTGCGCCCAGGGCCGGGGTTTCCAGGAAGGTCACGTCGGTGTGCCAGATAGCGTTGTCGCGCACATCGGTGACGGCGGTATCGAGGACGATGACTTCGCGCTGTTCCGGCGAGCTGGGGTAGATCGGGTGGATGTGCAGGTCACCGAAGCGCGCGGCGAAGTTCGCCTGCTGGCTCGGCGTCAGCGGCTGATCGCGGAAAAACAGCACGTGGTGATCGAGCAGGGCCTGCTCGATCTGGCGCTGCGCCGCGTCGTCCAGCGGATCGGCCAGGCGCACGCCGGAAACGACGGCGCCCAGGGCCGGGCTGATGGGTTCGATGCTCAGGGTGGTCATGTTCGTGTTCTCTCGTGAGGTTCACGGGAAGAGGCGTGCTCTGCCCTGTCCCTCACCTGCGTGGTGAGGGCGTCGGATCAGTGTTCTCGAAGAAGGAAGCGGTTATTCCCAGGAAGCAAACCGTTTCTGCAGCCAGCGCAGCCCCAGCTCGAAGCTCAGCGCGATGGCGGCGATCAGCAGGATGCCCAGCACCACCACGTCGGTGGCGAGGAACTGCGCGGCGGACTGCACCATGAAGCCCAGGCCGCGGTTGGCGGCGATCAGCTCGGCGGCGACCAGGGTCGACCAGCCCACGCCCAGGGCGATGCGCAGGCCGGTCAGGACTTCCGGCAGCGCGCTGGGGAGGATGACGTGACGCACCACCTGCAGGCGGCTCGCGCCCAGGCAGCGCACGGCCTGGATGCGCGACTTGTCCACGCGGCGGACACCGGCGGCAGTAGCGATCAGCAGCGGGGCGAACAGGGCAAGGTAGATGAGCAGCACCTTGGACAGCTCGCCGATGCCGAACCAGATGACGATCAGCGGCAGGTAAGCCAGCGGCGGCACCGGGCGATAGAACTCCACCAGCGGATCGAACGCCGCGCTGACCAGCGGATTGAGGCCCATCAGGATGCCCAGCGGAATCGCCGTCAGCACCGCCGCGCCCAGCGCCAGCAGCACACGCATCAGGCTGGTGCCGACGTGTTGCCACAGCGAGGCGTCGACGTAACCTTCGGCCAGCACGCGCTGGAAGGCCTCCACCAGTTGCTCCGGGGCCGGCAGGAACAGGGTGTCGACCCAGCCCAGATGCGTGGCCAGCCACCAGAGCACGAAGACGCCGACGATGCTGCCGGCGGCAGCCCAGCGGCGGTAATCACCCGGTACGCTGCGGGATTTCGGCGCGGCGGCGGGGAGTTTGGCGGCGAGGGTTTCAGTGGGCATGCTCGGCCTCCGGTTCTTCGAGGAACTCATCGAGAAGCAGTTGGCGCAGACGCGCGAATTCCGGGTCGGACTTGATGCTGCGCACCGGCTCGCCGGCGGCGTAGCGGCGGGCGAAGTCCAGCGACAGGCGCTTGACGATGCGCGCCGGTGGCCCGTCCATCACCACCAGGTCAGTGGCGAGGAACAGCGCTTCGTCGACGCTGTGGGTAATCAGGAACAGGCCCTTGCCGGTCTTGCGCCACAGGTCGAGGGTCAGCACCTGCATGCGTTCGCGGGTCAGCGCGTCGAGCGCGCCGAAGGGTTCGTCGAGCAGGAGGAAATCCGGTTCCACCGCCAGTGCGCGGGCGAGGCCCAGGCGCTGCCGCTGGCCGCCGGAAAGTTGCGAGATGCGGTAGTCCGCGTGCTCGCCCAGGCCCACCAGCTTCAATACTTCGTGGGCACGGGCATTGCGCTCGGCAGCGCCGACGCCGCGAATGCGCAAGCCCAGGGCCACGTTGTCCAGGGCGTTGAGCCAGGGCATCAGGGCGTCATCCTGGAACACCACGCCGCGTTCGCCGCCAGGACCTTCGAGGGTCCGGCCATCGATCTGCACGCGACCGCTGTCAGGCGCCTGGAAGCCCGCGAGCACGTTGAGCAGGCTGGACTTGCCGCAGCCGGACGGGCCGAGCACCACCAGGGATTCGCCCTTGGCCAGGCTGAGAGTGAGGTCCTGCAGCACGACGCGCTCGCGTCCGCGCTGCTGGAAAGTGAGGCTGACCGCCTCGGCCGTCAGACGGCTCATGTTCTGCCCTCCGTAGGGTGAGAAAGGGATGCTGCGGTGCCAACCCTCCGCCCAACCCTCTTCCTGGAAGGGAGAGGGTTGGGGAGAGGGTGCCCCGCTGCAGGTCGATCAGCGCTGCCCCACCTGCACGCTCTCCGCCTGGCGCACGTATTCCGCGCTGACGTAGGGCGAGTAGTCCTTGAGTACCGAAGGCACGCGCTTCTGCTCTTTCAGGAAGGCAGCGGTGCCAGCGATGTCCTTGGCGGTGCCACCACCCAGCAGCGCGGAAGACAGCTGCGCCTGGGACTCGGGGAAGGCCGAACCGGCCAGCAACTCGGGCACGTCCTTCGGATCGGCGCCGGTCAGCTTGGCGATCTTCTTCACCTGTTCGGAATCGGCGGTCCACTCGGCCTTGTGGGCGTTGTAGTCGGCGAAGGAGTCCAGGCTGACCTTGGCGAACTTGGCGATGACTTCCGGGTGCTTCTCGGCGAAGTCCTTGCGAGCGACCCAGACCTCGAAGGTCGGTGCGCCCCACTTGCCGACTTCGGCGGCGTCGGTCAGTACCTTGCCGGATTTCTTGATCTCGCCCAGGGCGGGCGACCAGACGAAGGCGCCATCGATGTCGCCACGGCGCCAGGCGGCGGCGATCTCGGTGGGGTTGAGGTTGACGATCTTCACTTTGCCGGGGTCGATGTTCCAGTGCTTGAGCGCGCCCAGCAGGCTGTAGTGCGAGGTCGACACGAAGGGCGTGGCGATGGTCTTGCCGACCAGGTCCTCGGGCTTCTCGATCTTGCTGCCGTTGCGCACCACCAGGGCCTCGGCGGCGTTGATCTGCGCGGAGACGATGAAGGCGACGATCGGCAGGCCACGGGAAGTCGCGGCGGCCAGCGGGCTGGAGCCGAGGTTGCCCAGTTGCACGTCGCCCGAGGCAATGGCGGCGACCACTTCCGGGCCGCTGTTGAAGCGGCGCCAGTCGAGCTTCTCGCCGATGACTTTCTCGTAGGTACCGTCGGCCTGGGGCACCTTGGTCGGGTCGATGCCGGTCTGGTAGCCGAGGGTGATATCGGCCTGGGCGGCGCCAGCGACGCCGACCAGGGCAAGCGCGGCCAGCAGGCGGCGCGGGGCACTGATGTGTTTCATGTGGAGCTCCTGGAAATGCGTACAAAGGCGGCCGGCCGGGCCGTGACGGGCCGCTCGGGAGAGCGGCGGGAAATAGGGGATCAGTTGCTCGCCACGTCCGGCTGCCACACCGGCACCGCGCGGGCATCGACAGGCTTGGGCAGCAGGCCTTCGGCGTAGAAGGCGTCGGCAATGCGTTGCTGCTCGTCGAGGCCGTCCTTGCGCACCGGCTGAACGTCATAGCTGCGGCGGGCATTGGCCTGTTCGACGGTGGCGACATCGAGGTTGCCCCACAGCGGGCCGAGCACCTTGGCGGCGTCGCTGGGGTGCTCCTTCACCCAGCGGCCGGTCTTCTGCAGTTCGGCGAAGACCTGCTTGAGCACTTCCGGGTGAGCCTTGGCGTACTCGGTGGACGCCAGGTAGTAGCGCTGGTAGCTGGCCAGGCCCTTGCCATCGACCAGCACGCGGGCGTTCTGCTGACGCTGGGCGCTGGCCACGTACGGGTCCCAGGTCACCCAGGCATCGACCTTGTGGTTCTCGAAGGCGGCACGGCCATCGGCGGGAGTGAGGTACGCCGGCTGGATGTCGGAGAACTTCAGCCCGGCCTTCTGCAGGGCGGCGATCAGCAGGTAGTGGCTGCCGGCGGCCTTGGTCACGGCCACACGCTTGCCTTTGAGATCGGCCAGGGAGTTGAGCGGCGAATCGTGCGGCACGAGGATCGACTGCGCGGTGGGCGACGGGGTTTCGCGGGCGAAATAGGTCAGCTGCGCGCCGGCGGCCTGGGCGAAGACGGGTACGGTATCGGCGACGTCGGCGGACAGGTCGACGTTGCCCACATTCAGCGATTCGAGCAGCGGCAGGCCGCTGGGGAACTCATGCCAGGTGACCTTGATGCCCTGCTTGCCCAGCTCGCGCTCCAGGTTGCCCTGGGCTTTCACCACGGTCAGCAGCGTGGAGGACTTCTGGAAGCCGATGCGCAGGGTCTGCTCAGCCTGGGCGGACAGGGCGCCGAACAGGGCGACCGACGCGCTGAGGCCAACGGCGAAACGGCGCAGGAAATGACTGCGGGACATGGATACGGCTCCTCGGGTACGGGTTGGCCGCCCGCAGAGCGAGGCGGACCACTGGACAGGTCAGGTGATGCTGGATGAGTCCGGTGGTCCGGTAGAGCGAAGATTACAGGTATAAAAAATCTAAAATAAATAATTTTTAGTTCTTAACTAATGCCGGACGGATTTACCCGCCGATCAGTGCGCAGCCCCCAGCAGCCGGGCCCTCAAGCCTTCCGCGCGGAGACTCGACTGCGCGGCCTCACGAGCCACCGCCAGCGCCTGGATGGCCAGGTTGGAGAAATGGCTGCTGCGGCTGAAGCTCAGCCCGGCGCCAGCGGCGATGTCGTCGTCCAGTTGCGCGGCGGCCTGTTCGCTGAGCACCAGCCCCAGCCCGAGAAGCCGCAACAACTCAGAGCTCTGCGCCAGTTCCAGCCGCTCTGCCGCATGCAGTGCAAGACCGAGGGCGACGTTGGCTTCCAGCAGCAGGGCCAGGCCATCGCACAGCGAACGCCGAGGCGTGATCGCCAGCCCCGGCGGCAGGAGGATGTCTTCCGGGTGCAGACGCAGTTCGTTGCACTGCGCACCGCCGCGCAGCACCAGGCCCGCACGGGCGCCGGGCAGCGCGGCGAGGAGGAAATCGCGACCGGGTTCGTACCAGGCGCGCAGCACCAGCCAGTCGGCGGCTTCGACGGTGAAGGCGTCCCACTCCGCGCCATTGACGCGGAAACCACCGCGCACATGTTCGGCGGCCTGCAGCGACTGCCCGTCCCCCAGCGCACCCCACAGCGGCTCGCGCAACAGCGTCAGGTTGAGCAGGCGCTGCACCTGCTCGCGGCTGCCCAGCAGGCTGACCCGCGCCAGCTGCAGGTGGTGGACGGCGAACAGCCGGGCCAGCCCGCCGTCCCGCTCGCAGAGATCGCGCAGGGTTTGCAGGATGTCCTGCCAGGGACTGGCGCTACCGCCCAGTTGAGCCGGCAGGGACAGCCGCAGCAGGCCGGACTCGCGCAGGGCGCGAGCCCAGGTTCCGGCCGTGCTGGGAACAGGCGGTGCGACCGGCCGGGTCGCAGCCAGCCGGAATGGAACAACGCTCATGGACACCTCTGGAAAGACGCGAGGATCAGTGGCCTGGGCGTTGGGCGCGCGGGTGGACTGAAGCGGAAACGGAGCCTGGAACAACCCCGTTACGCCGTCGGGCAGAGCCGACGGCCAGGGCGGCACTTAGAACCATATCCAAGCACCGCCACAAGGTTAAATAACCTTTTTGCCTTAGCTGAGAACCCGCCACTCAGTGGAATGAGGTGGCGAAGGAGGTATCGATCACGCTGGAGGTATCGAAAGCCTTGGGCAGCGCGCCGGTCTGCAGGAGGAAGTCGGCGGTGCCCTGGTAATCGGCGGCGGCCTGTTTATCCACCGGGCCGACGCTCATGGCGGCCTGGCCGATCCAGTGGCGCGACACGGACTGGTCGAGGTTGGCCTTTTTCGCCCAGATTTCGGCGTACTGCTCCTTGTGCGCCTCGACCCAGGCGCGGGCCTTCTGCAGGCGGCCAAGGAAATCGGCGATCTGCTCGCGCTTGGGATCGATGGAATTGGCGTTGGCAGCGATGCTCGACAGCCCCGGCATCAGGTCGCGGGCAGTGAGGATCGGGCGCGCGCCGGAGAACACGATCTGCTGCGAGATGTAGGGCTCCCACACCGGGAAGGCATCGATGCTGCCGCGTGGCAATGCGGCGGCGGCGTCGATGGGCATCAGCTTGACGAACTCCACGTAATCGCTGGGCAAGCCGGCCTTCTCCAGCGCACGCAGGGTCAATTGCTGGCTCCAGGCGCCCGGCCAGTAGGCGACCTTCTTGCCCTTGAGGTCGGCGATGGTCTTCACCGGCGAATCCTTGGGCACCAGCAGGGCAATGGTGTCCGGGTTCTGCCGGGAGATGCCGATCAGCTTCACCGGCGCGCCCTTGGCGGCGAGGAAGATGAAGCCCGAGTCGCCGAGGAAGCCCAGGTCCAGCGCACCGGCCTGCAGGCCTTCGGCCACCGGCGCGGCGGACTGGAAGTGCTTCCAGTCGACGGTGTAGGGCGCGCCTTCAAGCACCCCGGACGCTTCCATCGATGCGCGCACGTTGTAGTAGTTCTGGTCGCCCACCCGCAAGGTCGGCAGGTCGGCGGCCTGGGCCAACGGCGCGCCCAGGATGAGCGCGGCGAAGGTGGCGCGCAGGCGTTGCTTCAGGTTCATCGAAAAGCTCCTCAGCCGGCGCGCCGCAGTTGCGGCAGACGGGCGATATGGTCGTGGATGGCGGGAATCAGACCCTGGCCGTAGCGCACGGCATCGCCGAGCGGGTCGAAGCCACGGATCAGGAAGGTGGAAACGCCCAGGCGGTAGTACTCGCCCAGCGCGGCGGCGACTTGCTCGGGCGTGCCGACCAGCGCGGTGGAGTTCCAGCGCGCACCGGTAAGCCGGGCCACGCCGGTCCACAGGCGTGTATCGAGCACCTCGCCCTGCTGCGCCGCGGCCAGCAGGCGCTGGGAGCCAACGTTTTCCGGCTGGTGGTCATTGAGCGGCAGGCCCAGGCGGGTGCGGTTCTCCCGCACCTGTTCGAGCACTTCGGCGGCGCGCTTCCAGGCAGCTTCCTCGGTATCGGCGACGATGGGGCGGAAGGACACCGAGAAGCGTGGATCACGCCCCTGGGCATGCGCGGCAGCCCGCACGCGGCGGATGTGACCGTCGACGGCGGCCAGCGGTTCGCCCCAGAGCATGTAGGTGTCCGCGTGCTTCGCCGCGACGTCGATGGCGGCATCCGAGGAGCCGCTGAAGTAGATCGGGATGTGCGGCTTCTGCTGCGGGCGCACGGCGGGCGAGGCCCCCTGGAAGCGATAGAACTCGCCATCGAAGTCCACCGGGCCTTCAGCGCTCCAGATGTCGCGCAGCGCTTGCAGGTATTCATCGGTGCGGGCGTAGCGGCGGTCGTGTTCGAGGTAGTCGCCGTCGCGGGCGAGGTCTTCGTCGTTGCCGCCGCTGACCACGTTGAGGGCCAGGCGCCCATCGCTGAACTGATCGAGAGTGGCAAGTTGCCGGGCAGCCAGGGGCGGCGCGATCACTCCGGGTCGATAGGCCAGCAGGATGCCCAGGCGCCGGGTAGCGGCAGCGACGAAGGAACTGACCACCGCTCCTTCGGCGGCATTGCTGAAATACCCCACCAGCACGCGGTCGAAACCAGCGTCCTCATGGGCCTGGGCAAAGCGCCGGACGAATCCGGCATCCACCGCCTCCCCCAGCGGCTGGTCCACCTCGGAACTCGGGGTGGCGGTGATCATGCCGAGAATTTCCACGCTCACTGTGTTGCCCTCGCCTGGGCCGCTGCATAAGGTCGGCGGCTTTCGTTATAAGGAAAGCGTCGGTTTTGACGTTGTTCTTAGAAGCTATAGGCAAGTTATTCATGATGGAAATTCATTTTTGTCATATCCTAATATGCTAAATACGCATATTCAGGCGCGACCAAGTTGCAGAGCGGGATTTTCTGCGTTTCTACAAGGGCAGCAGGTGCGGCGAATCAGGCCGCCGCGATGTCGAGACCTTCAGCCACCGCATCACCGAACAGCCGCGCCGGCGATTCGAGATTGCCCAGCAGGCGCGGGCGCACCAGCCAGAGCTGGATCAGCGGCTGGAAGTCGTCCAGTTGCAGCACGCGCAACTGGTCGCGGTAGCGACTGCGCGCCAGGGCCGGCGCCGGCACGAGGCCCAGCCCGCGCCCTTCGGCCACAAGGCCCAGCTGCAGCTCGCTGCCGAAGGTTTCCAGGTTCAGCTGCAACCCCAGCCCCTGGTCGGCCAAGGCGCGTTGCAGGCCGGCGCGGAAACCACAGCCGTCGGGGTTGAGCACCCAGCCGTGCTGGTAGCAGTCGAGCAGGCGGCGGGCCTTCACCTCACTGTCGCGCGCGGCCACCACGCACAATTCCATGCGGCCCAGCGCGGTGGCGCCGAGGTCATCGGGGAACACCTTGCTCGGCGGGAACAGCACCACGGCCGCGTCCAGCTCGGCATTCTCCAGCCGAGCCAGCAGATGGCTGCCCCACCCGCTGCTGACCTGCGCGCGCAGCTCCGGGTATTCACCGGTCAGCCGCCGCAGGGCCTCCAGCAACACCACCTCGCCGATGCTCTGCGGCACGCCCAGGCGCAACACGCCGCTGGGCGCGCTGTCGCCGGCCACCAGCTCACGCAGGCCGTCCACCTCGCGCATCACCCGCAAGCACTGCTCGAACACGCGGCGCCCGGCGGCAGTGGGTTTGAGCGGCTTGGTGTTGCGGTCCAGCAGCTCCACCCCGAGGGACTCCTCCAGGCTCTGCACCCGCCGGGTGATGGCTGACTGGGTCAGGCCAAGGCTCTCGGCGGCCTGGCTGAGGGAGGCGTTGCGGATCACCGCGACGAAGGCATCGATGTCGTCGATCTTCATGGGGCTGGCACCAATTGCATTTCTCGCATATTAGCTTAGATTCAAAATGCATTTCAGGAATAAAAATGCGTTTGCTACCGTAGCGCCAGAACCTTCCGGAGTGAATCCCCCGCATGTCAGCCTCCCTTCGCCTCGACCGCCTGCGCCAGTTCATCGGCGATCTGGCAGCCGTGATCGACACCGCTCCCGACGAAGCCGCGCTGCTGGCCGAAGCCCGCCCGTTGCTCGCCGAACTGGTGCGCCATGACGACTGGCTACCCGAGGACTACGCCCGCCCCGACCCGCAGCGCTACCAGCAGTACCTGCTGCACGCCGATTCGCGGCAGCGCTTTTCGGTGGTCAGCTTCGTCTGGGGCCCGGGTCAGCGCACGCCAGTGCACGACCACCGCGTCTGGGGTCTGATCGGCATGCTGCGCGGCGCCGAGTATTCGCAGCCGTTCGCCTTCGCCGCCGATGGCCGCCTGCAGCCCGTGGGCGAGCCGCATCGCCTGGAGCCGGGCGAAGTGGAGGCAGTGTCACCCCGCATCGGCGACATCCACCAGGTCAGCAACGCCTTCGCCGACCGGCCGTCCATCAGCATCCACGTCTACGGTGCCAACATCGGCGCGGTTCGGCGTGCTGTCTTCAGTGCCGAAGGTGAAGAGAAACCCTTCATCTCCGGCTATTCCAATAGCCAGTTGCCCAATATCTGGGACCTGTCGAAAGAGAACCCTGCATGAGCCAGATCATCCGTCGTTCCTTCCACGATATCCGCGCCGCCCTCCTCGCCCGCCAGGAGTTGGCATTGCTGGATGTGCGCGAGGAAGACCCATTCGCCCAGGAACACCCGCTGTTCGCCGCCAACGTGCCGCTGTCCAAGCTGGAGCTGGAGATCTACGCCCGCGTGCCGCGCCGCGATACGCCGGTCACCGTCTATGACGACGGCGAAGGCCTGGCGCAGATCGCCGCGCAGCGCCTGCTGGCGCTGGGCTACAGCGACGTGGCCATTCTCGACGGCGGGCTCGCCGGCTGGCGCGAGGCCGGTGGCGAGTTGTTCAAGGACGTGAACGTCCCGAGCAAGTCGTTCGGCGAACTGGTGGAGGCCGAGCGCCACACCCCGTCGCTGGCCGCCGAGGAAGTGAAGGCGCTGCTCGACGCCCAGGCCGACGTGGTGGTGCTCGACGCCCGCCGCTTCGACGAATACCAGACCATGAGCATCCCCAGCGGCGTCAGCGTGCCGGGCGCCGAACTGGTGCTGCGCGTCGCCGAGCTGGCGCCGAACCCGGCCACCCGCGTCATCGTCAACTGCGCCGGGCGCACCCGCAGCATCATCGGCACCCAGTCGCTGGTGAACGCCGGCATTCCCAACCCGGTGTCGGCGCTGCGCAACGGCACCATCGGCTGGACCCTGGCCGGCCAGCAGCTGGAACACGGGCAGGCACGGCGCTTCGCCGAGGTTTCCGCCAGTACCCGCGAATCCGCCGCCCAGCGCGCCCGCGCCGTGGCCGACCGCGCAAACGTCGCGCGTATCGACCTGGCCGGCCTGCGCCAATGGCAGGGCGAAACCGAGCGCACCACCTACCTGTTCGACGTGCGCACGCCGGAAGAATACGAAGCCGGCCACCTGCCGGGTTCGCGCTCGACTCCCGGCGGCCAGCTGGTGCAGGAAACCGACCACGTCGCCAGCGTGCGCGGTGCGCGTCTGGTGCTGGTGGACAACGACGGCGTACGCGCCAACATGAGCGCTTCCTGGCTGGCCCAGATGGGCTGGCAGGTGGCAGTGCTGGACGGGTTGACTGCCGCCGACTTCAGCGAACAGGGCGCGTGGAGTGCACCGCTGCCGCCCAAGCCGCAGGCCGAGACCATCAGCCCGCAGACCCTGGCCGACTGGCTGCGCGAACCGGGCACCGCCGTGCTCGACTTCACCGCCAGCGCCAACTACGTGAAGCGCCACATCCCCGGCGCCGCCTGGGCCCTGCGCAGCCAGCTGAAGCAGGCAGTGGCGCAACTGGGCAATGCCGAGCGTTATGTGCTCACCTGCGGCAGCAGCCTGCTGGCGCGCTTCGCCGTGGCGGAAGTGGAGGCCCTGAGCAACAAGCCGGTGTTCCTGCTCGATGGCGGCACCGGTGCCTGGGTCGCCGCCGGCCTGCCCACCGAGGAAGGCGAAAGCCATCTGGCGGCGCCGCGCATCGACCGCTACCGCCGTCCGTACGAAGGCACCGACAACCCCCGAGAAGCCATGCAGGGCTATCTGGACTGGGAGTTCGGCCTGGTCGAGCAACTGGGCCGCGACGGCACCCACGGCTTCTTCGTGATCTGACCTGAGCCGGAAAACACAGCGCCCGCCCACAGCCTCCTGTGGGCGGGCGCTTTGCGTTCCGGGATCAGTTCGCGGGGCCGCGTCGCCACTGCGGCAGGCCGATCAAGACCACCGCGCTGATGATCACCGCCATCGCCAGGGATTCCGCCAGGCCGATGTGCTCGCCGGCGAATACCACGCCGAGCATGACCGCCACCGCCGGGTTGACGTAGGCGTAACTGGTCGCCGCCGCCGGGCGCACATTGGCCAGCAGGTACATGTAGGCGCTGAAGGCGATGATCGAGCCGAAGACCACCAGGTAGGCCAGCGCGCCCCAGCCGGCGGCGGTGGGCATCTGCTCCAGGCGCTCGCCGCTGAGCAGGCTGCCCAGCAGCAGCACGCCGCCACCCACCAGCATCTCCACCGCGCTGGCCATGGCGCCGGCGGGCAGGTCCAGGCGCCGGCTCCACACCGAGCCGAAGGCCCAGGTGGCCGCCGCAAAGATGATCAGCGCCGCGCCCGCCGGGCTGCCCTGCAGGTTCGAGCCGAGGTTGAGCAGCACGATGCCGAGCAGGCCCAGGGCGATGCCGGCCCACTCCAGCGCGTTGGTCCTGTTGCCGAAGAAGCGCCCGAACACCAGGGTGAACAGCGGCACGGTTGCCACGGCCAACGCCGCCACACCCGAAGCCACGCCCCAGTGCTCGGCCACCGTCACCCCGCCATTGCCGCAGCTGAGCAGCAGGATGCCAATGGCGCCCGCCGACAAGCACTGTTTGAGGCTCGGCAGCGGCGCGCCGCGCCAGAGCATCCAGGCGAACAGGATCGCCCCGGCAATGATGAAGCGGCAGCCGGCCATCAGCATCGGCGGCCAGGATTCCACGCCGATACGGATGACCAGGTAGGTCGAGCCCCAGATGAAATAGAGGGCGAAAAACGCGGCGATCAGGGTCAGGGAGACGCGGGCTCTGGGCATGGGCAGGGTGGTCATGAAAGGGGCTCGACAAGGCGGGTGGGGCGATTCATTTTATGCAGGCATCCACCCACGGATAAGGCACAGACAACGCCAATAGCGGCGTAACACTTTTCAATCGATGGATTTTCCGGTCATTTTCCGTTGAATCTGTTTTAACCAGAATGCCGAGGCAAGACTGATGGACAAATACGACCGCGCCCTGCTCGCCGCCCTGCTGGAAGACGGCCGCCTGTCCTTCGCCGAACTGGCCCGACGCATCAACCTCTCGCCTCCCGCCGTGGCCGACCGCGTGGCGCGCCTGGAGGCCGAAGGCGTGATCACCGGCTACCACGCCAGCGTAGACCTGTCGAAGATGGGCCGTTCGATCCAGTGCCTGATCGAACTGCGCCTGAACGACCATCGCAGCAAGACCATGCTCGACCCATTGCTGGAAATCCCGCAGATCATCGACTGCTACCGCATCACCGGCGAAGCCTGCGTGATGCTCAAGGTGGCGGTGAGCTGCACCCAGGAACTGGAAGAGCTGATCGACCGCCTCGCCCAGTTCGGCACCAGCAAGACTTCACTGGTGCTCTCCACGCCCTTCTCCCGGCGAATCCATCCGGCGATGTTGCAGGGTGGCTGAGGACCTTTCTAGAAGGCAATTGCAGGGGGAAGACTCTCTCCTACGGAAGCGACCTGGCGAGGCCCCGCTCGCCGGCTTTCTGTAGGAGCGAGCTTGCTCGCGAGCAGCCCGAACTTCGGCGTAACCGGTATTCGCGAGCAAGCTCGCTCCTACAGCTCCCTCGCAGTTTCGTAGGGCGCATAACGCGCCAGCGTTATCCGCCACTCCCCTATCGGCGGATAACCTGTTCCAGGTTATGCGCCCTACGCTCTGCTCTTCGTAGGATAAAAAAAGGCGGCGCCGCTCGCGCGGTGCCGCCTGAAGTCACGGAGTTGCTACATCGCGGGGCGGCGAAGAGGGCCGCCCCGTTGTATTGGATTACCGTTCGATGATCGCGGTCACACCCTGGCCGCCCGCGGCGCAGATCGAGATCAGCCCGCGCCCCTTGCCGGCGGCATCCAGCAGCTTGGCCAGGTTGGCGACGATGCGCCCGCCAGTGGCGGCAAACGGGTGGCCGGCTGCCAGCGAACTGCCCTTCACGTTGAGCTTGCTGCGGTCGATGGAACCCAGCGGCGCATCCAGCCCCAGGCGCTCCCTGCAGTAGTCCGCGTCTTCCCAGGCCTTGAGGGTGCACAGCACCTGGGCGGCGAAGGCTTCATGGATTTCATAGAAGTCGAAGTCCTGCAGGGTCAGGCCGTTGCGCGCCAGCAGGCGCGGCACTGCGTAAACCGGCGCCATCAGCAGGCCTTCGTGGCCGCCGACGAAGTCCACCGCCGCAGCTTCGCCATCCTTGAAGTACGCCAGGATCGGCAGGCCACGCGCCTTCGCCCACTCCTCGCTGGCCAGCAGCACCACGGAAGCGCCATCGGTCAGCGGTGTGGAGTTGGCCGCCGTCAGGGTGCCGCGCGGGCCCTTCTCGAACACCGGCTTGAGGGTGCCGATCTTTTCCAGGTTGATATCCGGGCGCAGGTTCTGGTCGCGCACCAGGCCGCGGAACGGCGTCATCAGGTCGTTCTGCCAGCCCTCGTCGTAGGCGGCGGCCAGCTTGTGGTGGCTCTCGTAGGCCAGCTTGTCCTGCTCGTCGCGGGGAATGGCCCAGGTCTGCGCCATCAGCTCGCAGTGCTCGCCCATCGACAGCCCGGTGCGCGGCTCGCCGTTCTTCGGGATGTGCGGCATCAGGTGGCGCGGGCGGATCTTCAGCAGGCTTTTGATCTTCTCGGCGTTGGACTTGCCGCGGTTGGCTTCCAGCAGGATCTTGCGCAGCCCTTCGTTGACGCCGATGGGCGCATCGGAGGTGGTGTCCACGCCGCCGGCGATGCCGCAGTCGATCTGCCCGAGGGCGATCTTGTTGGCCACGAGAATCGCCGCTTCCAGGCCGGTACCGCAGGCCTGCTGGATGTCATAGGCCGGAGTTTCCGGCGCCAGGCGCGTGCCCAGCACGCACTCGCGGGTCAGGTTGAAGTCGCGCGAATGCTTGAGCACTGCGCCGGCGACCACCTCGCCCAGGCGCTCGCCGTGCAGCTTGTAGCGCTCGATCAGGCCGTCCAGCGCGGAGGTCAGCATCTCCTGGTTGCTCGCCGTGGAGTACAGGGTGTTGGAGCGGGCGAAGGGAATACGGTTGCCGCCGACGATGGCGACCCGGCGCAATTGGGTCATGCAGAGCTCCTGGATGGATGAGCGTTAAAGTGCGGTCAAGGCTAACCTTAGCCGCTTGTGTCGCATTGGCCGCCCCGCCGTTGCGCAGGTCAGCGCGGTCAATTGCGTCGAACCCCTGCCTGCGTAGAGTGGTCAGCACTTTAGAGAATCCGTTCAGGAGCCCGTTCCATGACCGATCGCTACATTGCCTTCGCCAACTCCAACGTCGGCCGCCGCCTGGTCGGCGCCCTCGGCCTGCCTGCGCCGGTTCGCCTGGAGCGCTGGAGCGCCGGGCGCACGCGGCCGGTGGATGGGGCGCTGCTGCTCGGTGGCGAGGGCAACCTGAACGAGGCCGTGCTGCCCTTCGCCGAGTGCCTGACCGATTCGATCTTCGCCTTCAGCGACGGCCAGTACGGCCTGCCGCGCTGGACCGCCGAGCACGGCCCCAAGCTCAAGGCCATCGTCTTCGATGCCAGCGGCCTGACCCGTTTCGAGCAGACGATCGAACTGCGCACCTTCTTCCAGGGCGCCCTCAAGGGCCTGGATAAATGCCCGCACGTGGTGATCCTCGGCCGCGCGCCGGAATCGATCAAAGACCCCATCGCCGCCAGCGTGCAGCGCAGCCTCGAAGGCTTCAGCCGCTCGCTCGGCAAGGAAATCCGCCGCGGCGGCAACGTGCAACTGGTGTATGTCGGCAAGGGAGCCGAGGACCAGCTCGAAGGTGCATTGCGCTTCTTCCTTTCGCCAAAGAGCGCGTATGTCTCCGGGCAGGTCGTGCGCCTGTCTGCCTACGACAAGCAGGTGCAGGACTGGAGCCGCCCGCTGGTGGGCAAGCGCGCACTGGTGACCGGCGCCGCTCGCGGTATCGGTGCGGCCATTGCCGAGACCCTGGCCCGTGACGGCGCCGAGGTGGTGCTGCTGGATGTGCCACCGGCCAAGGACGCGCTCGACGCCCTCGCCGCGCGCCTGGGTGGCCGTGGCGTGGCGCTGGATATCTGCGCCGCTGATGCTGGAGAGCAACTGGTGGCGGCGCTGCCCGATGGCGTCGATATCGTGGTGCACAACGCCGGCATCACCCGCGACAAGACCGTCGCCAAGATGAGCGAAGCGTTCTGGAATTCGGTGATCGAGGTGAACCTCAAGGCGCCGCAGGTGCTGACCCAGGCCCTGCTGGACGCGAACAAGCTGCATGACGATGGCCGCGTGGTGCTGCTCGCCTCCATCAGCGGCATCGCCGGCAACATGGGCCAGACCAACTACGCGGTGAGCAAGGCCGGCCTGATCGGCCTGGCGCAGGCCTGGGCGCCGACGCTGGGCAAGAAGGGCATCAGCATCAACGCGGTGGCGCCGGGCTTCATCGAAACCCAGATGACCGCCGCCATCCCGTTGACCATTCGCGAGGCCGGCCGACGGATGAACTCCATGGGCCAGGGCGGCCTGCCGCAGGACGTCGCCGAAGCGGTGGCCTGGTTCGCCCAGCCGGGCTCCGGCGCGGTGAGCGGCCAGGTGCTGCGGGTGTGTGGGCAGAGTCTGCTGGGCGCCTGATCCGCTCCAATTGACTCCATCTGCAGGATGGCGTGGAGCTAAGCGATACCCATCAATCCCTGCAACAGCATGGGTATCGCTTGGGCTCCACCCATCCTACGAACCACGCCACAGGCCGCAGGGCGGATAACCTGGAACAGGTTATCCGCCGGCCCCTTGATGGCGGATAACGCTGGCGCGTTATTCGCCCTACATAAAGCCGCTCTCCCCTGCCCCCGCCATGCTCTCGATCCGGCCATCAAACCGGTCATCTGTCGCGCCGGCCGGTCAATGTCGCGCCGCGATCAACTCGCGAAACTCCTCCGCGCTCACCCGGTGGTCGCCATCGCGGTCCGCACGCACGATCAACGCCGGCTCCTGGGTCATGAACTCCGCCTGGCTGACCTTGCCGTCACCGTCATGGTCCGGCCAGGCGATGGCATTGGGCGAGACCTGCACGCTGGGATTTGGCGGCGTCACTTCCTCGCGGGTCAGCAAGCCGTCCTGATTACGGTCCAGCCGGTGGAATATGCGCGCGCGCATCGGCGCCATGTCGCTGGCCTCGATGTAACCGTCGCCGTTGGCATCCAGGCGGGAGAAGGCCGTTTCGCCCATTTCTCCCGCAAAGGCGCAGGGCGCGGACAACAGAGCGGCAGACAGCAGGAAGGCGTGGCGGATTCGGCTTTGCATCGGTGATTCCAAGGTGGGACTGACCGGCAAAGCCTATCCACAGGCGGGCTCGAAAGGGTTCGATCACTCCGCCGGCGGTTGCGGGCGACCGCGGCGGCGGAACTCCACGGGGGTCTCGCCGACCCAGCGCTTGAAGGCACGGTAGAAGGTGCTGGGCTCGGAAAAGCCGGTCCGCTCGACGATCACCTCGATGCGCTCGTCGGTCTTGAGCAGCAGTTCCTTGGCCAGGCGACAGCGGTAGTCGGTCACCAGGTCATTGAAACGCACTCCCGCCATGGCCAGGCGTTCGCGCAGGCGGCGGGCCGGCATGTCCAGCCGCGCGGCGACCTGTTCCAGCGTTGCGCCGCCATCCACCAGCAGCACGCCGATCAGCTCGCGTACCTTGCGCACCAGGTCCAGCCGTTCCACTTCCGCCAGTTGCCGGCGCGCCAGTGACTCGTGCATGCGCAGCAGCTCGGGAGCGGCATGGCGCGAGGCCTTGTCCAGCACGGCGGCGTCGAAGACCAGGGCATAACGCTCGGCACCCAGCACGGCGGGGCAGCCGTAGACTTCGCGATAACGCCCGGCCGGCGCGCCTTCCGCATGCATCAACTGCACTTCGTGGGGCTTGAAGTCACCTTCGGTGAGGGCGTGGAACAGGCGCACGACCGCACCGGCCAGCATTTCGGGAAAGTGCCGGTTGGTCCCGGCGCTGTGGCCGAGCAGCAGCACGGCCTTCTCGCCCTCGACTTCCAGGCGCGCGTTGAGGGTGTCGGAGAGCAGGCGCACGTAGCGCAGGGCATGGCGCAGCCCTTCGCCGAACGTGGCGCTGGACAGGAACAGGTATTCCAGCAGCAAGCCATGGAATGCGGGCAGGTGTCCGGCCAGGTAGAGGCCGACATGCTCTTCGCCGCACTCTTCGGCGGCGGCTTTCCAGAACAGGTTCTGAGCGCTGTGGGGGAATCGTCCGGCAGGCAGGCTGCCAGCGGGCAGGCCGACGCGGGCCAGCACGCGGTCGGGGTCGGTACCGCTGGCGCGCAGGGCGTCGATCACCGGGCGCATCAGCGCCACATCGTCGGTCAGATCACGCATGGTGTTTTTTCTAGTTATCCATGGGGCGGGCCCATCTTAGGCAGCTTTCTTATCGCCCCTCAAGAGAATCAGGAAGCAGGTTGAGGGAAATATCCAGGCAATGGCGGGTCAGATTGACTTGCCTGCCGCGCGCCGCGTTGCCACGGCCAATGCCTGGGGCCGAGCACTGGCTAAGCTGAATGAATGCCCCTCAGGAGATACCCGATGCCCCGCGATTGGCTCGACCTGTCCGCCCCACCCGCCCTCACCGGCCTGTTCGTTCGCGCGGCGCTGCGCCGTGGCGTGCGTGGCCGCAGCCTGCCAACCCGCGGCGTGCGCTGCCCGGTCACGGTCGACCCGAAGCAGCTGGAGCGCTACCGCAAGGTCTGCGGTTTCACCGATAACCACCTGTTGCCGCCTACCTATCCGCACATCCTCGCCTTTGGCCTGCAGATGGGACTGCTCACCGACGCGAGCTTCCCGTTCCCTCTGCTGGGCCTGGTACACCTGGAAAACCGTATCAGCGTGTTGCGACCGCTGGGCGGGCTGGGCCCCTTCAACGTCAGCGTGCGGGTGGCGGACCTGCAGCCCCACGAGAAAGGCGTGACCTTCAGCATCATCACCCAGCTGCACGACCAGCTCGGCCTGCTCTGGGAAGGCGACAGCCGCATCCTGTTCCGCGGCATGCGCCTGGACGGCTCGCCAGCGGCGCGCCACGAAGAGGCCGAGCTGCCTTTGGAGCAGATCGACGCGTGGAACTGCCCGGCGGACATCGGCCGGCGTTACGCCCGCGTCGCCGGCGACTACAACCCGATCCACCTGTCGGCTGCCAGCGCAAAACTGTTCGGCTTCCCTCGCGCCATCGCCCACGGCCTGTGGAACAAGGCGCGCAGCCTGGCCGCCCTGGGCGAGCGTCTGCCGGCCGCCGGTTATCGGGTCGATGTGCGCTTCCAGAAGCCCGTCCTGCTGCCCTCCTCCGTCACCCTGCTGGCCAGCGAGCCCGCGCCTGTCGGGCAATTCAGCCTGCGCGGCAAGGACGACCTGCCGCATATGGCCGGCAGTTGGGGCCCGCTGGACGTTTGAAGCGCCAGGCTTGAAGCTATGGGGCTGACGCTGGAGCCCCATCTGCAATGAACCTCGAAGCCATCACCGCACGCCTGCACGCCATCCGCGACCACAACGACTGGAGTCGCTTCCACAGCCCGAAGAACCTGGCCATGGCGGCCAGCGTGGAAATGGCCGAACTGGTGGAAATCTTCCAGTGGCTGCGCGAGGACGAATCGCGCCAGTTGCCACCGGAGAAACTCGCCCACGCCGGCCAGGAGGTCGGCGATATCGTGCTCTACCTGCTGCTGATGTGCGCAGAACTGGGCATCGACATGAACCAGGCGGTACTCGCCAAGCTGGCCGACAGCGAACGGCGCTTCATCGAAGGAGGCGCCAAGTGAGCGAATCCCCGAAGACCGGCGACCGTCACTTCGACGAACTGGCCACCCGCTTCGCCGAGAAGATCTACGGCGGCGCCAAGGGCGCCATCCGCCTCGCCGTGCTCCAGGCCGACCTGGCCGAAGCCTTGCCCGATCGCCCGCTGCGGGTACTCGACATCGGCGCGGGCCTGGGCCACATGTCGCTGTGGTTGGCCGGGCGCGGCCATGAAGTCACCCTCGCCGAACCGGCCGCACCGATGCTCGTGGCCGCGCGCCAGCGTTTCGAGGAAGCGGGTCTGAACGCCACCTTCATCGAGGCTCCCTGGCAGGACCTGCTCGGCCAGCTCAACGAGCCCTACGACCTGGTGATCTGCCACGCCGTGCTGGAATGGCTGGCCGAGCCGCTGGCCATACTTCCCGTGCTGCACCAACTGACCCGCGCCGATGGCTGGCTGTCCCTGGCCTTCTACAACCGCGATGCGCTGATCTACCGCAACCTGCTCAAGGGGCATTTCCGCAAGCTGCGCAAGAACCGCTTCGCCGGCGAGGGCCAAAGCCTGACCCCGCAGGAACCGCTCGATCCGCGCGTACTGGAGGCTGCCATGGCCGGTCACTGGAGCATCGAGGTGCGCAGCGGCGTGCGGGTGTTCCACGACTACATGCCGGTGGAATTCCAGCACAAGGCCGAGCCGCTGGACCTGGTGGAGATGGAACTGCAATACCGTCGACATCCTGCCTTCGCCGGCCTCGGCCGTTACCTGCACTGGCTGTGCCGGCCGCAGGATTAGGTGCATAGTTGCCACTGCGCACGCCAATCGAAGTGAGCGTGCGGGAGTCCGTCATGCCGCGTCATCTGCTGGTCCTGCCACTGTTCGCCGCCCTCGCCGCCTGCCAGGGCCAGAACCCCTACACCGCCACCTCGCTGCCGATGCCACCGGCACCCGCGCAGGCGGCCAATCCCGGTCTCGATCCGGGCAGCTATCCCGCGCCGCCGCTGGACTACGGGCGCTTCCGCTCGTGGAGCTGGATGGACGGCACCGGCTTCGGTGGCCCGCTGCAGGATGCCGTCAGTGAGGCACTGGATCAGCGCGGCCTGCGCCCGGCTCGCCCGAATACGCCGGCGGACCTGACCGTCAGCGCCCATCTATACAGCGAGCAGCGCACCCGCCAGACCACCGACTACTACAACGGCGGTTACTACGGCGGATACGGCCGCTGGAACGACCCGTGGTATGGCGGCTACGGCGCCTCCTACCCGGTCACCCGCACCTACGTGGTCACCGTCAGCGTGGTGCGCATCGCGCTCTTCGATGCGCACAACCGCCAGCAGGTATGGAGCGGCAGCGCCGAGTACGAAGACGGCAGCAGCCAGGCCGACCAGGCCCGCGCGCTGCGCGAAGCCGCGCGCAAGGCCATGGACGGTTACCCGCCGGGCTGATCGCCGGCTGGCCGGAAACCTTGCCAGAATTCATCCTTCGCGCCGCGCCCCGTCTGCCGCTTGCCTTTGCGCGGACTCTGCGCTTGGATGAAAGCTCTGTCAGGAGTAATCCAACCATGATCCGCCGTTTGCTGCTCTTAGGCCTGCTGCTCGGCCTCGCCGCCTGCGAAACCACCAGTGTCAGCCGCGACTACGACACCACCCGCGACTTCTCGCGCTACCAGACCTGGAGCTGGGCTCAGCCAGCGTTCGAATACCGCCCGGATGACCCACGCATCAAGAGCGACCTCACCGAGCAACGCATCAGCGATGCGGTTGCCGACCAGTTCGACCAGCGCGGCCTGCGCAAGGCCCAGGACGGCAACCCGGGCGATGTGAAGATCCGCGCCTACCTGATCGTCGACCAGCGCCAGGACCAGGTGACCACCTACACCGGCGGCTACTGGGGCGGTTACTGGGGTGGCTACTGGGGCCCGCCGCCCATGGCCGAGACCCGCAGCGTGACCTACAAGGTCGCCACCATCCAGGTCGACATGCTCGACGGCAAGGACGGCAAGCTGGTCTGGCGCGGCAGCGGCGAGCAGATCATGCGCAGCAGCCCACCGACGCCCGCCGAGCGCGAAGCGGCAATCCGCGAGACGGTGCAGAAGATCATCGCCCAGTACCCGCCGCACTGAGTCTGGTGAGCACGTGAAGCAACCCGCCCTGCAACACCGCCCCGCCCTCGCCGACGACCTCGGCGAGGTGGTCGGCTTTCCCCGGGACGCCGACGAACTCTTCTACTGCTACCCCAAGGCGAGCTGGCCGTTGACCATCGGCCAGCTCGCCGCCGCCATGGCCGAACGGCGCGCAAGCACCGTGGCGCTGCTCGATGGCCGGGTCGCCGGCTTCGCCAACTTCTACCAGTGGCAAGCCAATGAGTCCTGCGCGCTGGGCAACATGATGGTCGCGCCCTGGGCACGGCGCAGCGGCGTGGCGCAGTACCTGATCGAGGTCATGGAGCATCTCGCCCGCGACCAGTACAAGGCACAGGTCATGAAAGTGTCCTGCTTCAACGCCAACGCCGCCGGCCTGCTGCTTTACGCACGCCTGGGCTATCGGCCGCAGGGCATCGTCGAGCGCGCCGACCCGCAAGGCCGGCGCGTCGCCCTGGTCCAACTGGAGAAATCCCTTGTCCACGCCTGAAGTCCAGCGGGTGCTGATCATCGTCAGCAGCGGCCCGAGCACCCCGGCGCGCTGCGCCGCGCCTTTCTACACCGCCACGCTGCTGGCCTGCATGGACGCACAGGTCACCCTGTTCCTCAGTGGCGAAGGCACGCGCCTGGCCTTTCAGGACATCGCCGATCACCTTTATGCCGCGGAGGGTGGCGAGCCCATCAGCCATTTCATCCAGCAGGCCAAGGAAGCCGGCGCGCGCCTGCTGATGTGCCGCGCACCGGGTATCAACATCGATGAGAGCCGACTGATCGAAGAGGTCGACGAGATCGCCAGCGGCGGCGAGATGGCGCGCATGATCCTCGAGTATGACCGGGTACTGACCCTGTGAAGCTGCAAGGCCTCGAATTCCCGGATCAGCTGCTCTACGCCCCCGAGTACAACCTCTGGCTGCGCGAGGAAGGAAGCGGCGCCGTCACACTCGGCCTCACCTCATACGGCTGTGCGATCTACGGGCAGATATTCGCCTTCACCCCCAAGCGCGATGGCTGGCACATCGATTGCGACCGCAGCTTCGGCGTGGTGGAGTTCGCCAAGGCTGCTTCCTCGGCGCGCAGCCCGCTGGACGGTACCGTTCTCGCCAGCAACGAAGCCGTGGTGCGTCGCCCCGGCCTGATCAACCAGGACTGCTACGGCGAGGGCTGGATGGTGCGCCTGAAGCCCGACGACTGGGCCAGCGCCCGTGGCCGTTTCCTGTACGGCGAGGCCGCGCTGAAAGCCTTCGAGCAGCGCATGCACCTGGACAATTTCGACCCGGATGACGACGGGGTCCAGGCGCTGCGCCCATGAGCCGGGAAGGCAGATGCCTCGCGCTACTGCTCTGCCTGCTGGCCAGCCCGGCACTGTACGCAGACCAGCCCACGCAGGACGGCTTCGTCTATCTCGACCAGGTACTGAAGTCCGCGCGCTATGAGGTGCGCTACGCCGGCGCCGACAACTTCGTCGGCGAGCCCATCGACGGTTACCAGAAAGCGCGGATCATCCTGACCCGCGAAGCAGCCAGCGCATTGGCGGCGGTGGAGAAGGACGTCGCCCTGAGCGGTCTGGCACTGAAGATCTTCGATGGCTATCGCCCGCAGCGCGCCGTGGATGAGTTCCGCCGCTGGGCCGCCGACCCGCAGGACATTCGCCAGAAGGCCCGCTATTACCCCGCGCTGGACAAGCCTGCACTGTTCCGCGACGGCTATATCGCCAAGCATTCCGGCCACTCGCGCGGCAGCACCGTCGACCTCACGCTGGTGGACTCCAGCTCCGGGGAAGAACTGGACATGGGCAGCCCGTTCGACTTCTTCGGGCCCATCTCCCATCACGGCACCGCGCTGGTCAGCGTGCAGCAGACGCGCAACCGAGAAACCCTGCGCCAGGCCATGCTGCGCCACGGCTTCGAGCCTTATGGCGCCGAGTGGTGGCACTACACCCTGAAGGCCGAGCCCTACCCGAAGACCTACTTCGATTTCCCGGTGCAGTAAGCGATAGCGGCCTTCCCTGGCCGCGGGAAATCAATCGTCGTCGTGCTTGCTGGAGTTGTCGCCAGCGCCGTCCAGTCCCTTGGTGTTGTGGGTGCCCGGCGTCGTCGCGGAAATCGCCGTCGCCTTGGACAGGCCACGGGTGTCCTTGGAATGCGCCACCGAGGAAGTCGTCTGGCCGTGGCCCTTGCTGTCGTTCTTGGTGCTGCCGTAGTGATTACCGCTCAGGCCATGGTCGCGGGTGGCCTTGCCGGCATGCTCGCCGCCATCGTTCGCGCCATTGCTGTTGCTGCCGTGGTTACCGCCGGGGCCGCCCTTGCCGCCGCCATGGCCACCACCGTTGCCGCCGGCATTGCCACCGCCGTGACCGCCGCCATTACCACCACCGTTTCCACCACCGCCACCGCCTTTGGCATAGACCGAACCGATCGGCGAGAGGTCGGCGGGCAGCAAGGCTGTCGTGCCGAGTGCGAATGCACAGGCTACCGCAACAACCAGGGACATTTTCATCTTGTTATCGCCTCCAGGGGCGGGGGGTTGAGATACCTGTATGACTTGCTACAGCCCCCGCAGTTCGTGGCCTGCCGACGAAATGCCAGCACGCCGGTGCCAACTCCATCGCTGCCGCGGTAGCGTCATAACGGCTACGCTGTACCTCACAGGAACTTAAACAGGGAAGCAACACGGATATGTCCAGACTCAACACCCTCTTGGCTGCCGTCATCGGCTTCACGCTGCTGGGTAGCGGCCCACTGCTATTGGCCGACCCGGGCAAGAACAAGGGGCACGGCAACAACGCTCAGCACGGCAATCGGGGCAACGCCGGCCAGGGCGGCAACAACTGGCAGGGCGGCGGCCCGAGCATCGACGTCAGCGGCGTGCAGGTCATCCTCAACGACAACCGCAACTACTGGAATCCGGGCGCCACGCTACCGCCGGGCATCCAGAAGAACCTCGCGCGCGGCAAGCCTCTGCCACCAGGCATCGCGAAGAAGCTCGACGGCCGCCTGATCGGCCGTCTGCCCCACTACGACGGCTACGAGTGGCAGCAGGCAGGCACCGACCTGCTGCTGGTGACCATCGCCACCGGCGTCATCTACGAAGTGCTGCATAACGTGCTGGATTGATTGGTTTGAGCTGCAGGAGAGGGTGATGCCGCGATCGCGACCACGGGGCGCTCCTGCAGGATTGACTCGGAACTCCGTCGGCCCGATCAGCCTCCAATCCTCGCCCTCCCACCGCTATCGCCGGAGTTTCCACATGAGCCCGCAAGCCCCCGAATTCGACGGCCAGCGCTGGAGCAACGCCGAAGACGACCGCATCGAAGTCGTTGCAGCCGATCCCCATTGGCCACAACGATTCGCCGAGGAAGCCGCCGCCATCGCCCAACAGGTCGAGCTCCCCGGCCTGGGTATCGAGCACATCGGCAGCACCGCCGTACCGGGGATGGATGCCAAGCCGATCATCGACATCCTCCTGCTGCCGCCGCCGGGCAGCGACCCGCACCGGCTCATCGAACCGCTGCAAGGGCTGGGTTACCAGTACTGGGCGGAGAATCCCGACACCTCGCGACTGTTCTTCGTCAAAGGCATGCCGCCGCTGGGCAGCGGGCGCACCCATCATGTCCACGTCATGGAGCTGAACGAAGCCTCGCGGCGGCTGCTGTTCCGCGACTGGCTGCGCACCCACCCCGACGACGCCCGACTCTACGCGCAGGTGAAACACGACCTGGCACAGCGCTTCCCCACCGACCGCGACGCCTACACCGAAGGCAAGGACGAGGTCGTCGCGCAGATACTGGGGCGCGCGCTCAACCCGCCGGAGCACCACCGCGACGGCGACGCAGCCCACGGCGGCGAAATCCAGGGACCGGACAGCCGGCGTTAATCCGCCGTTAATCCAGCCGGCCGAAGCTCGGGGCTCCCCTCAGGAGGAAGTCCCATGCTCAAGCTCTCCGTGGTCACCTTCGCCTGCTTCACCCTGGTCGGCTGCGCCGACGCCCCGCACTACAACCACTTCGGTGCCATCGAATCGCCCGTGCGCGAATCCTTCGGCGAAGACAACCTCGAACGCCAGCCCACCCGCGTGCGCCTGCAAAGCGACGATTATTCGGCGCAGCAACAGCGGATGATGTGGGGCGAGTGACGTCGCAACACCTCGGCAGACCGCGCCAGCGGCTGCCGAGTGCGCTATAACGGCAACTCCCCAAGGCACAGGAATCGACGCCATGGCCTTCGACTGGCACAGCGCCCCGATCACCCGGCAGACCCCGCTGGATAGCCACTACCGCAACACCCAGAACGTCCGCCGCTTCATGACCCAGCACTGCGGCGACGACTTCCATTTCGACCGCGCCTTCATGACCTGGATACGCAGCGGCGCGCCAGCGGACATGGGCGCGGTGGTCGATGAGTGGCGGCGGCGCAGGGGCTGCGCGACCACTCGTTAACAACCGATCCACAGAGTAAAGCGGCCGTCGCGAATGGGCATGGCGCCCCGTACAACGCTGTAACGCACGGGCAGGACCCCACCCGCTCCGACGCCCAGACGATCAGCCAGCGCCAGTACTTCTTCGAAGGACACTTCCGGCAGGTACTTGTTGAAGGAGAAACTTTCTCCGCCAATCAGCACCTGCAGCGCGTAGACGTCATCGCGCTCTGCGTCATAAGCCATCAAGCCCTGTAGCTGAGCACCGGACGGTAATCGAAACAATGCGCGAACAAGCAAGGGGCCCAATTGCCCGGCCTGAGTCGCCATCAGCGGGATCAGAAAACATTCTTCCCGTCGCCCATCCTGCAACCGCCAAAGATCGCCCAACTCCAGGTGCTCTTCGGTGAACTGGTCCAGCCTGACCATGGCCAGAGCCCTCCTGACGGCGCAGCCTTGATGATCCCAGGCAGACAATAGCTCATGCCTGCTCAGCCTGTGCCGAGGGAGGAAGAAGTCGAAACTGGGGAATTGGCGGAAGGCAGTGAGAGTCGAACTCACCCAGGAACGGCTGCCGTCCCCCACCGGGTTTGAAGCCCGGCCACGCCACCGGGCGTGATTGCCTTCCCTGGTCAGAAGCCGGCTGCGCGAATGCAGCGGCGAAAGCGGGAGCCCGGATGTTGCCATTGTTGCCACGCTGGATGCCAGCGCAGTGATGCCGCAACGCTAGCTGGAACGTGACGCCATTCCCCGCAGTCCGTCATACAAATATGGCCAAGTACAATCAAATTGCTATTTACTGGCCAGAAAAAGACGGCAATCTGGCTGCCCGTGCTCTAACCTCGCTAGCAGTAACCCAGGGAGCTACAACGGCATGAAGCCCACTCTACCCATCCTCGAGATTTGCCCACATCAGGGCATCGGCCCGGTCTGTCTGGGCGACACGCGAGCCATGGCGCGCGACGCGCTGGCTGCCGCCGGTTTCCCGCTGGAATCGTCCAACGGGCCAACGGACTACTTCTGCCAGGCGGCGATCCAGGCCGAATGCGATGAGCAAGGGCTGGTCTGGTTCATCGGTATCTCCCAGAACGAGCGATACCTCGCTCGCTACCAGGGTGTGGACGTGTTTTCGCTGTCAGCCGGCGATCTGTTCTCGTTGATCGCCTCGACGGATGACTCCGGCGCCCACGAATTCACCGACAGTGAATACCTGTTCCCCGGCCAGATCATCACGTTGTGGGATGCGGACGAACAATACGACCGCCAGGGCAACGAGACGCGCCCTGTCTGGGGCCCAGGTGGGCATCGGCAACTCCGCTTATGCCGAAGCGATCGCGGCCATTTGAGCCACTGGCGGACTTTGTGGCGACTGGGGCTCTATGCTTGTCCCGCACGCTGACAAGGGAACTCCATGCTGAACGCCAAACTCACCAGGGCACTGCTCTGGGTAGTCATCGCCATCCTCGCCATCGTCGTACTGGCACTGGGGCTGCGGGTCGCCGCGCTGCGCAACATCCCGCCGCTGGAGCCCTGGCATACCTGGGTACCGAACGACCTGCGCAGCAACGAAATCGACCACCTGGACTGGACCGGTTACCTGGCCGCCGAAGACAGGCTCATGCAGGCCATGCGCAAGGAAATGGCGGCCAGCCTGCAGCCCTTCGAGCGGGTGGCCTACAACCGCTATTTCGATAAGAGCGAGGTCTACCCCGGCCACTTCGCCACCGACTGGAACCGTTCCTACGAGATGCATCCAGCCGGCGAAGTGCGCGGCGCGGCAGTGCTGTTGCATGGGCTGACCGATTCACCCTATAGCCTGCGCCACCTGGGCGAGCACCTGCGGCAACAGGGTTTCGTGGTCATCGCGATCCGCATGCCGGGCCACGGCACGGTACCCGCCGGGCTGACCGATGCGGACTGGGAAGACTGGATGGCTGCCACCCGGCTGGCTGTGCGCGAGGCATCGGCGCAATTGCCCAAGGGCGCACCGCTGCTGATGGTGGGCTTCTCCAACGGTGGCGCACTGGCGATGAAGTACAGCCTGGATGCACTGGACGACGCGAGCCTGGTCATGCCGAAGCAACTGGTGCTGATCTCGCCGATGATCGGCGTCACCCGTTACGCCCAGTTCGCCGGGTTCGCCGGTTTGCCAGCGCTATTGCCGGCCTTCGCCAAGGCGGCGTGGCTCAACGTACTCCCGGAGTTCAACCCCTTCAAATACAACTCCTTCCCCATCGCCGCAGCACGCCAGACGGTGGAGTTGACCGACGCTGTCCAGCGCAGTCTGGAGAGCGCCAATCGCCGCGGCAGCCTCGCTCGCCTGCCATCGATCCTCACGTTCCAGTCCCTGGCCGACAGCACCGTCAGCACTCCAGCGGTGATCAGCAACCTGTACGACCGGCTGCCGGACAACGGTAGCGAACTGGTGCTGTTCGACCTCAACCGCTCGCTGAACTACGGCCCACTGCTGCGCCCGGAAATGGCCACACTGGGCGACCGCCTGCTGCCGGAGCGCCAGCGCAACTACGACCTGACGGTAATCTCCAACAGCCCGCTGGGCAGCCAGGTTGCAGCTCTGCATACGCCTACCCACAGCCAGCGACAGGAGAGCCAGCCGCTAGCGGTAAGCTACCCACCGGACCTGTTCTCTCTGTCCCACGTGGCGCTGCCCTTCCCGCCCAACGATGCGCTGTATGGCCAGCACCCGGACCCATCGGAAGACTTCGGCATCCACCTGGGCACCCTCACGCCCCGCGGTGAACGGGGCGTACTGATCGTCGGGCTGGACCTGTTCCAGCGCGTGACGTCCAACCCGTTCTATGACTACCTCGTGCAGCGGGTGGATCAGGTTTTGCCATCACGCTAACGCCTGCCCATGTCCGGAAAGGCGGCAGTCAGCTGTCGGTGATGAACCGCCGAATCAGCCAGGAACGCGTTGGGCCCACTTCCCGCTAGAGAACAAGGCTCTCGAAGGATGCGGGGAATAGAGTGTTCAGAAGGCATCTTCGGCGGTACCAACCGAGCATTGGCGCTAACCGCGCGGCTCACTGTTGATGGCGTTGATCATCGCCCAACGGCGGCCACATCCTGGATGTGTGCACCAGCGCGAGAACCCACAGGACGTCGGCCTCGATCTGATAGACCAGCCGGTAGCTCTCATGGGGGATCAGCTCACGCGTGCCGGGAATTCGGCCGGGCTTGCCCATCATCGGGAAGCTCCTGAGCCTGGCGGCGGTAGTGCTGAAAAGGATGTCCATGTGCGCGGCTGCGCCTGGGTTTTCGGAGGCAAGGTATTCCCAGATATCGAGGCGATCCTGCTGGGCATCCCGCGTCCAGAAGACCTTCATTTACGCTCGGTTGCCCTTGATCGAAGCGCCGCAAATACCGCCTCGACTTCTTCGTCCGAACGCCCGTCTCCCACAGCCATCGAAGCACGCCCCGCCTCGACCTTGGCCTGCAAGTACTCGTCGTAGTCCTGAGCCTGGCGTTGCTGGCGTATGAAATCCCGCATCAGTTCGCGCATGACCTGAGACGCAGGGCGATGAGCCGCCTCGGCGGCGGCCATGAACTCGGCGCGCAACTCGGGCTCGAGCTTCATGGTGAATACGGCTTCTTTGCTCATGGGGAATTACCTGGTGATGAAAAAGTATATACCTTGTATACACCCACCTCACTGTAGGCGATCCCCGCTGTTCAGCGGAATCCGCTTCCGACCAATAGTCAGGAATTGTCGTCGGACGGGCCCTGCGCCAACGCCGAATCCTCCCTGATCCCTCGCTCATTGCCGAAGCGGCGGGTGAAGCCGATGCGGTCGAAGTACTCCAGCAACTGGATGCAGCGCTTGCGGCCGATGCCGATGCGGTCGCGGAAGGTGGCGGCGCGGATGATGCCGGCTTCGTCGCGCAGTTGCAGGGCGTGGCCGGCCAGTTCGCGTAGGGTCTGCTCGGGGTAGAACAGGTCCTTCACCACCTGGTGCAGTTGGCCCAGGCGGGCGAGCTTGCGCAACAACAGGCGCACGTCGGCCTCCTCCTCCTCCAGCTCCCGCGCCAGGTCGCGTACCCAGGGCGGGTCGAAGGAGCCCGCCAGCAACAAAGGCCAGAGGCGTTCGCGCAGCTTCTCGTCGGCCTCGACCAGTTGTACCCGGTGATCCGGCAAGTGCAGCCAGGGACCGCTGCTGGCAACCTGCCCGGTCGCCAGCAGGCTTTCCAGCAGGGCGATGAAGACCGGCCGTTCCAGAGAAGAGAAAGCGTAGCGGCGCAAGCGATCACGGTCGGGGCCGAGTTCGTCGGGGGCTTCGGCGTGGAAGCGTTGCAGGGCATCGAGCAGTTGCTGCTGCAGTGCAGACCAGCGTTCGGCTGCGAACAGCCGTGCTCCGAGCCGTGTATGGATCTCAACCAGTTCGCCGGGCAGTTGCCAGCCCTCGCGCGGGCGATTGAACTGGCGCGCCAAGAGCGCCGGATCGAGGCCATTGCCGGCGTGCGCCAGCAGTGTTGGCAAGGCACCTTCAAGGCTGTCGCCCTGCAGTGCGCGCAACTGCTCCAGGCGCTCCGGGCTGCGCCGATTGCGCGCCGGGGCGAACGGGTCGAGCACACGGCCGCCGCCAAGGGTGCGTTGCGCGGACTGGTCACGCAGCACCAGGTGGTCGCCGTGTACGGCATGGCTGGGTGCATTCAGCACCAGCTGCGCGAAGGCACGTTCGCCAGGCTGCAGTCGCTCGCCTTCCAGTAGTGCGACGCGGCCGGTGACGTCCTGCGCGCCAAGGTGGACATGCACCGGCGTCCAGTGTGCAAAGGCACGGCTTTCGCCGGGCAGCAACTGCAGGTCGATATCGATGCGCGTGGTGGGTGCGTAAAGCTCCGGGGCGATCAGCCAGTCGCCGCGGTGAATCTTCTCGAGGCTCAGCCGCTCGCCGGCGATATTCACCGCCACCCGCTGGCCGGCGTGGGCCTGCTGCGCTTCGCGGTTCTGTGCATGCAGGCCACGCACGCGAACGCGGCGGCCGGCAGTGCCCAGCAACAGCTCATCGCCGACCTGGACGTGGCCGGCAAAAGCCGTTCCGGTCACGACGATGCCCGCTCCGCTGACGCTGAACGCGCGATCCACCGCCAGGCGGAATCCACCGTTCGCCGCCAGCTCGCGAGTCTCGCGGGCCGCCTCGCGAAGAGCGTCGCGCAGGATGTCGATGCCCTCGCCATTGACGCTGGAAACCGCAATGACCGGTGCACCGGCAAAGGGCCCGGCCGCCAGCAGTTCGTGCAGATCGTCCGTAACCTGCTCCACCCGCTCGGACAGCACGCGGTCGGCCTTGGTCAGCGCAACGATGGCGCGGCGTATCCCGAGCAGTTCGACAATAGCCAGGTGTTCGCGGGTCTGCGGCATCACGCCGTCGTCGGCGGCGACCACCAGCAACACCAGGTCGATGCCGCTGGCGCCGGCGAGCATGTTGTGGACGAAGCGCTCGTGCCCCGGCACGTCGATAAAACCTGTCAACGCACCGTCGCCGAGCTCTGCGTAGACATAGCCCAGGTCGATGGTGATACCGCGCTCGCGTTCGGCCGGGCGGCGGTCGCCTTCGACGCCGGTGAGGGCGCGCAGCAGGGACGTCTTGCCGTGGTCGATGTGCCCGGCGGTGCCGACGATCACGCCTCGCCCTCGGCCAGCAGAGGCAGTTGCCCGACGAAGCCGGGCTCGTCGTCGAGCTGGCGCAGGTCGAGCCACAGCGCGTCGTCGTCAATGCGGCCGAGCACCGGGATCGGCAGGCAGCGCAGGCGCTCTTCAAGGTCCAGCAATGCGCGGCCACGCTGGCGCTTGGGCTGGTTCGGTCGCAGGCACAATGCAGCGCTGGGCAGCCGCGCAACCGGCTGTGCGCCGCTGCCGATCATGCCCAGGGCATCCACGGCTCTGACGCTCCAGCGATCGCCAAGCAGCGCAGCGAAGGCCGGCGCAAGTCGTTGCGCCTGGGTGCGGATATCGGCCTGCGGCCGGCTGAGCAAGCGCAGGCTGGTAAGGCGCTCGGCGAGGCGGTCGGGGTCGCGGTAGAGATTGAGCACGGCCTCCAGCGCGGCAAGGGTCAGCTTGTCCACGCGCAGGGCGCGCTTGAGCGGGTTCTTCTTGATCCGACCGATCAGCTCCCTGCTGCCCAGGATCAGCCCGGCTTGCGGGCCGCCAAGCAACTTGTCGCCGCTGAAGGTGACGATGTCGGCACCGTCGCGCAGAGCCTCCTGCACGGTCGGCTCCTTGGGCAGGCCCCAGCGGGTGAGATCGACCAGGGTGCCGCTGCCCAGATCCTCCAGCAGCGGCAAACCATGGGCGTGGGCGATCTGTGCCAGTTGCGGCGTCGACACGCTGGCAGTGAAGCCCTGCACACTGTAGTTGCTGGTGTGCACGCGCATCAGCAGGCCGGAGCGCGGGCCGATGACGGCTTCGTAGTCCTTGGCGTGGGTGCGGTTGGTGGTGCCGACCTCGACCAGCTTCACCCCGGCGCGGGACATGATATCGGGGATGCGAAAGGCGCCGCCGATCTCGATCAGCTCGCCACGGGAAATGACCCCTTCCTTGCGCGCGCCCAGGCTGTTGAGCGCCAGCAGCACGGCGGCGGCGTTGTTGTTGACCACGGTGACGGCCTCGGCGCCGGTGAGCTCGCGGATCAGCCCGGTGATGAGGTCGTCGCGGTCGCCACGCTTGCCGGTGGCGAGGTCGAATTCGAGGTTGAGCGGGTAGCGCGCCGCCATCGTGATGGCTTCGATGGCCTCCTCCGGCAACAGCGCGCGGCCGAGGTTGGTGTGCAGCACGGTACCGGTGAGGTTGAACACCCGCCGCACGCGGCTGGCGTGGTGCGCGGCGAGGCGTTCGCCGGCACGGCCGGCGAGCACGGACTCTTCCAACTCGACTGCTGCCAGTTGGCCATGGCGCGCGGGGTCACGCAGCTCGTCTAGCAGGTCGCGCAGGGTCTTGAGCAGGGCCTCACGGCCATAGCGTTGCTGCAAAGGCTGGCAGGCCGGGCTGCGCAGCAGGCGGTCGATGGAGGGCAAACGTACCGAGGTCATGGACGAACCTTAATGCGGAGTCGATGGCTGGAGTCAGTGTAGGGCGCATAACGCGGAACGCGTTATCCGCCGTTGTCGCTCGGCGTTCATAGGATGGGTGGAGCCTGCGATACCCATGCTGTGCTTGATGGGTATCGCTTCGCTTCACCGCATCCTACGAAGAGCCACCCGGTGCGAGCAGCAGATTCGGTGCGGTGCGCAGATAGCCGTCTTCGGCGAGGCGAATGTCCAGGGCGAGGCTGGCCAGGTCGTCCGCCTGGGGTTCCGCGTGCTTGTCGTGCTGCAGGTAGAACTGCTTGAGGTAGGACTGGCAGCCAGGGCAGGTTTCGGCCTTGAGCGGCGCCTGGTCGCTGGCCACGCCTTCGCGCTGCAATGAGTAGTAGGCCAGCCCCTTGCTCTCGGCGCAGTGGCTGCACTTCACGCGCACGTAGTGCCATTCGCAGGAGCACAGCGAGCAGGCCAGATAACGCAGCCCGGCGTGCTTGCCCTGGTGGCGGATCATCCCGGCCACCGGCGGCGCGCCGCAGGCCGGGCAGAGGGCCTGGCTGTCGGTTTCCACCAGGGTGTCTTCCGGCAGTTGCAGCAGCCACTGGCTGAAGGCGACCTGCAGTACGGCGCCGAGGAAGGGCACCAGGGCTGGCGGCAGCAGGTCGAACTGGCCGTTGAGCAGGCCCAGTGCCCAGGCCTTGCGCTGGCCGGAGTCGGCGTTGCGCAGTGTCTTCAGCGCCTCGACCACGGCCGGGTTGGCGGTGAGCTCATAGGCATCGAGGAAAGCATCCAGCAGCGGCAGCCACGCACCTTCGCGCACCAGGACTTCGTAGGCCAGCGGCGGCATGCGGTGTTCCTGGCTGCGGGCCAGCGCGGCGGCATCCGGCGTGGGCAGGAACAGCTTGCGGTCCAGCAGCACCTGCTGAGCGTCGCAGACCCCGGCAATCAGCTCCAGGTAGCCCTGCAGCGGATTATCCGGTGCCAGTTCGCGCAGGCGTGCGGCGCGGCGGGAGAACAGGTCTTGGAGAGGTAGATTGAACAGCGGCGGGATGTTTGCGGCAGCTTCGATCTGCCCGGGTTCAAGAATTCGGCCTGACACGCAGGACTCCTTGTTGGGTTCGGAGCGGGGCCTGAATAGCCCCTCTCCCTAGCCCTCTCCCGGAAGAGAGAGGGTATGGTTCGTGCCGGCGAGTGCACTGGCCTCAGCCGGCGATTACGTCGAGGGTCAGTGGCCCTTGCCCTTGTCCACGTCCTTGAGCCAGGCAGCGTGGTGCTTGCGCGCCCAGCCGCGGCTGACCCAGCCGTAGAGCATGGCGCCCATCGAACCCTTCACCCAGAGGCCGGCGTAGATGTGCACCAGGATGCTGCAGATGAGTACGAAGGCGGCGAAGGCATGCAGCAGCGAGGCGATGCGGATGATGTCGATGCCGAAGAAGTGGCTGAAGTACGCCCGCCACATCACGAAGCCGGTCACCAGCAGCACCAGCATGCACAGCAGCAGGGTCCAGAACAGCAGCTTCTGCCCGGCGTTGTAGCGCCCGACCTCGGGGAGGTTCTCCTCGCGGTTGGTCACCACGTCGCGCCATTGTTTCAGCCACTGCACATCGCGCTTTTCCACCAGGTTGTGGTGGGCAAAGCGGATCACCAGGCCGAGGAAGAACAGGAACATCGCCACCCCGAGGAAGGGATGGAGAATGCGCGTCCACGGCCCGCCGCCGAACAGGTTGGTCAGCCAGAACATGGCCGGATGGAACAGCGCCAGCCCCGAGAGGCCGGCGAGGAAGAACAGAATGGCCACCATCCAGTGGTTGCTCCGTTCGTTGGCGTTGTAACGCTGGATATCTTTTTTCATGTCGTCGGGCTCCTTGCTGCCCTTTTCCGCCCCCCCGCGAGGAGGGCGGACGTCAGTCAGCGGGGATCGCGCGGATCATAGTCATGCACCGATGGGTCGACCTTGTGCACCGGCGCCTGCGGGTCGGGGCCGTCTTCCTCGTCCTCCTCGACCCGGTTGGGGCCGATGCGGGTGTAGTGGAAGAACCCGGCCAGCACCACGCCGGCCATGGCCAGCAGGCCCAGCGGCTTGGTCAGGCCTTTCCACAGGCTGACCAGCGGGCTGATCGCCGGTTTGTCGGGCAACCCGGCATACAGCGACGGCTGGTCGGCATGGTGCAGCACGTACATCACGTGCGTACCGCCGACGCCTTCCGGGTCATACAGGCCGGCGTGCTCGAAGCCACGGGACTTCAGGTCGACGATGCGCTCGGCAGCGTGTTCCTTCATGTCCTCCTTGGTACCGAAGACGATGGCGCCGGTCGGGCAGGTCTTCACGCAGGCCGGCTCCATGCCCACGGCCACGCGGTCGGAACACAGGGTGCACTTGTACGCCTTGTGGTCCTTCTGCGAGATCCGCGGGATGTTGAACGGGCAGCCGGTGATGCAGTAGCCGCAGCCGATGCAGTGGTCCTGGTTGAAGTCGACGATGCCGTTGGCGTACTTCACGATCGCCCCGGGGCTCGGGCAGGCCTTCAGGCAGCCGGGCTCGGCGCAATGCATGCAGCCGTCCTTGCGGATCAGCCATTCCAGGTTGCCGGCTGGCGCTTCGTACTCGGTGAAGCGCATCACCGTCCACGACTGGTCCGTCAGGTCGATGGGGTTGTCGTAGGTGCCATGGTTGTGGCCCACCTCGTCGCGCAGCTCGTTCCATTCCGAGCAGGCGACCTGGCAGGCCTTGCAACCGATGCACTTGGACACGTCGATCAGCTTGGCCACTTCCTCCTCGTGACGCACCGAGGGTGACGGCAAGGTGGTGGCGGAGCGGGCGTAGATGTCTTGGCTACTCATGGGTCACCTCACGCCTTTTCCACGTTGACGAGGAAGGACTTGAACTCCGGCGTCTGCGTGTTCCCGTCACCCACGAAGGGGGTCAGGGTGTTGGTCAGATAGCCGTTGCGCGCCACGCCGGAGAAGCCCCAGTGCAGGGGAATGCCCACGTGGTGCACGGTCTGGCCGTTGACCTGCAGCGGACGAATGCGCTTGGTCACCACCGCCACCGCCTTGATGAAGCCGCGGTTGGAGGACACCTTCACGCGGTCGCCGGCCTTGATGCCGATTTCCTTGGCCAACGCCTCGCCGATCTCGACGAACTGCTCCGGCTGGACGATGGCATTCAGGCGGCAATGCTTGGTCCAGAAGTGGAAGTGCTCGGTGAGCCGGTAGGTGGTCGCGGCGTACGGAAATTCCTTCGCCGTGCCGAACAGCTCCATGTCGTTCTTGAACACCCGCGCCGCCGGGCTGCTGATCGCCTGCGGGTTCTTGTGCAGCGGGTTGACGCCGATCGGCGTCTCGAACGGCTCGTAGTGCTCGGGGAACGGGCCCTCGGCCATCTTGTCGACGGCGAAGAAGCGCGCCACGCCTTCGGGGTTCATGATGAACGGGTTCATCCCCGCTTCCGGCGCCGAGTCGGGCTTGAAGTCCGGGATGTCGGTGCCGCCCCAGGCCTTGCCGTTCCACCACACCAGGCGCTTCTTCAGCGGGTCCCACGGCTTGCCGCTGACGTCGGCCGAGGCGCGGTTGTAGAGGATGCGCCGGTTGGCCGGCCACGCCCAGGCCCAGCCCAGGGTCTGGCCCATGGCGTAGGGATCGCTGTTGTCGCGGCGGCCCATCTGGTTGCCCTGCTGCGTCCAGGAGCCGGCGAAGATCCAGCAGCCACTGGCAGTACTGCCGTCGTCACGCAGCAGCGCAAAGCCGGGCAACTGCTCGCCCGCCTTCGCCAGTACCATGCCATTGGCGGGGTCGACGAGGTCGGCCAGTGCCTTGCCGTTGTACTCCTTGGCGATCTCCTCCGGAGTCGGTTCGTCGGGCGTCAGGTACGGCCAGTCCAGGCCCAGGATCGGGTCTGGGAACTTGCCGCCGTCCTTGCGATAGGCTTCGCGCAGGCGATGCAGCAGGCCGCTCATGATGGCGATGTCGGTGCGCGCTTCACCCGGCGGCTCGGCGCCCTTCCAGTGCCATTGCAGCCAGCGGCCGGAGTTGACGATGGAGCCGTCCTCCTCGGCGAAACAACTGGTGGGCAGGCGGAACACCGTGGTCTGGATGGCCTGGGTGTCGACGTCGTTGTGCTCGCCGGCATTGCGCCAGAACTCGGAGGTTTCGGTGGCCAGCGGGTCCATCACCACCATCCACTTCAGCTTGGCCAGCGCAGCGCTGACCTTGGCCTTGTTGGGGAACGAGGCGATGGGATTGAAGCCCTGGCAGAAGTAACCGTTGACCTTGCCCTGGTACATCATGTCGAAGTAGCGCAGCACGTCGTAGCCGGCGCCGGGCATGTCCAGCTTGGGCAGCCAGTCGTAGCACCAGTTGTTTTCCTTGGTCGCGGATTTGCCGAACCAGGATTTCATCAGGCTGACGTGGAACTTGGGATAGTTCTGCCAATAGGACAACTGCCCCGGACGCAGCGGCTTGGACGTACGCTTGGCGAGGTATGCGGTGAAGTCCTGCTCGGCATCGCCGGCCAGGGTCAGGTAGCCGGGCAGCGAGTTGGACAGCAGCCCGAGGTCGGTCAGGCCCTGGATGTTGGAGTGACCGCGCAGGGCGTTCATGCCGCCGCCGGGCATGCCGATGTTGCCCAGCAGCAGTTGGACCATCGCGCCGGTACGGATCATCTGCGCGCCCACCGAGTGCTGGGTCCAGCCCAGGGCGTACATGATGGTCATCACCTTGCCCGGTGCGGCGGTGGTGGAAATCTCCTCCCACACCTTGAGCATCATGTCCTTGGGCGTGCCACAGATGTTGCTCACCACATCCGGCGTATAGCGGCTGTAGTGCTGCTTCATCAGGTTGAACACGCAGCGCGGATGCGTCAGGGTCGGGTCGACCTTGGCGAAGCCGTCCTCACCCAGCTCGTACTGCCAGGAGGACTTGTCCGGGTAGGTGCGCTTCTCGGCGTCATAGCCGTTGAACAGACCGTCGTCGAAGCCGAAGCCTTCCTTCACGATGAAGGAGACGTCGGTGTAGTTGTGCACGTACTCCTTCTGGTACCTGTCGTTTTCCAGCAGGAAATTGATCAGGCCACCGAGGAAGGCGATGTCCGTGCCGGTACGGATCGGCGCGTAGTAGTCGGCCACCGAAGCGGAACGGGTGAATCTTGGGTCGACCACCAGCAGGCGCGCCTTGTTGTGCGCCTTGGCTTCGGTCACCCACTTGAAGCCGCACGGATGCGCTTCAGCGGCGTTTCCGCCCATGATCAGAATCAGATCGGCATTCTTGATGTCGGTCCAATGGTTGGTCATGGCGCCACGGCCAAACGTCGGGGCAAGACTTGCCACCGTCGGGCCGTGTCAGACACGCGCTTGGTTGTCGAATGCCAGCAGTCCCAGGGAACGCATCACCTTGTGGGTGATGTAGCCCGCTTCGTTGGAAGACGCCGACGCGGCCAGGAAGCCGGTGGTCAGCCAGCGGTTCACCGTCTGGCCCTGGGCGTTCTTCTCGATGAAGTTGGCGTCACGATCTTCCTTCACCAGTTTGGCGATGCGGTCCAGCGCTTCGTCCCAGCCGATGCGCTTCCACTCGCTCGAACCCGCTTCGCGAATCTGCGGGTACTTCAGGCGATTGGGGCTGTGGACGAAATCGAGCAGGCCGGCGCCCTTTGGGCAAAGCGTGCCGCGGTTGACCGGGTGATCGGAATCACCCTCGATGTGGATGATGTTCTGCGAGACGTTCTTCGCCGCATCACCCTGGCTGTACATGAGGATGCCGCAGCCTACCGAGCAGTACGGGCAGGTGTTGCGGGTCTCGACGGTGCGCGCAAGCTTGAAATGGCGGATCTGGTCGGCGAATGCATCCGGGGGTGCCATCCCGAGTGCCGCCAGGCTCGATCCTCCAAGGCCCACGGCGCAGACCTTGAAAAATTGCCGACGGTTCATATCCATCGTGCGTCTCCTGATCAGGCAGCGTACGTCCGGTGCATAGCCGGACCCTTGCTGCTTAAAAGATAGCCAAGCGGACGCAATGCGCCAGCTTTGAGCGGGGCAGACCATGCACGCGGAGACTTTGCGGCGCATTGACGCGCGTCAGTGCGTCACTCAGAACGGACTGGCGAGTACCCCTAAATGGGCAACGGGCGGGTAGGCGCAGGAGATAGAGGCCCCATCGAAACGACAGGCGGACTGCGCGCGATCCGGCTGGAGGGTTTCGTGCAGTCCGAGCAGTGCCACACCGATGAGGGCAGCGAGCAGGTAATGGCGCGCATGTCTTGTTCTTATCGCTTTCATGACGACCTCCGTCACTTCAGCCAGCGTTCGGGGCACGAAGCCCTGCCATGGGACAAGTCTGGAACCTGTGGCCAGTCTGTCAAATCGAAACGCTTGACCGAAATGCCCGAACGGAACGGCAGCCGGGCCGTTAACCGACCCACCGCCGGCCCATTAGGGTGGCAGGACCTGATTGCCCATGAGTGCTTCCATGCCGTCCGCCGCCTCGCCTTTTCCTCACCTGCTCGCCCCGCTCGACCTGGGCGCCCTCCAGCTACGCAACCGCGTGGTGATGGGCTCGATGCATACCGGGCTGGAAGATCGCCTCTGGGACTTCGGCAAGCTCGCCGCCTACTATCGAGAGCGCGCGCGCGGCGGCGTCGGTCTGATCATCACTGGCGGCTTCGCCCCCAACCGCGAAGGCTGGCTGCTGCCGCTGGGCAGCAGCCTGACCAGCGGCCTGCAGGTGCCGGCGCACCGCCGCCTGACTCAGGCGGTGCACCGCGAGGGCGGGCGCATCCTCCTGCAGATCCTCCATGCCGGGCGCTACGGTTATCACCCGCTGGTGGTCTCGGCCTCGCCGCTGAAATCGCCGATCAGCTGGTTCGCCCCGCGCGAGCTCTCCGAGCGCGGCATCCTGCGGACCATCGCCGCCTTCGTGCGCTGCGCGAAGCTCGCCCACGCCGCCGGCTACGACGGCGTGGAGATCATGGGCAGCGAGGGCTACCTGCTGAACCAGTTTCTCTGCCCACGCACCAACCAGCGCCACGACCGCTGGGGTGGCGACCTGGGCAACCGCATGCGCCTGCCGCTGGAGATCGTGCGCCGCACGCGTCGCGCGCTGGGCGAACGCTTCGTCATCAGCTACCGCCTGTCGCTGCTCGACCTGGTGGAAGGCGGCAACAACTGGGACGAAGTCCGCACCGTTGCACGAGCCCTCGAAGGCGCGGGGATCGACCTGCTCAACACCGGCGTCGGCTGGCACGAGTCGCGGGTGCCGACCATCGTCACCTCGGTGCCGCGCGCCGCCTTCGCCGACGTCACCGCACGCCTGCGCCGGGAGTTGCGTGTGCCGGTGATCGCCAGCAACCGCATCAACACGCCGGAAGTCGCCGAACGCCTGCTCGCGGAGGGCCACGCCGATCTGGTCTCAATGGCCCGTCCGCTGCTGGCCGATCCGCAGTTCGTGGAAAAAGCTGCCGCCGGCCGCGCGGAATCGATCAATACCTGCATCGCCTGCAACCAGGCCTGCCTGGACCACGCCTTTGCCAATCGCCGCGCCAGTTGCCTGGTCAACCCGCGTGCAGCCTTCGAGACCGAACTGCGTTACCGCAAGGCGCGCGTCCACAAACGCATCGCGGTGATCGGCGCGGGACCGGCCGGGTTGTCCGCCGCCTGCGTCGCCGCCGAGCGCGGCCATCGCGTGACGCTGTTCGAGGCTGCCGGGGAGATCGGCGGGCAGTTCAACCTTGCCAAGCGCGTGCCGGGCAAGGAGGAATTCCACGAGACATTGCGCTACTTCGCCGTGCGACTGGGCGAGCTGGGCGTCCAGGTGCAACTGGGCCGGCGTATCCAGCGCGGCGAACTGAGCGGCGAGTACGACGAGGTGATAGTCGCCACCGGCATCCAGCCGCGCACGCCGTCGATCCCGGGCATCGCCCACGCCAAGGTGCTGAGCTACCTCGACGTGCTGCGCGGCGCACCGGTGGGCGCGAAGGTCGCACTGATCGGCGCCGGCGGCATCGGCTTCGACGTCGCCAGCTTCCTGCTGACCGACCGCGATGGGCCGCAACCGCTGGGCGAATGGCTCGGCCAGTGGGGCATCGATCTGGACAATGCCACGGGTGGCGGGCTGATCCCGCCGGTCGCCGCCGCTCCCCGCCGGCAGCTCTGGCTGCTGCAGCGCAAGGCCGGGCAACCGGGGGCCGGGCTGGGCAAGACCAGCGGCTGGGTGCACCGCGCGCACCTCAGGCATCACGGTGTACGAATGCTTGGCGGCGTCGAGTACCTGCGCATCGACGATGACGGCCTGCACATCCGCATCGATGGCGAAGAGCAATGCCTGGCCGCGGACAATGTGGTGATCTGCGCCGGCCAGGAACCCCTGCTGGAACTGCAACCGACACTGGCGGCGGAGAACCTGCGCTACCACGTCATCGGCGGCGCCAGCGTGGCGCGGGAGCTGGATGCCAAACGGGCCATCCGCGAGGGCGCCGAACTGGCCGCGCGGTTGTAGGACATGCGCCCGGCCAGTGAAGACTTCCCACAAGTATCTCAGCCAGGGAGACTGTAATCTGTTAGATTACAGTCCAGCGATGTTCAGGAGCTCCCGCCACAAAGGGCTGCGCGCCCTTTATCAGTACGGTGATCCTCGCGGCGTGCGGGCGCAACGCATCCTCGCCGCTCTGGATACAGCCAATGGCCCCAGAGATATGGACCTGCCCGGTTACCGCCTGCATGGACTCAAAGGCTCGTTGGCCGGTTACTGGGCCGTCAATGTCTCGGACAATTGGCGGGTGATTTTCCGCTTCATCGACAGCGACGCAGAGTTGCTGGACTATCTCGACTATCACTGACCGAAGGAGCAGAGCATGGCGATGCATAATCCGCCTCATCCCGGAGAAGTCCTGCTCGAGGATGTCTTGCCGGAGCTATGCCTGTCCGTGACGGCACTGGCAACCCACCTCGGCATAAGCCGCCCGCACCTGTCCAAGGTTCTCCATGGCCGCGCGCCGATCAGCGCCGACCTGGCCTGGCGCCTGGAGCAGGCGGGCCTGGGGACTGCCCGCCATTGGCTGGCCATGCAGGCCGCATACGACCTCTGGCAGGTCAGCCAGCAAGCTCACCCGCCCATCGCTCGGCTGAAAGCCGTCGCCTGATCCCGCTGATTCACGCCGACTCAAGCAATACCTTGATCGCCTGCAGGTCGCGCTCCACCCACTGCGCATCGCGCTCGAAGGTGGCGTCGTCCATCTGCGGCTGACGCAGCAGGGTCAACTGCAACTCGCAGCCATCGCCATTGGGGATCAGCCGCAGCGGGATATGAATGGCCGGAGCCTGCTCGGGTAGCACGTCGTGGTCCAGCACGCCGAACCCGTTGCGCGGCGAAAAACGCACGCGCAGGGGCCCCTGGGGTGTCTGCGCCAGCCACAGGTCGCCTTCAAGCGGCGCGATGGCGCTGCACAGCCCGGAAGCCCAGTAAGGGAAGTTATTCGGGTCGGCGAGGAAGTCGTAGGCCGCATCGCGAGTCCGCTCGATGCGGACGCTGAGGACGCGGGAAGCGCGGGTGGCCATGATCGGCACCTCCATCGGGACGGGAGCAATGCTCCGGTCTGGTGCATACTACGCGGCTACATTTCATCGTTCGATCGCAGGACGGCCCTTCGCCGCCCTGCCCGCGAGCCGTTTCCGGAGTTTCCCATGCCTACGCCGCCCTGGTGGATGTTCGTCCTGCCGCTGATCGCCGGCGCCTGCCTGCCGTTGCAGGCGGGCATCAACGGTCAACTGGCCAAGCAAGTGTCCAGCGTACTGGCCGCCGCGCTGATTTCCTTCTTTGTCGGCATGCTCGGCCTGCTCGCGCTGACCCTGGCCAACCGTGAATTCCCCAGCCTCGCAGCGATGCGCGGGATGCCCTGGTGGCAGTGGTGCGGCGGTTTCCTGGGGATGTTCTTCATCTTCATCGCCGCCTTCGCCGCGCCGCGCGTCGGTGCGCTGATGTTCATGGTGCTGGTGCTCGCCGGGCAACTGGGCATGGCGCTGGCCCTGGACCACTTCGGCTGGGCCGGCTTCAAGGAAGCGCCGGTCAGCGCTATGAAGGTCGCCGGCATGGTCGCCATCGCCATCGGTATCTGGATGATCCGCAGGGGCTGAGCGGACCGACGGGCGGGCCCGACAACCAAGCCACACTGGCTATGCTGCTGGGACCCGGACCGTGCCGAGTCACGTCATGGATACACTCCCGCACAGCGACGAGCCGTCGGAATGGCTATTCGGCTCCCGCACCTTCAACCTGCGTCGCGACCGCCTGCGCTGGCCCGGCCGTGACGAGCCGGAAACCGCCTACGTTCTCGAGTACCCGGACTGGGTCAATGCCACGGCGCTGACCCGCGATGGCGAGCTGCTCCTCGTGCGCCAGTACCGCCATGGCGTTCGAGGCTGGGTAGTGGAGCTGCCCGGCGGCTGGGTCAAGCCGGACGACGCCGACCGCGAGCAAGCCATTCGGCGCGAGCTGCTGGAAGAGACCGGCTATGTGTTCGACCAGGTCGAGCCGTTGCTGTCGCTCTCACCCAACCCCGGCACCCATGACAACCTGCTGCATGCCTTCCTCGCCACAAGCGGGCAACGCGTACGCGAACCGCAGCCGGACGACGACGAGCACATCGTCGTGCTGACGCTGCCGCTGGCGGAGGTGCAGACGCGCTTGCTGGACGGCTCGCTGCTCGACAACGGCCACCTCAGTTGCCTGCTACTGGGTCTGATGCGTCTGGGCCGGCTGCGTTTCGGATTCCCCGAGGGAGATCTTGCATGACGGATATCCAGGTGATTCTGGTCGACGAGCACGACAACCCCGTCGGCACACTGGAAAAACTCGAGGCGCACCGACAGGGCCTGCGGCATCGGGCAATCTCGGTCTATCTGTTCAATCCGGCAGGGGAACTGCTGCTGCAACGCCGCGCGCAAGCCAAATACCACTGCGGCGGACTGTGGAGCAACAGTTGCTGCGGTCACCCCTACCCCGACGAAACCGCCCTCGACGCCGCCGAACGCCGGCTGGGCGAGGAGATGGGTGTCCATGTACACCTGCACAAGTTGTTCGAGTTCAGCTACTGCCTCGAGCTGCCCGGCGGCCTCATCGAGAACGAGTACGGGCATATCTTCGCCGCCGTGGACGATCAGCCACCCCACCCCGATCCGGAGGAGGCCGACGATTTTCGTTACATCACCCTGGCCGACCTGGAAATGGAAATGGCCGCCGCCCCGGACCGCTTCACCCCCTGGTTCCGCCTCTGCTATCCAGCGCTCAACGCCCACCTTCGGGAGCACGGCGGGCTGACGGCACTCTGAGGCCCTTCGTCGAAAGAGCGCGCAATTGCCCTGCCTCACCACTATGATGCGCACCTTTGCAACGCCCCGCCGAATGCCCCCATGAGAAAACCACCGCTGATCGCCAACGCTGAACTGGACCGCCTGGAAACCTGGGCCAAGTACACCTCGGGCCTGTGCAAGGACTGCAACGCCACCTGCTGCACTATGCCGGCGGAAGTCAACGTCAACGACCTGATCCGGATCGGCGTCGTCGACGAATTCGAGCGCGACGAGCCGGCAAAGAACATCGCCAAACGCTTGCTGAAGGAAGGCATCGTCGAGCGCTTCAACCAGAAGAGCGGCATCTTCACCCTGACCCGCACCAGCAACGGCGACTGCTACTTCCTCGACCGCAAGACCCGCCTCTGCAGTGTCTACGCCAAGCGCCCGGACACCTGTCGCAACCACCCGCAGGTCGGCCCGCGCCCTGGCTACTGCGCCTATCGCAAGAGAACCGGCTGACCTTCGTCCGCTGAAATCGGTGGCTCCCGGCTCGCTATACTGCGGGCCTGCTCAGGAGCCCCGAATGAATTCCCTGCTCGAAGCCTGGCGGCATTCGCCAACCCACCACCGTGTCTGGGCGCTCGCCGCGCCGATGATCCTTTCCAACGTCTCCGTGCCGCTGGTTACCCTGGTCGACAGCGCGGTGATCGGTCACCTGCCGCACGCGCACCAACTCGGCGCGGTGGCCGTCGGCGGCGGGCTCTATACCCTGCTGGTGGGCGTACTGGGCTTCCTGCGCATGGGCACCACCGGTTTTGCCGCGCAGGCGACCGGGCGTGACGATGGCGGCGCGCTGCGGCGGATACTCGGCCAGAGTCTCCTGCTGGCCCTGGGTCTGGCGCTGCTGCTCGGCTTGCTGGCGATCCCGCTGACCGGCCCCGTGCTCGCGCTGATGCGCCCCTCCGCAGAGCTGGACTCCCTGGCTCGCGAGTTCTTCCACATCCGCCTGTTCGGCCTGCCGGCAGCGCTGGCCACCTACGCGCTGGTCGGCTGGTTCCTCGGGACGCAGAACGCCCGCGCGCCACTGGCGATCCTGCTGACCACCAACGTCATCAACATCGTTCTCAGCCTCTGGTTCGTGATCGGCCTGGGCTGGGGCGTCGCCGGTGCGGCGAAGGCCTCCGTGCTCGCCGAATGGAGTGGCGCCCTGCTCGGCCTGGCGCTGACCCGCGGGACCCTGGCGCGCTACTCCGGCCAGCCGGACTGGACTCGCCTGCGCGCCTGGGCCAGTTGGCGCCCACTGCTGATGGTCAACCGCGATATATTCATCCGCAGCCTGGCGCTGCAGGGCGTGTTCTTCCTGCTGACGGTGCAGGGCACCCGCCTGGGCGACGCCACGGTGGCCGCCAATGCCTTGCTGCTGAACGGGCTGATGGTCACCTCCTACGCCCTCGACGGACTCGCCCATGCGGTGGAGGCCCTGTGCGGGCATGCCATCGGCAGCCGCGACCGCACCGCGCTGCGTCGTTCGCTGGTGGTCGCCTGCGGCTGGTCACTGATCGCCAGCCTGCTGTTCGTTGCCCTTTTCACCTTCGCCGGGCACCTGTTCATCGCCCTGCAGAGCGACATCCCCGAAGTACGCGCCACCGCCGACCAGTACCTGCCCTACCTCGCCTGCCTGCCGCTGATCGGCATGTGGAGCTATCTGCTCGACGGCCTGTTCATCGGCGCCACCCGCGCCCGCGAGATGCGCAACGCCATGCTGCTCGCCTGTGCCGCCAGCCTGCCGCTGGGCATCGCGCTGCAGGGCTGGGGAAATCACGGTTTATGGCTAACCTTCCTATGCTTCATGTTGCTGCGCGGCGTGATCCTCGCCCTCTACGCCTGGAGGCTCACGCGCCAAGATGCCTGGCAGGTGCCTGCCAGCCCCTGACCAGTTGAGGAGACGCCATGCCGGCTTGTCCCATTCCCGTTGACGAAACCCTGCGTCAGCAGACCCTGGATGAGATGAACCTGCTCGACACCCCGGCCGAGCACTACCTGGACACGCTGGTCCAGCTGACCCAGGACCTGGTGAAGGTCGACACGGTTCTGATCAGCCTGATCGACCAGGACCGCCAGTGGTTCAAGGCCCGCGTCGGCCTCGACGCCAACGAGACGACGCGCGACGTGTCCTTCTGCGGCTACGCGATTCTTGGCGAGGACACCCTGCTGGTACCCGACGCCACCCTCGACGCACGTTTCGCCGACAACCCGCTGGTGCTCGGCCCGCCCTACATCCGCTTCTACGCCGGGCGCCCGCTGCGCGCCGGCAATGGGCAGGCCATCGGCACCCTGTGCATGGTCGACCCGCGCCCGCGCAGCATGACCCAGGCGCAACAGGCAAATTTCCGCGACCTCGCCACCCTAGCCGAGGGCTACCTGCAACTGCGCACACTGATCCAGAACAACCGCGACCTGCGCGTGGAGATGGACCGCGAACAGCGCAAGGCCCTGCTCGACCCGCTGACCCAGCTGTGGAACCGGGGCGGCCTGCTGACCTTCCAGGAGCGCGAATGCCGGATGGCGCGGGAAAGCCATGCGCAGCTGGGCGTGCTGTATGCCGACCTCGACTTCTTCAAGTCGATCAACGACCAGCATGGCCATGCCGCCGGTGACCAGGTGCTGTGCGAATGTGCCCGACGCCTGCGCGCCGCGCTACGCCCCGACGACCTGCTGGTGCGCCAGGGCGGAGAGGAATTCGTCGCGCTGCTCAAGGTGAAGGACGGCGAGGAATTGCAGCGGGTCGCCGAACGCGTGCGCCAGTTGATCGGCAACGAGCCGGTGCCGTTGGCCAGCGGGCCACTGCCGGTGAGCCTGAGCATCGGCTGCACCCTGCTGGTCGGCGAGGAAGCCGTGGACCAGGCACTGGAACGCGCCGACGCCGCGCTTTACAGTGCCAAGCAGGCCGGACGCAACCGGGTGGTTTTCCACGCGTCATCGGCCCAAGCCTGAATCCCCAATAAGAAGGCCCCATCCGAGGAAGCCTCCATGGCCCAAGCCATTGCCGCGTACCTGCACTACCTGTCGATCTTCATCCTGTTCGCCCTGCTGGTGCTGGAGCACCAGTTGTTCCGCCTGCCCCTGGACCTGTCGCGGGCGCGCAGCCTGGTCATCGTCGACCTCGCCTACGGCGCCTGCGCCGGCCTGGTCCTGTTGACCGGCGCGGCACGCGTGGTGTGGTTCGCCAAGGGCACCGAGTATTACCTGCACAACAGTATCTTCCACGCCAAGATCGGCCTGTTCGTCCTGGTGGCGCTGCTGTCGATCCTGCCAACCATGACCTTCCTCAACTGGCGCAACGAGCTCAAGGCCGGGCGCGTGCCGGCGCCCAGCGAGCGCCAGGCGAAGCGGGTGATCATGACCATCCGCGTCGAACTGCTCGCGCTGCTGATCCTGCCGCTGCTGGCGAGCCTGATGGCGCGCGGTTTCGGGATGATCGGTTGAGCCGAGTCACATGACTCGTGCGGTTTGCCACTTTCCTACATTTGAAAAGGACTGATCCGCTTCAGGCGCTTCCGCGAGGAGTGGATGCTTCTGCGCAGCTACGACTGCCGCAGGCTTCATACATGCCCCACTTCGCCTTCCGCTTCAGTATCCTCCTGGCCTTCGCCGTCCTGGGCGGCTGCGCCAGCGATGAATTCACGCTGGAAGCAGACCTGCCGGGAGACTTCCAACTCCGCGGCGACGCCCAATATCTTCCGTCCCCAGGCGGTACCTGCTCCGGAGCGACGAAGCAGAGCGTCAGTCATCACCTGTTCAATACGCCGGGGCATGCTGCGCGACCCCAGCGCGTCAGTTTCCAGGTGCCACTGATCGCTCGCGCTGACGGCTGCACGCGCCAGCTCAGCCGCATCCAGATCCAGCTCGACGGTGAGTCCGCCTCTCACCCCAACGATGTGGTCCAACCGGACCAGGCCTTCGCCATCCTGTCATTCCGCGATCACCTGCCTGCCTCCGCCTGGGAACCACCGCGCCAAGGAGCGATCATCTTCGATGGCCAATGCCGCTGGCTGTTGCCGCCGGCCGAAGCGGGCAGCACCATCGAGCGGCGACTGCAATGCAGTGCATCAGACCTGCAAGGCCGCTGGTTCGATGCCACGCCGGGCGGTACGCTGCGACGCAGTGACCTGGCGGGCCGGACCGTGCGCCTGGCCATCGGTGCGGCACCCGACGTACCCGCCACCGTCACCGCTTCCGGTCAATAACCCCTCTCAGCTGTTCGGCGGCAACAGTTGCGCCAGCCGCATGCGCAGGGGCTCGATCTCTGCCGGCACGGGCTGCAGGTGGAAGCGCTGGCGCAGGACTGCCAGCAGTTCATCCACATCAGCGATGTTGGACTGCTCGACATCACCTTCCGTCGTCCGCCGGCTGAACTGCCCGTTGAGCAGCGACAACCGTGCGCCCTCTTCGCTCAGCGCCACGCGCAGGGAATTGCGGAACACGCTCTGCGGGTAGGTCGAGGTGTACCAGTTGCGCATGGTGTAATCGGCCCAGTGCTGGGCCTCCAGGGTGAAGCGGTAAAGCGTCTGCCAGCCGGAGGCAGAGCGCGTCGCCATCGCCAGTTCCCCATCTCCCCTCTGGCTGATGCGCCACCCGCCGGGCAGCTCCACATCCACGCGCAACGGCAGGGCACGCGGCGAGGCCGGACCGCCGAAACCGATATCCACCAGGTGCGCACCTTCCTCCAGGTCGACCCGCAGCAGCAGGTGGGTCTGCGGCGTCAGCGGCGCATCCGCCGCAAGCCCCCAGCGCACCCTCGCCACCAGCAGCGTCACCCGGTAATCCAGGCTGTTCAGCAGGCGCGCGAACAGGCTGTTGAGCTCGAAGCAGTAGCCGCCGCGATGGCGCTCGACGACTTTCTCGAACACCGCGTCCGGCTCGATCAACACCGGCTTGTCCAGCAGGACGTCGAGGTTCTCGAAGGGCAACCGGTGCAATGCCGCAACGATCAGCCGGTCGAGGTTCTCCAGGGTCGGGGCGGGGCGCTCCGACGACAGGCCAAGGCGCGCCAGGGTGGCATCGAGCTGGGCGGTGTCGAAGGGGGTGAGCGGGGTCATGCGAGTCTCCTTTCGCGAAGCATCAAGGCGTGCTCCGGGCAGTGGGTTCGGGAATCACCAGCGGCCCGCAATTCTCCTCGCTGACGATCACCGCCAGCAGCCGCGCGGGTTCGCTGGCGCTGGGGTTCTCGGCGAAGAGGTGCAGCTCGCGGCTGGGCTCGAACCAGGTTTCCCCCGGTCCGTAAATCTGCGCCGGCAGGCCCTGCATCTGCGAGCGGACCTGGCCGCTGAGCACGATGGCAGTCACCGCGCCGGGATGGCGGTGAGCGGGCGTGAAGCCCCCGGGCGGGAAATCCACCTGCAACGTGGTGACGACCTTGCCGGGCATATCCGCCAGCGGCTCGCAGGAAAGGCGCTTCACCTGCGTAGCCGGCCGCACGTCGGCGGAGTGCCCGCCATGGCTTTCGGCAAGAAGCATCACGGGGCGCGATGCGGGATGCCAGAGCAATGCACCCGCCGCAACAGCTGCCGCCAGCGCCAGCCCGATGCGCCACTCGCGGCCCGCGGCCGGATTCATGCCGGTGTCCCCGCCAGGCGAAAGCCCGGCTGCCAGCCAAGCCGGTGGCGGGCCTTGGCAGAGCTGACCTCGACGTCCTGCTCGGCGATGTTGTAGACACCGTGAGCGCCCCACTCCAGCGCCAGCAGCGCGGCACGAGCCGCGTCATCGACATGCACGGATAGCCGCGGATCAGCCGTTTCAGCTCCTGTTCCGGGACCATAGAGCCGGCCGTAGCGCAGCACGATGCCTTCCATCGGTTGGGCGCCGAGCACGGCATTTTCCAGCGCTGCTACGCCGCCGACACTGATGGCGCGCGGGCCTTCGGCGCCAAGGTCCAGCGGTTGCTCCTCGTGCAATGGCTGCTCGCCGGCCCGGTAGGCCCAGGCGATGCTCTGCGCGACCATGCGCTCGACGCCGGCGGCACGCGCAGCCGCCACCAGGTTGGCAGTGCCTTCGCGGCGCACGCGGGCATTGCGCGGCTGGGCGGCGGGCATCTGCGCCGGATCAAGACCGGCGGGCAGATCGGTCAGCTGATGGATCACCCAGCGCGGTCCGAACGCCTGTACGGCGTCCCGCAGACCGTCGCCATCGAAGACATCCAGCACCAGCGCCCGAGCGCCGGCAGCCTCGATGCGAGCGGCGCGCTCGGGCGAGCGGCTCATCGCCAGCACCTCATAGCCACGCTCCAGCAACAAGGGCAGCAGGCGCTGGCCAATGGCACCGCTGGCGCCGGCGAAAAACACTTTCATGCACATGGTGGACCTCGACTCGGGCAATTCAGGACATGGCCTCACTCTAGGAGCGTGATGCCCTACCCCACAGAGCCAAGATCGCGCCGAATGACTGGGACATGCGACCGGCCTTCTTGATCCAGGTCCGGCCAGGACCGCCGGCATCGTCTATAACAAACGACTCAACTACCGCTTTCCCGAGGAGTCGTCATGAGCCAAGTCTTCGATGTTGCCGTGGTCGTCGGCAGCCTGCGCAAGGAATCCCTGAATCGCAAGATCGCCAAGGCATTCGCCGCACTGGCGCCGACCAACCTGAAGCTGGAAATCGTCGAGATCGGCGACCTGCCGCTGTACAACGAAGAGCTCGACGCAGGCACCCCGCCCGCCAGCTACGCTGCCTTTCGCGAGCGCATCGGCCGAGCCGACGCGGTGCTTTTCGTCACGCCCGAGTACAACCGCTCGGTGCCGGGCGTGCTGAAGAACGCCATCGACGTCGGCTCCCGGCCGTACGGCAAGAGCGCCTGGAACGCCAAGCCCTGCGCCGTGGTCAGCGCATCGCCAGGCGCCATCGGCGGCTTCGGCGCCAACCACCACCTGCGCCAGTCCCTGGTATTCCTCAACATGCCGGTGCTGCAGCAACCCGAGGCCTACCTGGGCGGTGCCGGCGGCTTCTTCGACGAAGCCGGCAAGCTGTCGGAAAAGACCCAGCCCTTCCTGCAGAGCATCATCGACGCCTTCGCCGGCTGGATCGAACAGAACCAGCCACGTTGAACACCGCAGGCACCGACACTCGCCGGCGCCTTCCCGCCTCACCAATCTGAGCAGCCGGTCGCAGGCCTCTGCTCAGATTGCCATTCACCGTTGATCCAACTGGCTGCACAGCCTCGCGCGCGCCATGGTTCAGGCTCGCCTTTCCCGCCCGGACCATCCATGTTCCCCCGCCACGTCTCGTTCTGCACCCTCGCCCTTGCCCTGCTCGCTGGCTGCACATCGCCGCCGGTGAAGAAGGATATCGATGGTGAAAGCTTCAAGGCCGGGCAGCTGCTACAGAACGATGCCAACCGCGCCGCCAACCTGGCGATGGGCGATAACCTGGAAAGCCTCTCACGGCTGCTGGACAAGCTCTACAAGCGCAACCCGAGGGAGTGGAGGAAAACCGGCGCCCGGTCGCGCGAAGAGGCGCACCAGAACGTGATGGAGGCCATCGTCGAGCAGCGCCCGCTGATCGGCTTGGGCGACAAGCGTTCCGTCGCCGCCCTGCCGGTGGCCTTCGAAATGGAGTTCCAGGGCGATCGCGCCGGCGCCCTGATCTATGGGATCGGCAGCATGCTGATGGAGCTTTATGGCGGCACCACCACCCAGCACCTGCTCAGCGGGCTGAATTCGCAGAAGACCGCCAACGCGGCCTGGAACATCGAGGTCGCCGCCTGGCTGCTGGCCAGCCGGACCGATACCAGTGGCCAACCCTTGCTGCTCTCCAACGAGATCAGTGCCGCCGGGCGCAACCTGTCCTTCGAGCGCGAGTTCGGCCGCATGATCGGGCGTCTGGAGCTGCTCGCCCAAACCAGCGACGAAAGCCTGCGCCGCAGCGGCATCAACTATGTGCAAGGTATCCTCGCCGCGCCGATCATCGGTCTGGTGCAGTTCATCCCGCTGGATGCCGCCACGGCGGCGGCATCGCAGTAGCGGCCTAGTCTTCCAGCAGGCGCGCCAGGCGCTGGCGCAGATAACGGTTCTCCGCGCGCAGTTCGTCGACTTCGTCCAGCAGCCGGAGCGCCAGCGCGATGCCCGGCCAGTCCAGTTCGAACTCGCGGCGCAGGCGCACGGCACGGCGCACCACGCTGACCGCCTGGTAATCGAAAACCCAGTGCCCTGCGCCTTGCTCACGGGGCTCCACGATGCCCACCTCGACGATCTCGACGAGCACGTCGCGGGGGAGGTTCACCGACTGGCAGAGCTCGTCGAGGTCCACCACCATCACTGTCGTCGTCATGCGCGTTTACCCCATTCGGCACGGGGGTCGAAGGCCGCCTTGGCAGCCAGTTCTTCCCAGAGTTTGCGGGTCGCCTCGTCCGCCGTCTTCGGCATCACCACCTTGAGCACGGCGTAGAGATCGCCGGCGGCGGCATCGCCCTTGTTCGGCAGGCCCTTGCCCTTGATGCGCAGGCGCTGGCCGGCCTGGCTGTTGGCCGGGATGCCGAGGTTGATTCGGCCACCGAGGGTGGGCACTTCCACCTTGGCACCGAGCGCCGCTTCCCAGGGCGCCACCGGTACGGTGACGATGAGGTCGCGGCCATCGACGTCGAACACCGGGTGCGGTACTAGGCGAATCACCAGGTACAGGTCGCCCGCCGGCCCGCCGTTGATACCCGCCGCGCCCTGCCCCTTGAGGCGGATGCGTTCGCCGTCGGCGGTGCCCACGGGGATCTTCACGTTCAGCGACTTGTTCTGCGGCGGCAGCTTGCGACCGTACTCGTCGTAGCTGGGCAGGCTGAAGCTGATCGGCCGGCTCTCGCCGGACAAGGTCTCCTCGAGGAACAGCGGCACCTCCATCTCGATGTCCTGGCCACGGTGCTGGCGCGGTTGGCGAGCGCCACCGAAGCCGCCTTGGGGACCTGCGCGGCCGCCGAAAATCTGCTCGAAGAAGTCGCTGAAGTCCTGCTCGTGCCCTGGCGGCGGGCCGTCGAAGCCTCCGCGCGGTTGCCAGCCAGGGGGCGCCTCGAACTGCGGCCCCTGCGGACCGTAACGACGCAGTTCGTCGTACTCGGCGCGCTTTTCCGGGCTCTTCAGCACTTCGTAGGCCTCGGAGACCTCCTTGAAGTGCGTCTCGGCGTCCGGCTCCTTGCTGACGTCCGGATGGTACTTGCGCGCGAGCTTGCGGTAGGCGGTCTTGATCGCCTTCTCATCGGCGTCGGGTTCGACCCCGAGCGCCGCGTAGTAATCCTTGAATTCCATCGGTAGCGGTCACTCCTCACATGCGTTGGACCTGTCGGCGCCTGGGACACGGGGGATTCGCGCGGGCAGCCGAAGCCGCTGCGCGCACTGCGAGGCGAACAGGTGGGAAAAGCAGGTTCTGACCTACCAGATGGAGGCGTCGCGCCCGCTTTTCAACACTGCCTGCAAGCCTAGACGCTGATCCTGCATCGGGTCTGCCGGGACGACTTGATACCGGTCATGGCATAGTCATTTCCCCCACCTAGCCACGAACCTTCCAGGCCATGAGCACACCCACCGACTCGTTCCGCCAGCCGCTGGACCCCAGCCATGAGCTGCCGATCTATCGGCAGCTCTATGGGCGCATCCGCGACGCCATCACCCGTGGCGCACTGCGGCCGGGCGAGCGGGTGCCCCCAGTACGAGGGCTGGCCGGCGACCTGGGCGTGGCGCGCGGCACCGTCGAACTGGCCTACCAGTTGCTGACCAGCGAAGGCTACCTGCTAGCGCGCGGGCCGGCCGGCACCGTGGTCTCCCCGCAACTCGCCGGCCGCACGGAGGCTGCCCTGCCCATCGTCGCCCCCCCTGCGACCGTAGAGCGCAGTCTGCCCGGCCTGATCGCCCACGGCCCAGCCCTGCGGCCGTTCCAGCTCGGCGTGCCGGCGCTGGACGCCTTCCCCCGCGCGCTCTGGTCACGCCTGTGCGCACGCCGCCTGCGCCAGCAGGGCGCCTCGATGCTGGCATACCCGGAACCCTGCGGCTACGGCCCGCTGCGCGAGGCGGTGGCGGGCTACCTGGGCATCTCCCGCGGCATCGCCTGCGACCCGGCACAGGTATTCATCTGCGCGGGTTACCAGGGTGCGCTGGACCTGATCAGCCGCACTTTGCTGGAGCCCGGCCAGCGCTTCTGGCACGAGGACCCCGGCTACCCGCGCGGCCGCGAACTGCTGCGCCGCGCCGGCGGCGTGCCGGTGCCGGTCGCGGTGGATGCAGACGGCCTGCGTGTGGAGGACGGCATTGCCCGCGCGCCGGATGCGCGCTTCGCCCTGATCACGCCGTCGCAGCAAAGCCCCACCGGCGTCGCCCTCAGCCTGCCGCGGCGCCTGGCCCTGCTGGACTGGGCGGCGAGCAGCGGCGCCTGGATCGTCGAGGACGACTACGACAGCGAATACCGCTATGCCGGCTTCCCCCTGCCGGCGCTGAAAAGCCTCGACCGCGCAGGCCGCGTGCTCTACACCGGCACCTTCAGCAAGGTGCTCTACCCGGCGCTGCGCCTGGGCTATCTCGTGGTACCGGCGGAACTGGTGGAAGACTTCGTGCGCACCCAGCAGGTATTCACCTCAGGCTGCGCCGAGCTGCTCCAGGCGACCCTCTGCGACTTCATGCAGGAAGGCCATTTCGCCCGTCACCTCAAGCGCACCCGCACGCTTTACGCACTGCGCCGCCAGTGGTTGCGCAGCGCGCTGGAAGATCGCCTCGGCGAGCGCCTGCGCTTCGCCGACACGCCCGGGGGCCTGCACCTGGTCGGCGCGCTGGAACAGGATGACCTCGCCGTCGCCCGCCGCGCCCACGCGGACGGTCTCGGTCTGCAAGCGCTGAACGCCTGGTGCGTGGAGGCCAGGCGCGAGCCGGCACTGCTCATGAGCTTCACCAACGTCAGCGACGAGAAGCTCGCAGGACGCCTGGCAGAGCGGTTGGCGCCGTTGCTGGACTGATTCACGCCGAGCAGCGGTCAATACCTCCGATGGCGAAACTTGGCTGACAGGTGACGTTGACCGAGGTCAATTTCCCTTCAGACGAAGTCGTTAGATTTCCACAACATCTTGTTGTCTTGAATAAATCGAGACACATCATGTTGTGGAATCCAGCCAATGCCTCTGACACGGACCGCCCCCCTTCCCGCCAGCCTGCGCAAGCGCAATGGCAACGCCGTAGTCTTCGACCCGAGCAAGATCGAACGCGCCATTGCCGCCGCCGGCGAAGCCAGCGGCGAGTTCTCCGCGCCCCACGCCCAGGAGCTGACCCGCCGCGTGCTGGCGCGCCTGCCCGCGCAGAATGATCTCGACGTGGAACAGGTGCAGGACGTGGTCGAGCGCGCCCTGATGGAAGCCGGCCACTACCCCACCGCGCGCGCCTACATCGTCTACCGCGAACGCCACGGACGCCTGCGGCGCGAGCGCAAGACGCTGGTGGATGTCGCCGCTTCGATGAACGAATACCTGTCGCGCGAAGACTGGCGGGTGCGCGCCAACGCCAACCAGGGTTACTCCCTGGGCGGGCTGATCCTCAACGTGTCGGGCAAGGTCACCGCCAACTACTGGCTGGACGAGGTGTACAGCGAGGGCATCGCCGTCGCCCACCGCGAGGCGGACCTGCACATCCACGACCTCGACATGCTCGCCGGCTACTGCGCCGGCTGGTCGCTGCGCACCCTGCTCAGCGAAGGCCTGAACGGTGTACCGGGGCGGGTCGAGGCAGGGCCGCCGAAGCACCTGTCCAGCGCGCTGGGGCAGATGGTCAACTTCCTCGGCACACTGCAGAACGAGTGGGCCGGCGCCCAGGCCTTCAGCTCCTTCGACACCTACCTCGCGCCCTATGTGCGCAAGGACGGCCTGAGTTATCAACAGGTGCGCCAGGCGCTGCAGGAGTTCATCTACAACCTCAACGTGCCGTCGCGCTGGGGCACCCAGACGCCCTTCACCAACCTGACCTTCGACTGGGTCTGCCCGGAAGACCTGCGCGAGCAGGTTCCCTACGTCGGCGGCGTGGAGATGCCGTTCGCCTACGGCGACCTGCAGGCCGAGATGGACCTGATCAACCGCGCCTACATCGAAGTGATGCAGGCCGGCGACGCCCACGGCCGGGTGTTCACCTTCCCGATCCCGACCTACAACATCACCCACGATTTCCCCTGGGACAGCGACAACGCCACGCGCCTCTTCGAGATGACCGCGCGCTACGGCCTGCCGTACTTCCAGAACTTCGTCAATTCGGATATGCAGCCCAACCAGGTGCGCTCCATGTGCTGCCGCCTGCAACTGGACGTGCGCGAGCTGCTCAAGCGCGGCAATGGGCTGTTCGGCTCGGCGGAGCAGACCGGTTCGCTGGGCGTGGTGACCCTCAACTGCGCGCGCCTGGGCTATCGCCATCGCGGCGACGCTGCCGCCCTCTACGCCCAGCTCGACTACCTGCTGGAGCTGGCCTTCGACAGCCTGGAGGTCAAGCGCAAGGTCATCCAGCAGCACATGGATGCCGGGCTCTACCCGTACACCAAACGTTACCTCGGCACCCTGCGCAATCACTTCTCCACCATCGGTGTGAACGGCCTGCACGAGATGGTGCGCAACTTCACCGGTGGCCGCGAAGGCCTGCACACCGAGTCCGGCCGGCAGATCGCACTGGAGCTACTGGACCATGTACGGGCGCGACTGGTGCGCTTCCAGGAAGACAGCGGCCACCTCTACAACCTCGAAGCCACCCCGGCCGAAGGCACCACCTACCGCTTCGCCCGCGAGGACCGCAAGCGCCACGCCGGCATCCTCCAGGCCGGCACGCCGGATGCGCCCTACTACACCAACTCCTCGCAGTTGCCGGTGGGCCTCACCGACGATCCGTTCGAGGCGCTGGAGCTGCAGGACGCGCTGCAGTGCAAGTACACCGGCGGCACCGTGCTGCACCTGTACATGGCCGAACGCATCTCCAGCGCCGAGGCCTGCAAGACCCTGGTGCGCACCGCCCTCGGGCGCTTCCGCCTACCCTACCTGACGGTGACGCCGACCTTCTCCATCTGCCCCGTACACGGCTACCTCGCCGGCGAACACGAGTTCTGCCCGAGGTGCGACGAAGCCGCGCTGCAGAAGGCCGCGCCCAAGAGCTGCTGTGGCGGCTGATCCTCCGTTCACTTTCATCCCCGCAAAAAGGAGCACTACCGATGACCGCGAACCAATTGCCCGAAAGCCAGCGCCAGCGCTGCGAGGTGTGGACCCGCGTAATGGGTTATCACCGCCCGGTGTCGGCCTTCAACGCCGGCAAGCAATCCGAGCACCGCGAGCGCCGCCACTTCCGCGAGACGCGATGAGCGCCACGCTCAGGGTCGGGGGCCTGGTGCCCCTGACTACCCTCGACTATCCCGGCCTGCTCGCCTGCGTGCTGTTCTGCCAGGGCTGCGCGTGGCGCTGCCGGTACTGCCACAACCCGGGGCTGATCCCGGCGCGGGGCCCAGCGGAAATCCACTGGGACGACATCCTCGCCTTCCTCCGTCGTCGCCAGGGATTGTTGCAGGGCGTCGTCTTCAGCGGCGGCGAAGCAACGTTGCAGAACGCCCTGCCCGATGCCATGGCGAACGTCCGCGAGATGGGGTTTCGCATCGGCCTGCACAGCGCCGGTATCCGTCCGGATTCCTTTGCCCGTGCACTGCCCCAGGCAGACTGGGTCGGGTTCGACGTGAAGGGGCTGGCCGAGAACATGGACGCCATCACCGGCGTAAAACGCAGTGGACTAGCCAACTGGCGCAGCCTGGAACTGTTGCTGGAGAGCGGCGTGAACCACGAATGCCGGACGACCGTGCATTGGCAGTTGTTCGATCTGGAGCGCTTGCGTCAGTTGGCGCTGCATCTGCGCAAGGCGGGGGTGGAGAGGTTCGTGGTGCAGTTGGCACGAAGCGGACGGCAATTTGATCGTCAGTTGATTGCCAAACCAGCTCCTCAAGGAACCCAGGAGCTTTGGCAGCAGCTAGCAGCGCTTTTCCCAAGTTTTGAGTTACGCGGCGACTGAGACCTGGACGCTTCTCCAGACCATATGCAGAGGCCATTGCAGGCCTCAATGTGCCCCACATTGGTGGGGCACATTGACTAAGGCACCCTTACACCGCCCCCTTAAGCGTGTTGAATTAAGCGCCATACAACCGCTATTCCATTGTGAGAAGGCATTACGTTCCCCTTCGCAATCGGCACGGCCCTGGAAGGAGAGTTTTCAGACGTCCAGATACCACTCACTGGACATTTTTCACCAGTCTTTGTGGTAGTAGCCAAAGGTGCCTTGTTCATAATGGGTCCCTACTGAAAGCGCCAGCGTATTCTGGCCCTGCCAATACTGGTGCGGAGAAAATCAATTCAAAGTGGTCAAGCAACTTCAAGGAAGAATCTCAATACTTAACAAGAGTTGCCCTACAACCTAGCTTTCTGGGACGCCCCTGAAGAAAAAAAGCCCCGCTGATGCGGGGCTTTTCTCTCGCGGACTGCTACTCCATCAGGACGACAGGTAAGCCGACCGGGTCAACCCCAGACGCAGGGCGTCGAGGAATTGCGTGCGCTCGCGCACGGTGAGCTTGGCCCCGGCCACCTTGTCGCGGTAGTGGGTCATCAGCTCCTCGGGCGACAGGTGCACGTAGCGCAGCATGTCCTCGATGGTGTCGTGGGTCTCGATGCCGGCGTGGTAGTAGCTGCCGTCGGCGTTCTGGTAGACGTTCACCGAATCGGTATCGCCGAACAGGTTGTGCATGTCGCCGAGGATTTCCTGGTAGGCGCCGACCAGGAAGGTGCCGATCAGGTAGTCCTCGCCTTCCTTCACATCGTGCACCGGCATGCTGGTCTCGATGCTCTGCTCGTCGACGTATTGAGTGATCTTGCCGTCGGAGTCGCAGGTCAGGTCCTGCAGCACCGCGCGGCGGGTCGGCTCCTCGCCCAGGCGGTGGATCGGCAGGATCGGCAGCACCTGGCCGATGGCCCAGGTGTCGGGCAGGCTCTGGAACACCGAGAAGTTGCAGATGTACTTGTCGGCAAGCTTGTCGTTGAGCTCGTCGAGCACCTGACGGTGCGAACGCTGATGTGCCTTGAGCTGGTTGTGCAGGCGGCGGCAGATGGCGAAGTAGCACTGCTCGGCCAGGGCCTTCTGCGCCAGGCTGATCTTGCCCTCGGCGTACTGCGCAGCGGCGTCGCTCATGTAGTGGGTGGCGCGCCAGTAGGTCTCGGTGACCATCTCGGCATCGGTCGGGCCGAGCAGGTCGGCCAGCCACTGGACGATCTCCGGCTGCTCGGCGAGGTCGGTGATCTTCGGCACTTCGTCGTTATGGCGCTCGACGTCGGTGACCTGGGTGATCAGCACCGCGTGGTGCGCGGTCAGCGCGCGGCCGCTCTCGGAAAAGATGTGCGGGTGCGGCAGGCCTTGCGCGTCGCAGAATTCCTTGAGCATGCCCACCACCACACCGGCGAAGTCGTCGATGTCGTAGTTGATCGAGCTGGCGTTGCGCGAGTGGGTGCCGTCGTAGTCCACGCCCAGGCCGCCGCCGACGTCCACGTGGTCCACCGGCAGGCCGAGGGCACGCAGTTCGCCGTAGTAGCGGATGGCTTCCTTGAAGCCGTGCTGGTAGTCGGCCAGGTTGGCGATCTGCGAGCCCATGTGGAAGTGCAGCAGGCGCACGCCCTGGTCCAGCCCAGCCGCGCGGAAGCGCTCGACCACCGACAGCAGCTGCGCGGCGGACAGGCCGAACTTGGCCTTCTCGCCGCCGGTATCGGCCCACTTGGAGGACGCCAGCGAGGACAGGCGCACGCGCAGGCCGACCTGGGGCAGCACGCCGATCACGGCGGCTTCCTCGATCACCAGCTGCACCTCGGATTCCTTCTCGATCACGATGAACACGTTGTGGCCGAGCTTCTGCCCCATCAGCGCCAGCTTGATGAACTCGCGGTCCTTGTAGCCATTGCAGACGATGGTGCCGCCCTTGGGCGCCAGCGCCAGCACGGCCATCAGCTCTGGCTTGGAGCCGGCCTCCAGGCCGATGGAGACGTTCTGCGTGGCAATGATGCTTTCCACCACCGCTTCCTGCTGGTTCACCTTGATCGGGTACAGCGCGGTGTAGCGGCTGGTGTATTCCAGACGCGCGATATTGGCATCGAAGGCGCCGGTGAGCTTGCGCACGCGGTCCTGCAGGATGTCCGGGAAACGCACCAGCAGCGGCAGCGACAGGCCGGCCTCGCGCAGCTGCTCGACCAGCCCGTGCAGATCGATCGGCTGGGCATCGGCGCCCTGCGGGCGAACTTCCACGTTACCGGCGTCGTTGATGGCGTAGTAGCCAGCGCCCCAGTGGCGAATTCCGTAGATGCTGCGGCTGTCTGCCACGGTCCAGTTGCTGCCGTCGTCTTTGCGGGTCCGTCTAGCGGCCATGCGGGGTGGTCTCCTCAAGTAGCACGAATGAATTGCGCGAATGTGTGCAGGCGCCCGCCCGGCGTGCGGGTGAGTCGTCAAAGCCTGGTGGTGTAAACCTAGCCGGGCCTCGTGACGTTGCCGTGTTGACCGCCGGGGTTGGCGGTAAGTTTAGGAAAATCCGACGACACGCCCAGGGCGCGCCGATAAATCTCCCATCTAGGGAAAGGGCTTGCCGGCAATGCACGCAACGCACATCGCCTGGAACCCCTTCTCTGCAGAGGAGAATCGTTCGGGAGAGACGGCTCAGCCGCCGGATTTCTTCGCCTTGAGGCCGCGTTTGGTCAGCTCTTCGAGCAGCAGGTCGACGTGGTCGCCCTGGATTTCGATGATGCCGTCCTTCAGCGCGCCACCCGTGCCGCAGCGCTTCTTCAGCGCGGTCGCCAGGTCTTTCAGCGCATCGGCCGCCAGCGGCACGCCGGTCACCGTGGTCACGGTCTTGCCACCGCGGCCCTTGGTTTCACGACGCACGCGAGCGATGCCATCGCCGGCCGGAATTTCGGCCTGCTTGCAGATGCACGCGCCAACGGGCTGATTGCAGTCCGGGCAATGCCGGCCGGAATCAGTGGAGTAGACGAGCCCGCCGAGGGCGGACAGGGAGGATGCTTTCTTGACCACCGGGCGTTTCCCCAGGATTGGCCTCTTCGGGCCAGGTCAACGAATGGCCGGCGGGTACCGACCGCGACGCCCCACTCAGGCAGGGGCTGCGCAATTCCCGGCGGAGGACCCTGCCGGAAAGGTCGCGCAATTTAGCAGCATTGGAGGCAAATGCTAAGAGCGAAAATGCGTCATTGATCGGTGGTTTGGCGACATGCCCAACCCGGCCGGAGTCTTGGGGTGCCTGTAGGAGCGAGCCTGCTCGCGAACAAACCCCGCAGCGGGGCTCAGTTCGCGAGCAGGCTCGCTACTACGAAAAGCAACCCGACGTCAGAAACTGACCAGGTACTTGCGCAACGCCGCCAGCGAATCCGGGCAATAAGGTGTGCCCGCCTTGGCCTCGGCCAGCGCCTGGTGCGGGTCGATGAATTTCGCTTCCAGCACTTCCTCGGGCTGCAATGTCAGCGGCGCATCGGAAACGGCGGAGAACACCGCGCACCAGAGGCGGTTGTCCGGCTGGTCGAAGAAGAACGTGCCGTGGGGACGCAACTCGACGCCGGCGATGCCCAGCTCTTCCTCCAGCTCGCGGGCGGCGGACTCGGCGTAGCTTTCCTCGGCCTGGACCATGCCGCCGGCTGCCGGGTCCCAGTAGCCGGGGTAGACCGCCTTGCTCAGGGTACGGCGGTGCACGCACAGCTCGCCGGCAGAGTTGAACAGCAGGATGAAGGTGCCCCGGCCGATCAGCCCGCGCGCGCGCAGTTCGGCGCGCGGCAGGCTGCCCAGCAACTGGTCGTCATCGTCGACCCAGGCGATCTTCTCGGCGTCCGAGGCCGCCCGGTGGGCGGCCTCCTTGCGGCTGATGCCTTCCATCGATCAGCCCTGGGCCAGCAGCTGGCGCAGGTCGATGATCGCGGCGTTGGCGCGGGAGATGTAGTTGGCCATCACCAGCGAGTGGTTGGCCAGCACGCCGAAGCCGCTGCCGTTGAGGACCATCGGGCTCCACAGCGGCGCCTCGGCGGCCTCCAGTTCACGGATGATCTGGCGCACGCTGACGGTAGCGTTCTTCTTCGCCAGCACGTCGGCGAAGTCCACCTCGATGGCACGCAGGATGTGCGACAGCGCCCAGGCTTGGCCACGGGCTTCGTAGAACACGTTGTCGATCTGCATCCAGGGGGTTTCCTGGACCACTTCCTCGACCTGCGGCGCCTGGCCGGGCGCGACCGGCTGCATCGGCGTGATGTTGGTGTTCAGCTTGACCCGGCCAACGCTGGCCGAGAGGCGCTGGGACAGCGAGCCCAGGCGGGTGGAGACGTCACCCAGCCAGTTGTTCAGGCTGTCGGCGCGGGCGTAGAACTGCGCGCCGGCCGGATCGGCGGACAGGCGGCCGAGGTAGCGGTCCAGGGACTTGATGCCTTCGGCGTACTCGGACTCCGAGGACGGCAGCGCCCAGCTCTTGTTGTCGAAGTTGAAGCGCGGCTCGGCGCGCGCCAGGTCGGCGTCCTCGGTGGACTGCGACTGGGAGCGGGCGAAGTCCTTGCGCAGCGCGCGGGACAGGTCGCGCACCTGGACCAGGGCGCCATATTCCCAGCTGGGCATGTTGTCCAGCCAGACGCCCGGCGGGAAGATGTCGTTGGACAGGTAGCCGCCCGGCTTGTTGAGGATGGTGGCGACCACTTCCTTGAGGGTTTCCACCGTGGTGTAGCCCACCACCATCTGCCGGCCGGCGCGCTCGGCGGCGGCCTGGGCGTTCTGCTGCACGGGGAACAGATCCGGTTCCTGGCTCCAGTACCAGCCGATCACCCCGCAGACCACCAGGTAGGCACCCAGCAGGCCGCCCAGCACGCGACCCAGCCAGGGGCCGCCGAAGTAGGCGCGTGCATTGTCTACCGTGTCATCCACGCGATCACGCACGGAGCCGCGTTTCTTCCAGTTCCACATGGCAAGTTCCTTGATGTCCCGAATTCGAAGATAGCTTGGACCCACAACCGGCCCCAGGGTGCCGCGATTTTAGGCCTCGCTGCGCAAGCATGCCGCACCCGGGCAGGCCAGCGCAGCCTACCCTGCGCATGGTGCTAGGTAATGGTGCGAATTACAAAGCTTGAGATGTTTGACCGAAGGCACTGTTATTGCCATCAAGGATTGGTAGCATAGGGCCATCAGTGTGTATCACGGCGGAAACATATTCGCCCCGCAGGCCGCCGGTACGGCCCTATAAAGAAGCGCGCGATGACCGAGCTCGACGATCCATCCCTCGACCGCCTCAAGCATCACTTCGCCCAGCGGGTGATACACCAGGCCCGCCACCTGCTGGAGGTCTGGCAGCGCCTGTCGCGCTCGGAGTGGAACAGCGTCGGCATGGCCGAGCTGGCCGAGGCCTGCCTGCGCCTGCAGCGCTATGCCGAACGCTTCGAGCAGGCCGAGCACGCCGACCTCGCCAAGGCCATCGACCAATGCCTGCGCGCCGTGCAGGACAACCGCGGGCGCCTCTCCAGCGAGCTGATCACCGAGCTGAACCGGCTGATGCAGCGCCTGTCGCGCACCGGCCTGCGCCATGGCGACCAGTTCGAACATACCCACCTGCCGCCGCTGCGCAAGCCGGTCTACCTGGCCCTGCAGGACCTTGAGCGCGCTGAGCGCCTGGCCCAGCAGCTGGAGTTCTTCGGCATGGCCGCGCAGCCCTGCGAGCATGCCAACGCCTTCCGTGCCGCCATGGCCGACCGCCATCCGGCAGCCATCGTCATGGAAATCGACTTTGCCAACGGCCAGGGCCTGGCCCTGGCTGACGAAGCCCAGGCCGGCCTCAAGCAGAAGCTGCCGGTGCTGTTCTTCAGCCATGAGGAAACCGACACCCCGACCCGCCTGGCGGCCGCCCGCGCCGGTGGCCAGGACTTCTTCAGCGGCGCCCTGGACGCTTCCGGCCTGCTGGAGAAGATCGAGACGCTGACCCGCGTGGCGCACTACGAGCCGTTCCGCGTGCTGATCGTCGACGACTCCCGCGCCCAGGCCGCGCACACCGAGATGGTCCTCAACAGCGCCGGCATCGTCACCCGCGCCCTTACTGCGCCGCTGTCGGTGATGGCCGAGCTGGCCGAGTTTCAGCCGGACCTGATCATCCTCGACATGTACATGCCCGAGTGCCTGGGCACCGAGCTGGCCAAGGTGATACGCCAGCACGAGCGCCATGTCAGCGTGCCGATCATCTACCTGTCCGCCGAGGACGACCTGGACAAGCAGCTGGACGCCATGAGCGAAGGCGGCGACGACTTCCTCACCAAGCCGATCAAGCCGCGCCACCTGATCGCCACCGTGCGCAACCGCGCCGCCCGCGCCCGCAGCCTCAAAGCGCGGATGGTGCGCGACAGCCTGACCGGCCTGTACAACCACACCCATACCCTGCAGCTGCTGGATGACGCTCGCTTCCGCGCCCGCCGCGACGAGCGCCCGCTGACCTTCGCGATGCTCGATATCGACCACTTCAAGCGGGTCAACGACACCTACGGCCACCCCATGGGCGACCGGGTGATCAAGAGCCTGGCGCTGTTCCTCAAGCAGCGCCTGCGCAAGACCGATCACATCGGCCGCTACGGCGGCGAGGAATTCGCCGTGGTGCTGCCGGACACCGACGCCGAGTCGGCGCGCAAGGTACTGGAGGAAATCCGCCAGCGCTTCGCCGAGATCCACTATCCGGCGCAACCCCATGACCTCTCCTGCACCTTCAGCTGCGGCATCGCCGAACTCGGCGAGGAGATGGACATCAAGACCCTCGCCAAGCAGGCCGACGAGGCGCTGTACACCGCCAAGCACGGTGGCCGCAATCGCGTCGAGGTCTTCAAGTAACACCCAGCAGTGGCAGCGCGGCGCTCTGCCGCGACACATTCCGACCAAATGCTGGCACCGTGTCATCAGCCAGTAACCAAACTGCAATAGGTTCAGGGCTCGCCGTTTTTTCGCTGTCGGTCGAGACCTGCCATGCGCCTCAAGCTGCTCACCAACCTCAACACCGTCCTGCTCCTGCTCGTGTGTCTCGCGCTGGGCGCCACCCTGTGGTGGTCGCAACGCGCGCTGGAGCGCCCCTTCACGCTGATGGACCGCTACCTGGAACTCTCCCAGGGCTTCGAGCGCAAGGTGGCGCAGAACATCCAGGCGTACCTCGCCAGCGGCGACGCACTCAAGCAGAAAGCCGCGCAGCAGGCATTGGACGAACTGGCCGCGGAGCTGCCGCAACTGCCGGACAGCCTCAGCCAATTGCTCGGCCAGAGCCTCGACGAACTGCACCAGTTCAGCGGCAACCAGTTGCTCGCCGCCGGCAAGCTGGCGGGTGATCCGCAGGGTCTGCTGCTGCAGGCCGAGCGTGACCTGCTGGCCGCGCTGGACCAGCTCGGCACCTATGCCGACGCCAGCCAGAACCCTACCGCCGCCGAGTACCGTACCCCGCTACTGCAGGCCGGCCTGCACCTGACACGCCTGGCCCACGCGCGCGCCAAGCTGGTGGAAAGCGGCAACCCGGCGCTGGCCGAGGATATCCAGCGCGAGCTGGAAACCCTGCGCCAGCTGGCCGAGCGCATCGACGCCCTGCCGCTACTCGGCGTGCTGGAACAGCAGGCCTCTGCCTCGGACGACTTCGCCGCGATGATGGGCCTGGAATCCCGGCCGGCCGGCGAGGCGCAGAGCGAGGATCGCGGCGTCACCCTCAAGCGCGACCTCGCCAGCGTATTGCGCCGCTACCCCGACGAACTCAACCGCACCCGCCAACTGATCGCCCAGCGCCAGCAGCTGGCCAACGCCACCGCCCAGCGCCTGGGCGCCGTGCAGCAGGCCCTGGCGACGCTGGAGCCGCAGGTGCGCGAGGAGCGCTCGAAGATCCAGACGCAGGTACGCATCATCCAGGGCGCGCTGATCGCTCTGATCCTCGCCACCGCGCTGCTCATCGACACCCTGCAACGTCGCCTGGCGCGCGTGCTCGGTCAACTGGTCCCGGCGCTCTCGACCTGGGCGCGCGGGGACTTCGCCACCCCCATCGCGCTGAACACCCGTACCCGCGACCTGGTGGAACTGCAGGAATCGCTGAATCGCCTGCGCGACTTCCTCGGCACCCTGGTCGGCACTATCCACCAGCGCGCCGAGGAAGTGGCCGGCAGCAGCCGCGCCCTGGCCGAACTCAGCGGCGGACTGCACGCCGGCGCCGAGCGCCAGGCCAGCGACACCGGGGAAATCCGCGACGCGCTGGGCGATATGGAAGCGGCCATCCAGCAGGTGGCCGGCGACGCCAGCCAGGCGGCCTCGGCCAGCCATGCCGCCGGCATGGCCGTCGAACAGGGGCAGCAGGTCATCGGCAACAGCCTCAATGGCATGCGCGCGCTGGTGGACGAAGTGCAGAGCAACGCCCAGGCCATCGAGAACCTGGCGGAGGAATCGGCCACCATCGGCAACGTGCTGGGGGTGATCCGCTCCATCGCCGATCAGACCAACCTGCTGGCGCTCAACGCCGCCATCGAGGCCGCGCGCGCCGGTGAACAAGGCCGCGGGTTCGCCGTGGTGGCCGAGGAAGTGCGCTCTCTGGCCTTGCGCACCGCCGGCGCCACCGAGGAAATCCAGCAGCTCACCAAACGTCTGCAACAGGCCGCGCGGCAATCGGTGGAAGCGATGCGTAGCCAGGTCGAGCATGCGGAAATCACCGCCAACCAGGCCGGCGCAGCCGAGGGCGCGCTGGACGAAGTGGTCGGCGCCATCCGCACCATCGCCAGCATGGCCGAACGCATCGCCGAAAGCTCCGCGCAGCAGAGCGGCGCGGTCAGCGAGATCCGCTCGCATAGCGAGCGCATCCACGAGTTGGGCAGCCAGAACCTGCGCCTGATCGGCCAGGGACGCAGCCAGGGCGAGCAGCTGCAGGAACTGGGCGGGGCATTGCATACGGCGGTGCGGGCGTTTCGGGTGTAACGGACTCGACCTGTAGGAGCGCTCCCTGCGCGCAATCAAGGCCATGCCCCGTCCTTGAAGATCAAGAGCCCCTCACCCTAACCCTGGCTGCGCGCCCCGCTCCTCAAGCGGGAGAGGGGACCGTTCGGTGCAGGACGAAACCTCAGTCTCAGCCGGCACGGACGGCTCCCTCTCCCTCTGGGAGAGGGCTGGGGTGAGGGCATGCCCCGGCACAATGCCAACGGTTCGCTAGCTGGCCGAACTCAGCGCTCGCCCAGCTTGTGCCGCGCCGCGTACAGGCAAACCATCTCCATCGCCAGGGTCGCGCCGGCCAGGGCAGTGATCTCGGCGTTGTCGTAGGGCGGCGCGACTTCCACCACGTCCATCCCCACCAGGTTGATGCCGCGTAGTGCGCGGAGGATTTCCAGTGCCTGGTGCGAACTCAGCCCGCCGCAGACCGGCGTGCCGGTGCCCGGAGCGAAGGCAGGGTCGAGGCAGTCGATGTCGAAGGTCAGGTACACCGGGTTGTCGCCGACCCGCGTGCGGATGCGCTCGGCGATGGCTTGCGGCGAGTTGCGATGGACTTCACGGGCGTCCAGCACCTGGAAGCCCATCACGTCGTCGTTGGTGGTGCGCAGGCCGACCTGCACGGAGCGCGACGGGTCCACCAGTCCCTCGCGGGCCGCGTGGTAGAACATGGTGCCGTGGTCGATGCGCTGGCAGTCCTCGTCGGGCCAGGTGTCGCTGTGCGCGTCGAAGTGGATCAGCGACAGCGGGCCGTGCTTCTTCGCATGGGCCTTGAGCAGCGGGTAGCTGATGAAGTGGTCGCCGCCCAGGGTCAGCAGCGCGCAGCCGGCATCGAGGATGCGCGCAGCGTGGGCTTCGATGACGTCCGGGGTTTCCTGCGGCACGCCGTGGTCGAAGGAGCAGTCGCCGTAGTCGATCACCGCCAGGTGGTCGAAGGGGTCGAACTCCCAGGGAAAGTGCCGAGCCCACGCCATCTGCACCGAGGCGGCACGGATCGCGCGCGGCCCGAAGCGGCTGCCGGGGCGGTTGGTGGTGGCGGTGTCGAACGGCACGCCGCTGACCACCAGGTCGACGCCGCGCAGGTCGCGGCTGTAACGGCGGCGCATGAAGCTGGTGATGCCGGCGTACGTGGATTCGGCAGCGGTGCCGTAAAGGCTGTTGCGGGTGATGGCCTGGTCGTTGTCGTTAGCGAGATCCATGGCTTCCTCATCTTGGTTATCGGTGGGTCACGGTGTTCGGGGACGGTCCACAACGTAGGGCGCATAACCTGGAACAGGTTATCCGCCAGCCCTGTTTCGGCTCGGCGGATAACGCTGGCGCGTTATGCACCCTACAAAAGGTTCCAGGTCAGCTACGGGTGCGGAACGCTGACCACAGCCGGGTGCGGTCGCGCTGTTGCTTGAGCGTCAGCAATTGCTCGCCGAACAACTTCTGGCGCATCGCCGCCGGCGGGTAGATGTCCGGGTCGCCAGCCACGTCGGCGTTGAGCAGCGGCGTGGCCTTCTGGTTGGCGTTGGCGAAATACAGGGTGTTGGTCAGCTCGGCGATGGACTCCGGGCGCAGCATGAAGTCGATGAAGGCGCGGGCTTCCTGCGGGTGGGGGGCGTCCACCGGGATGGCCATGGTGTCGAACCAGATCAGCGTGCCCTCCTTGGGTATCCGATAGATCACCTCGAACGGCTTGTTCGCCTGCTTCGCTTGCGCGGCGCCCATCAGCGCGTCGCCGGTATAGGTCAGCGCGACGCACAGCGAACCGTTGGCAAGGTCATTGATGTGCTTGCCGCTGGCGATGTAGCGAACGTTGGGTTGCAGCTTGGCCAGCAACTCGCGCACCTGGGCAAGGTCGGCCGGCTCGGTGCTGTAGGGCGACTTGCCCAGGTAGTTCAGCGCCACGCTGATGACTTCCTGGGGCGAATCGATCAGCGAGATGCCGCAGTCGGCCAGGCGGCCGGCGTACTCGGGCTTGAACAGCAGGTCGAGGCTGTCCAGCGGCGCATCGGGAATACGCTTGAGCACCGCGTCCTTGTTGATCGCCAGGCCCACGGTGCCCCAGGTGTAGGGCACGCCGAAGCGGTTACCCGGATCGATGGTTGCGAGTTTCGCCAGCAGTTCCGGATCGAGGTTGGCGACGTTCTTCAGCTGCCCATCGTCCACCGGCTGCACGGCCTTGGCCTGGATGGCGCGGGCCAGCCCGCTGCTGGCCGGGAAGACGACGTCATAGCCGCTGCGGCCGGTCATCAGCTTGCTGTCGAGCACCTCGGCACTGTCGAAGGTGTCGTATTTGACGCGGATGCCGGTTTCCTTCTGGAAGCGTTGCAGCGCATCCGCGCCGACATAATCCGCCCAGTTGTACAGGTTGAGCACCCGCTCCTGCGCCTGCAGGGGCACGGCCAGCGCCACGGTCAGCGCCGCGAGAGTCGCCCGGAAGAACACACGCATGATCATCGCCTCGGAGTTGTTGTGGTTATGGGGCGAGCATGGGCTGGGCTTTACTTTGCAAAAATACAAAGTTAATTACTTTGGCATTTCTTCATAACAATGTTTGGGGACGACCATGCTCAGCCAATTGCGCGATCTCGACCTGCAACTGCTGCGCCTGTTCGTCACCGTGGTCGAATGCGGCGGCTTCAGCGCCGCCCAGGGCGAGCTGGGGCTGAGCCAGCCAAGCATCAGCATCCAGATGGCCAAGCTGGAGACGCGCCTGGGCTACCGCCTGTGCGAACGCGGCAAGGGCGGCTTCCGCCTGACGCCCAAGGGTGAGCATCTGTTGCAGGCGACGCGGCGGCTGCTCCTGTGCATCGAGGACTTCCGCGACGAGGCGCGCGGGGTGGCCGACAAACTGCTCGGCGAGGTGCGCATCGGCCTGTCGGAAAGCCTCGAAGAGAGCGTGCTGGCGCGGCTGTCCGACGCCATCCGGCGCTTCCGCCAGCGCAACGAGGCGGTCACCCTCGACCTGCTCACCGCCACGCCGGCCGAACTGGAACGCCTGCTCCTGCAGGACCGGCTGCACCTGGCGGTCGGCTACTTCGCCGGCACCCAGGCCGCGTTGCAGCACCGCACCTTGTTCATCGAACCGCAGGGACTGTACTGCGGCACCGGCCACCCGGCCTTCAAGGAAAGGAAGCCGACCCGTGATTCCCTCGCGGACGCCGACCAGGTGCTGCACCCCTACCGCTTCATCGCCGCCGACGAACCGTTACAGACCAGCCGCAGCAGCGCACGCTGCGAGCAGGTGGACGGCAGCCTGGCCTTCATCCTCTCCGGCGCGCACATCGGCTATCTGCCCCGGCACGTCGCCCAGCCCTGGATCGAACGCGGCCAATTGCGCGAACTGCTGCCCGGCGAGTTGGGTTTCGACGTAGCCTTCAGCCTGACGCGACATCGCGGTCGCCATCCCGGCGACGCCGAACAGGCTTTCGTCAGCGACCTGCTGGCAGCCTTCGGCCAGCGCGCGACGGATTGACGCAGGAGCAGCAGGGGAACCCGACCGCTCTGGCGCAGTCCCAAGCGGCCGATCACTTCTTGTGACAGCTCGTCGGGCATCGCCTCGGGCTGCGCCGGAAGCTTTCCGCTATCATGCCCGCCACCCCTGTAGTCCGCGAGATGTCCATGCGCCGCCTGCTTACCCTGCTCCTGCTCCTCGTCGCCCTGCCCGCCTCCGCCGGCCTGTTCGACAAACCCGCCGACAAGGGCGGCTTCGCCGTCGCGCAACCGGCCAAGGGCGACTTCCTGCCGGTGGCCGAGGCCTTCCGCGTCAGCGTCGAGGACAGCGACAGCCAGCAGGTGAAACTGCGCTTCATCAATGCCGACGGCTACTACCTGTACCAGCACCGGTTCAGCTTCAAGGTCGAACCCGCCGACAGTGGCGTGAGCGTCGGCGAAGTGAAGCTGCCGCCGGGCAAGCAGCACCACGACGATTATTTCGGCGACACCGTCGTCTACTACGCCATCACCGACATCGACATCCCGCTGGTCAACCCGCAGCACAAGCCCTTCACTCTCGTCGTCAGCTACCAGGGCTGCGCCGACAAGGGCCTTTGCTACGCGCCGGAAACCACCCGCCTGCAGATCGCCGACGGCCAGGCCGCCAGCGTGGTGACAGGCCCCGCGCCCGCCTCTGCCGCAAAGTCCGCCGCCGCTTCCGGCAACCCGCTGGCCAGCCTGCTGGGCGACCACGAACCGGGCAAGATCAAGAAGCTCGGCCGCGCTCTGGTGATCGTCTTCCTGCTGGGCCTGGCGCTGACCTTCACCCCCTGCGTGCTGCCGATGCTGCCGATCCTCTCTGGCGTGGTCCTGCGCGGCCGTCCGGGCGGCATGCGCGGCCTGGCACTGTCGCTGGCCTACGTGCTGCCGATGGCCGCCTGCTACGCGGTGCTCGGCACCCTGATGGGCCTGTTCGGCGCCAAGCTCAACCTGCAGGCGATGCTGCAGTCGCCCTGGGTGCTGATTCCCTTCGCGGCGTTCTTCGTGGTCTTCGCCGTGGCCATGTTCGGCGTGTTCGAGATGCGCCTGCCGGGCTTCCTGCGCGAACGCCTGGACAACATGGCCAACAACACCCGGGGCGGCTCCATCGCCGGCGCGGCGACCCTCGGCGTGCTCTCCAGCCTGCTGGTGTCACCCTGCGTCACCGCTCCGCTGGCCGGCCTGCTGCTCTATATCAGCAGCACCGGTGATGCCGTGGGCGGCGGCCTGCTGCTGTTCTCCCTCGGCCTGGGCATGGGCACGCCGCTGGTGATCTTCGCCGTCGGCGGTGGGGCACTGCTGCCCAAGAGCGGCGCCTGGATGAACGGCGTGCGCAACGTCTTCGGCGTGATGCTGCTGGCCGTGGCCATCTGGATGCTCGAACGACTGGTCTCCGGCCCGGTAGCGCTGACGCTCTGGGGCACCCTTGCCGGCGGCGTCGCCCTGGCCATCGGCACCCTCGAACTGGGGCCGAAGAAGCCGCTGCAGCGCCTTGGGCAACTGTTTGGCCTGATGCTGCTGGTCTACGCCGTGGCCGCCTGGACCGGCGCCCTGCGCGGTGAATCCGACCCGCTGCACCCGCTGGGGCGCAGCGGTCAGCGCATCCATGCCGGCCCACCCAGTTCCACGCCTGGCGACTGGCAGAACATCACCAGCCCCGCGCAACTCGATGCCGCCCTGGCCAGTGCCCGGTCCGCCGGCCGCCCGGTACTGCTGGACTGGTACGCCGACTGGTGCATCAGCTGCAAGATCATCGAGCGCCAGGTGCTGCCAGCGCCGGAGGTCCAGTCACAGCTGCCCGGCTTCGTCCTGCTGCGTTTCGACATGACCGCCAGTACCGAGGAACAGCGCGCCCTGCTCGACCGCTACAACCTGTTCGGCCCGCCGGCACTGCTGTTCTTCTCGCCAGAAGGCGACGAATGGAGCGATCTGCGCATCATCGGCGAGACCGACGCCGCCACCCTCGCCGACCGCCTCAAACAGGCGGGAACGCGCTCCTAAGAACCTGTTTGCAATCTCGCGAGCTAGGGCAGGGCAAGGCAAAAACGGGGGAGGAAGCGGAGTTTACGAGTAGTAAATGAGCATGACTCGCTGCGCTCGCCCCTTCGGGGCCGCACTGAAGTGCGTTAGCCGCAAGCGGCTTCCGACCCCCGTTTTTAACGCGGCCATGCCGACTCGCAGCAGGTTGCAAGCAGGTTCTGATCACAGTTTGACTGCAACGGTTCTGCCGTAATCGGCTGGCAACATGCTGACATCTACGGCAAAACCCGCATGACTGGACAGTCACGCCGGCTTTCCGGCATAGTCCCGCCCTATCTTTTCCCGCCAATAACAAGGACTACCGCATCCAGATGGCGACCTTACTGGTACTGCACGGGCCGAACCTCAACCTGCTGGGCACCCGCGAGCCCGACAAGTACGGCTCCGTCACCCTTGAGCAGATCAACCAGGACCTGGAGCGCCGCGCCCGCGAGGCCGGCCACCACCTGATGCACCTGCAGAGCAACGCCGAGTACGAACTGATCGACCGGATACACGCCGCGCGCAACGAAGGCGTGGACTTCATCCTGATCAATCCGGCCGCGTTTACGCATACAAGTGTCGCTCTACGTGACGCATTGCTCGCAGTGAGCATCCCATTCATCGAAGTGCACCTCTCCAACGTGCACAAACGTGAACCTTTCCGGCATCACTCCTACTTCTCCGACGTGGCGGTAGGGGTGATCTGCGGCCTGGGCGCCACAGGCTACCGCCTGGCCCTGGAATCCGCCCTCGAACAACTTGAACGCCCGTGACCTCACCTGGGAGAGCGAACACTGATGGACATCCGTAAAGTCAAGAAACTGATCGAACTGCTCGAAGAATCCGGCATCGACGAACTGGAGATCAAAGAGGGCGAAGAGTCCGTACGTATCAGCCGTCACAGCAAGACCGCCGCCCAGCCGGTCTACGCCGCCCCCCCCGCCTACGCTCCGGCCCCTGTCGCCGCCCCGGCTGCAGCTCCCGCCGCTGCCGCGCCGGCCGCCGAAGCCGCTCCGGCTGCGCAGAACCTCGCCGGCGCCGTGCGCTCGCCGATGGTCGGCACCTTCTACCGCGCTGCGTCGCCGACTTCCGCCAACTTCGTCGAAGTCGGCCAGAGCGTGAAGAAAGGCGACATCCTCTGCATCGTCGAAGCCATGAAGATGATGAACCACATCGAGGCCGAGACCAGCGGCGTGATCGGTCAGATCCTCGTGGAGAACGGTCAGCCGGTCGAGTTCGACCAGCCCCTGTTCACCATCGTTTAAAGCGCGGGGAGCCTGCGATGTTGGAAAAAGTACTGATCGCCAACCGCGGCGAAATTGCGCTGCGCATCCTGCGCGCGTGCAAGGAGCTGGGCATCAAGACAGTGGCCGTGCACTCGACCGCCGACCGTGAACTGATGCACCTGTCGCTGGCCGACGAAGCGGTCTGCATCGGTCCGGCCCCGGCTGCGCAGTCCTACCTGCACATCCCGGCGATCATCGCCGCGGCCGAGGTCACCGGCGCCGTGGGTATCCACCCCGGCTACGGCTTCCTCGCCGAAAACGCCGATTTCGCCGAGCAGGTCGAGCGCTCCGGCTTCACCTTCATCGGCCCGAGCGCCGACGTCATCCGCCTGATGGGTGACAAGGTGTCCGCCAAGGACGCCATGAAGAAAGCCGGCGTGCCGACCGTACCGGGCTCCGACGGCCCGCTGCCCGAAGACGAAGAAACCGCGCTGGCGATTGCCCGCGAGGTGGGCTACCCGGTGATCATCAAGGCCGCCGGTGGCGGTGGTGGTCGCGGCATGCGCGTGGTGCACCACGAGGAAGACCTGATCAAGTCCGCCAAGCTGACCCGCACCGAAGCGGGAGCGGCGTTCGGCAACTCGATGGTCTACCTGGAGAAGTTCCTGACCAACCCGCGCCACGTGGAAGTCCAGGTGCTCTCCGACGGCCAGGGCAACGCCATCCACCTGGGCGACCGCGACTGCTCCCTGCAGCGTCGTCACCAGAAGGTGCTGGAAGAAGCCCCAGCCCCGGGCATCGACGAGAAGGCCCGCGCCGAAGTGCTGGCCCGCTGCGTCCAGGCCTGCGTGGAAATCGGCTACCGTGGTGCCGGCACCTTCGAGTTCCTCTACGAGAACGGCCGCTTCTACTTCATCGAGATGAACACCCGCGTGCAGGTGGAGCATCCGGTGTCGGAGATGGTCACGGGCATCGACATCGTCAAGGAGATGCTCAGCATCGCCTCGGGCAACAAGCTGTCGATCAAGCAGGAAGACGTGGTCATCCGTGGCCATGCGCTGGAATGCCGGATCAACGCCGAAGACCCGAAGACCTTCATGCCCAGCCCCGGCAAGGTGAAGCACTTCCACGCACCGGGCGGCAATGGCGTGCGCGTGGATTCGCACCTGTACAGCGGCTACGCCGTACCGCCGAACTACGACTCGCTGGTGGGCAAGATCATCACCTACGGCAAGGACCGCGATGAAGCCATGGCGCGCATGCGCAACGCGCTGGACGAGCTGATCGTCGATGGCATCAAGACCAACACCGAGCTGCACAAGGAACTGGTCCGCGACAAAGAGTTCTGCAAAGGTGGCGTGAACATCCACTACCTGGAGAAGAAGCTGGGCATGGACAAGCACTAAGCGCCTGTCGAAAGCTGCTTCGCCTCCACCACAAGGGCTGCCTCCGGGCGGCCCTTGTGCTTTGCGGACCCAGCCCGCTGGCATGGCAAGGTGCCGTGCAGTAAGCTTGCCGCCTTTATCTGCGGGCCGCCCAGGCGGCCCGCTGTCTTTCCAGCACCATCCCAGCACGATCGAGGTTCCGCCCATGCCCTGGCTCCAAGTCCGACTCGCCATCACCCCGGATCAGGCGGAAACCTATGAAGATGCACTGCTGGAAGTCGGCGCCGTATCGGTGACCTTCATGGACGCCGAAGACCAGCCGATCTTCGAGCCGGACCTAGGCACCACGCCGCTGTGGAGTCACACCCACCTGCTCGCGCTGTTCGAGGCAGACACCGACGAAACCTCGTTGATCGCCCATCTGACCCTGCTGACCGGCGGCGAACTGCCCCAGCACCAGATCGAGCACATCGCCGACCAGGACTGGGAACGCAGCTGGATGGACAACTTCAAGCCGATGCGCTTCGGCCGCCGCCTGTGGATCGTCCCCAGCTGGCACGACGCCCCGGAGCCGGACGCGGTGAACCTGCTGCTCGATCCGGGCCTGGCGTTCGGCACCGGCACCCACCCGACCACCGCGCTGTGTCTGGAATGGCTAGACGGCCAGGAGCTGGCCGGCCAGCAGGTACTGGATTTCGGCTGCGGCTCGGGCATCCTCGCCATCGCCGCGCTGCTGCTGGGCGCCGCGCAGGCGACTGGCACCGATATCGACCCGCAGGCGCTGGAAGCCTCGCGCGACAACGCCTCGCGCAACGGCATCGAGCCGGAGAAATTCCCCGTCTACCTGCCCGCTGATCTGCCGAAGGAACCAGCGGACGTCCTGGTGGCGAACATTCTGGCCGGCCCGCTGGTCACATTGGCAGAGCAGCTCACCGGGCTGGTGAAATCCGGCGGCCTGCTGGCCCTCTCGGGCATCCTCGCCGAGCAGGCCGAGGAAGTGCGCGCGGCCTATGCCGGGGCCTTCGACCTCGACCCGACCGCCGAGCGCGATGGCTGGATCCGCATCAGCGGCCGCCGCCGCTGAGTGCCCGCCGTACGGGGCTTGAGTTAGACTAACCGCCAGATTTTTCCGCCGGACCGCCGCATGAGCGACAGCTTCATCACCCAGTGCCCCCATTGCCAGACCCGATTCCGCGTCAACGCGGCGCAACTGGGCGCGGCCAGCGGTGCTGTGCGCTGCGGAACCTGCCTGAAGGTGTTCAGCGCGCCGCAGAACCTGGTGGGCGAGCCGACCCAGGCGCCGGCAGTGGCAGCCAACGCGGCGCGCCCCATTGAAGCCGCCGAACCGGCAACCACCCCGGAGCCGATCATACCAGCGGCTCCGCCGAAGGCTCCGGAGCCGGTCGCCGCGGCGCCGATTCCCACGCCGGCCTTCAGCACCTTCACCCCCGAGAAGCCAGCCGTAGCGAGCGCCCCCGGCACCGCCACCCTTGGCTGGCCGCTGGCACCCCATGCCGCGCGGCACTCCAGCGATGTGGCGGAAAAACCCGCCATCGCTGAAGCGAAGGTGGAAGCAAAACCGACACCGGCTCCCGAGCCCACCCCGGCCATTGCCGCGACCACGGTGATCGCCCCGGCGGCAACCGTGATCAGCGAGCCAGCCAAACCCTCTCCCGTGACGGCAAAGAAAGACGAGACGCTGTGGATCCACGACGATCTCGACCTGGACAGCCTCAATCTCGACGAGGAACTGGCCAAGCTCGACGAGTTCGAGCTGTCCCAGGAATTTCTCAGTATCGAACGCGCGCCGCGCCCCAGCGAAGCCCTGCAGACTCGCCAGGAAGAGAAGCGCGACCCGCACGACGAACGCTGGGCCGAGGCCTTGATCGAAGAGGAACAGAAAGGCGCCAGCCGTGTGTCCCGCCAGGAACCCAGCCTCGGCCAACTGCCTGCCGACGAACTGGAGGAGCCGCCCGCCAGCGCACGCCTGGTAGCCGTAGCCGACCAGGAACCCGAGTCGGAAGAGCCGGAGGACGAACCGGCGCACGAACCGCGCATCGACCCCGCTCCCCTGCGAGCCGAGACCGACGACGAGAAGCTCCCCGCTTTCAGCGCCCGCCGCGATGAGGACGAGCCCAACGCCGTCGACGCCGAGGACGAAGAGCCGCCGCTGGCCGACAGCCGCCGCGCCGAACCGGGGTTGGGCAGTGACGGCCTGCACGACCTGAGCGACGAACCGCTGCAACTGGACTGGCAGAAACCCAAGAGCCGCTGGGGCCTCCGCCTGCTCTGGCTGCTGCTGGTCCTCCTGGCCCTGGCCGGCCTCGCCGGCCAGTACATCGCTTATCACTTCGACGAACTGGCCCGCCAGGACCAGTACCGTCCCTGGTTCGCCCAGGCCTGCCCGGAGCTGGGCTGCACCCTGCCGTCCAAGGTCGACGTGGAGCAGATCCGCAGCAGTAACCTGGTGGTGCGCAGCCACCCTGACTTCAGCGGCGCGCTGGTCGTGGACGCGATCATCTACAACCGCGCCAACTTCTCCCAGCCCTTCCCGCTGCTGGAAATGCGCTTCGCCGACCTCAACGGCCAACTGATCGCCAGCCGCCGTTTCAAGCCCAGCGAATACCTCTCCGGCGAACTGGCCGGGCAGAGCGAGATGCCGCCGCAGACGCCGATCCACATCTCCCTGGACATCCTCGATCCGGGCCCGAAAGCGGTGAACTACAGCCTGAGCTTCCACTCGCCGGAATGACCCGGCGGGTAGCTCAAAGCGCCTGAGCGCGCCAGTTCCGCTCGTCTTCCTACCTTGGGTGCTAAGCCCGAAGCTGTTCAGAATTTATCCAAAATCGCCTTTATCCGGTCATCGAGAGCGGGTATCATGCCCTCCCTTTTTTGCTAGCACCGGTGGCAGGCTCCGAAACGCATCCGCGAGTGGTACAACGCGCGGCGCCTCGGTGTTCCCGCCCCATTGACCATGGAAATCCAGTCGGTGGTACGCATCGGCTCCTACACACTGCCCAACAGACTGATCCTGGCCCCGATGGCCGGCGTCACCGATCGTCCGTTCCGCCAGCTGTGCCGCCGCCTTGGCGCCGGCATGGTGGTATCGGAGATGGTCACCAGCGACGTCCGCCTGTGGAACAGCCGCAAGTCGCGCCTGCGCCTGCAGCACGACAACGAAGATCAGCCGCGTTCGGTGCAGATCGCCGGCGGCGACCCGCAGATGCTCGCGGAAGCTGCCCAGCGCAATGTGGAGCTCGGCGCGCAGATCATCGACATCAACATGGGCTGTCCGGCAAAGAAGGTGTGTAACAAGGCCGCGGGTTCCGCGCTGATGAAGGATGAACGGCTGGTGGCTGACATCCTCAAGGCGGTGGTCGCGGCGGTAGAGGTTCCCGTCACCCTGAAGATTCGCACCGGCTGGGACCGGTCGAACAAGAACGGTGTGACGGTGGCGCGGATCGCCGAGCAGTCGGGCATCCAGGCGCTGGCGGTACACGGCAGGACCCGTGCCGACCTCTACACCGGCGAAGCGGAGTACGAAACCATCGCGGCGATCAAGCAGGCGGTTTCGATTCCGGTCTTCGCCAACGGTGATATCGACTCACCGCGCAAGGCACGGCAGGTATTCGAACAGACGGGCGTGGATGCCCTGCTGATCGGCCGCGCCGCCCAGGGCAATCCCTGGATCTTCCGCGAGATCGATCATTACCTGAGCACCGGCGAGCTATTGCCGGCGCCGAGTCTGCACGAGGTGCAGAGCATCCTGCTCGAACACCTCGCTGCATTGCATGCGTTTTATGGGGAGGAAATGGGTGTGCGCATTGCCCGCAAGCATGTGGGCTGGTACCTCGCAACCCAACCGGGCGCGGCGGAGTTCCGCGCCCAGTTCAATCGTTTGCAGGACACGGATGCACAGAGCGCCAGCGTCAGGCAGTTCTTCGCCGAGCGCCACAATAACGGAGAAGGGGTGGCCGCATGACAACGATGACCGAGACATTAGTGAGTGGAATGACACCCGTGAGCGACAACGCCAACCTTAAACAGCACCTGACCACTCCGACGCAGGAGGGCCAGACCCTCCGCGACAGCGTGGAAAAGGCACTGCATAACTATTTCGCCCATCTCGAAGGGCAGCCGGTCACGGACGTGTACAACATGGTGCTTTGCGAAGTCGAAGCGCCGCTGCTGGAAACCGTCATGAACCACGTGAAGGGTAACCAGACCAAAGCCTCCGAACTGCTGGGGCTGAACCGCGGGACCCTGCGCAAGAAACTCAAGCAGTACGATCTTCTCTGACAGGTGGCAGGCGCGGGCCCGCGACCGCAAGGTCAGCCGGGCCCACGCCTGACACGCGAAAAGCCCGAAGCCTTTGTGGAAGCCGTTATGACCGACCAAACCACCCGCCTGCCCGTCCGCCGTGCGCTGATCAGCGTTTCCGACAAGACCGGCGTCGTCGATTTCGCCCGTGAGCTGGCAGCCCTCGGCGTGGAGATCCTCTCCACCGGCGGCACCTACAAGCTGCTCAAGGACAATGGCATCGCCGCCGTGGAAGTGGCCGACTACACCGGCTTCCCGGAGATGATGGACGGCCGCGTGAAGACCCTGCACCCGAAGATCCACGGCGGCATCCTCGGCCGTCGCGACCTCGACGGCGCGGTGATGGAGCAGCACGGCATCAAGCCGATCGACCTGGTGGCGGTCAACCTCTACCCGTTCGAAGCGACCGTGGCCAAGGCCGACTGCGACCTGCCGACCGCCATCGAGAACATCGACATCGGCGGCCCGACCATGGTTCGTTCCGCAGCGAAGAACCACAAGGACGTCGCCATCGTGGTCAATGCCGGCGACTACGCCGGCATCGTCGAAGCCCTGAAAGCAGGCGGCCTGACCTACGCCCAGCGCTTCGACCTGGCCCTGAAGGCCTTCGAGCACACCTCGGCCTACGACGGCATGATCGCCAACTACCTGGGCACCATCGACCAGGCGCGCGACACCCTGTCCACCGCCGACCGCGGCGCCTTCCCGCGCACCTTCAACAGCCAGTTCATCAAGGCGCAGGAGATGCGCTACGGCGAGAACCCGCACCAGAGCGCGGCGTTCTATGTCGAGGCGAAGAAGGGCGAGGCCAGCGTCTCCACCGCCATCCAGCTGCAGGGCAAGGAACTGTCGTTCAACAACGTGGCCGACACCGACGCCGCGCTGGAGTGCGTGAAGAGCTTCGTCAAGCCGGCCTGCGTCATCGTCAAGCACGCCAACCCGTGCGGCGTGGCCGTGGTTCCGGAGAACGAAGGCGGCATCCGCAAGGCCTATGACCTGGCCTACGCCACCGACACCGAGTCGGCCTTCGGCGGCATCATCGCCTTCAACCGCGAGCTGGACGGCGACACCGCCCAGGCCATCGTCGAGCGTCAGTTCGTCGAAGTGATCATCGCCCCTAAAATCTCCGCAGCCGCCCGCGCCGTGGTCGCCGCCAAGGCCAACGTGCGCCTGCTCGAATGCGGCGAGTGGCCGGCCGAGCGTGCGCCGGGCTGGGACTTCAAGCGCGTCAACGGCGGTCTGCTGGTACAGAGCCGCGACATCGGCATGATCACCGCCGATGACCTGAAGATCGTCACCCAGCGCGCGCCGAGCGAGCAGGAAATCCACGACCTGATCTTCGCCTGGAAAGTCGCCAAGTTCGTCAAGTCCAACGCCATCGTCTACGCCAAGGCGCGTCAGACCGTGGGCGTCGGCGCCGGCCAGATGAGCCGCGTGAACTCCGCCCGCATCGCCGCCATCAAGGCCGAGCACGCTGGCCTGGAAGTGAAGGGTGCAGTCATGGCTTCCGACGCCTTCTTCCCGTTCCGCGACGGCATCGACAACGCTGCCAAGGCCGGCATCACCGCGGTGATCCAGCCGGGTGGTTCGATGCGTGACAACGAAGTGATCGCCGCAGCGGATGAGGCGGGAATCGCCATGGTGTTCACCGGCATGCGCCACTTCCGCCATTAAGCGGTAAGGACGCACTCGGACTCGCATCTGCGGCGTTGCCCGGCCCTTCCCCCATGCTCATTGCCAGAAGGCAACTCCGCTGGGTGAAGGGCCAGGCGCCTTGCATCTACGAGCCCGATTGCGCCCCTTGAGATCGGTCCATTGAGAGAGGACTGGTCATAAAGAATTCGTAGGTTGGGTCGGGCGGCGCTCCGCGAGCGAAGCGATACCCAACGATCCGGCACTGCCGGAACTGTTCAGGAGAACTCCAATGAACGTACTCATCATCGGTAGCGGCGGTCGCGAGCACGCGCTGGCCTGGAAGGTCGCGCAGGATTCGCGCGTGCAGAAGGTCTTCGTCGCGCCGGGCAACGCCGGTACCGCCACCGAAGCCAAGTGCGAGAACGTCGCCATCGACGTACTGGCCCTGGAGGAGCTGGCCGATTTCGCCGCGAAGAACGTACAACTGACCATCGTCGGCCCCGAGGCGCCGCTGGTCAAAGGCGTGGTCGACCTGTTCCGCGCCCGTGGCCTGGATATCTTCGGCCCCACCGCCGGCGCTGCGCAGCTGGAAGGTTCCAAGGCCTTCACCAAGGACTTCCTCGCACGCCACCAGATCCCCACCGCCGGCTACCAGAACTTCACCGAAGTCGAGCCGGCGCTGGCCTACCTGAAAGAGAAGGGCGCGCCCATCGTGATCAAGGCCGACGGCCTGGCCGCGGGCAAGGGCGTGATCGTCGCCATGACCCTGGCCGAAGCCGAGGAAGCCGTGCGCGACATGCTCGCCGGCAACGCCTTCGGTGACGCCGGTTCGCGCGTGGTGATCGAAGAGTTCCTCGACGGCGAGGAAGCCAGCTTCATCGTCATGGTCGACGGCCAGAACGTGCTGCCCATGGCCACCAGCCAGGACCACAAGCGCGTCGGCGATGGCGACAGCGGCCCGAACACCGGCGGCATGGGCGCGTACTCCCCCGCTCCGGTGGTCACCGCCGACGTGCACCAGCGCGTGATGGACGAAGTGATCTACCCGACCGTGCGCGGCATGGCCGAGGAAGGCAACGTCTACACCGGCTTCCTGTATGCCGGCCTGATGATCGACAAGAGCGGCGCGCCCAAGGTCATCGAGTTCAACTGCCGCTTCGGCGACCCGGAAACCCAGCCGATCATGGTCCGCCTGGAGTCGTCCCTGGTCCTGCTGGTCGAAGCCGCACTGGCCAAGGCGCTGGACAAGGTCGAAGCCACCTGGGACCCACGTCCCACCGTGGGCGTGGTGATCGCCGCGGGCGGCTACCCGGGCGACTACGCCAAGGGTGACGTCATCGAAGGCCTGGACGAAGCCGCCAAGCTCGAGGGCAAGGTGTTCCACGCCGGCACCGCGCTCAAGGACGGCCAGATCGTCAGCGCCGGCGGCCGCGTGCTGTGCGCCACGGCCATCGGCCCGACCGTTTCCTCCGCGCAGCAACAGGCTTACCGCCTGGCCGAGAAGATTCGCTGGAACGGCAGTTTCTACCGCACCGACATCGGTTATCGCGCCATCGCCCGCGAGCGCGGCGAAGGCTGATCCGACGGCCGGAGGCGTCCCTCGTCGGACGCCTCCGCTGCACCGGTCCCCGCGTGCACGGGTGGATTACGGCCTTCAGCACACTTGGCTATAATCCGCCCACTCACTACCGAAGGGACTTCGCCGTGCGTCGGCTCTGGACTGCCACAGGACTCCTCGTCAGCTTGCTGCTGGCCGCTCTGGTCTGTCTTCCGACCTACGCGGCAAGCCAGGATCCCGGCTGGTCCCAGCTTCACGACAGTGACGCCCGCCTGCAACTGCAGGACGTGATCTCCCCGCGCTACCGCACCCTTTTCAGCCCCCTCGACATCAACGACCTGCACGCCCCCGCCGGCCCCGGCGCGACCTGGCTGCACTTCCGTCTTCCCGCCAGCGACGAGCCCCAGCAACTGCGCCTGTTCGCGCCGAGCCTGGACAGCTTCGAGATGTTCATTCTCGACGGGCAGAAGGTGCTCGAGCAGAAGAGCGCCGGCAACCTCTCCCCAGTGCAGCGCCCGCTGCTCAACAGCGACCTGGTGATCCCCCTGCGCTCAGCCGCCGAGCCGCTGGACCTCTACCTGCGCCTCGCCTCGACGATGCCACTGCGGCCGAACATCAGCATCGAGGCCGCCGGCCAGCCGAGCAACGACCAGCGCCCGCTGCACTTCGGCGTGCTGATCGGCTGCCTGGCCATGCTGCTGACCTACAACCTCGTGCGCTTCGCCTATACCCGCGTTGCCAGCGGACTGTGGCTGGCCGGCGTACACGCCAGCCTGCTGCTGGCCTGCCTCAACCTGTTCGGCCTGCTCAGCCCCTGGTACGGCAACAGCCAGTCGCTGCAGCCGATGGCCGCCCTGGCCTGCCTGGTGGTGACGCTGTTCTGCGCGCTGGGCTATACCGCCAGCTTCTTCTCAGACCTCAGCCCGCGCCTGCCGCTCAGACGTCTGCTGCTGGGCGGCACCGCCGCACTCGTGGTGCTCGGCATCGCGCTCAACCTGTTGTTCTCCCTGTCCGTCAGCAGCCTGGTGTACGGGCTGATCACCCTGGTGACCCTGGGCATGCTCGGCGTCGCGGTCTACTACTGGATTCACGCCTACCGGCCGGCGCGCCTGTTCGCTATCGGCATGGGCCTCTTCGTCGTGATCTGGTGCCTGTGCCTGCCGTCGCTGCTGGGCTACGCGGCGACCCGTACCGAATGGCTCGGTAGCGGCCTGCTGGGGCTTTCGGCGGTGGTCGGCTTCCTGCTCAGCCTGGCCCTGGCCGAACGCCAGCGGAAGATCCAGAACGATCATTTCGCCGCCAGCCGCGTGCGTGCCGCCAACGTCGCCGAACTCAAGGCCAAGGGCGACTTCCTGGCGAAGATCAGCCACGAGATCCGCACCCCCATGAACGGCGTGCTGGGCATGACCGAGCTGCTGCTCGGCACCCCGCTCTCGGCCAAGCAGCGCGACTACGTACAGACCATCCACAGTGCGGGCAACGAGTTGCTCTCGCTGATCAACGAGATCCTCGACATCTCCAAGCTGGAATCCGGTCAGATCGAACTGGACGAGGTGCAGTTCGACCTCGGCGCGCTGATCGAGGACTGCCTGGCGATCTTCCGTGCCAAGGCCGAACAGCAGAAGGTCGAGCTGATCAGCTTCACCCAGCCGCAAGTGCCACGCATCATCAGTGGCGATCCGACGCGCCTGCGCCAGGCCGTGCTGAGCCTGCTGGACAATGCCTTCAAGCAGACCGACGAGGGCGAGATCCTTCTCGTCGTCGCCCTCGACGGCCCGGCCGAGCGCCCGCGCCTGCGCATCGCCGTGCAGGACAGCGGCAGGCCCCTGGACAGCGCCGACCGCCAGGCGCTGCTCACCGCCGAATTGCACAGCCGCGACTTCCTCTCCGCCACCCGCATGAGCAGCCGCCTCGGCCTGATCATCGCCCGCCAGCTGATCCGCCTGATGTCGGGCGACTTTGGAATAGAGAGCGGCATCGAGAGCGGCAACAGCGCCGAAGGCGCGGGCAACCTGCTATGGCTCAGCCTGCCGCTGGACCCGCAGCAGATCGACCAGGCCGGCGCCGACCTCGACAGCCCGCTGCAGGGCGCACGCCTGCTGGTGGTGGACGACAACCAGACCTGTCGCAAGGTGGTAGTGCAGCAGTGCAGCGCCTGGGGCATGAACGTCAGCGCGGTATCCTCGGGCAAGGAAGCGCTGGCCCAGTTGCGCACCAAGGCGCACCTGCGCGAGTACTTCGACGTGGTCCTGCTGGACCAGGACATGCCCGGCATGACCGGCATGCAGCTGGCCACCAAGATCCAGGAAGACCCGAACCTCAATCACGACATCCTGCTGATCATGCTCACCGGCATCAGCAACGCGCCGAGCAAGATCATCGCCCGCAACGCCGGGATCAAGCGCATCCTGGCCAAGCCGGTGGCCGGCTACACGCTCAAGGCGACGCTCGCCGAGGAGCTGTCGCAGCGTGGCCCGAGCGGCGTGAGCAACTACCTCTCGCCGGCCAGCGAGCCGGTGTCCAACGTGCCGCCGAGCGACTTCCGCATCCTCGTCGCCGAGGACAACAGCATCTCTACCAAGGTCATCCGCGGCATGCTCAGCAAGCTCAACCTGCAGCCGGACACCGCCAACAACGGCGAGGAAGCCCTGGCCGCGATGCAGTCCACCCAGTACGACCTGGTGCTGATGGACTGCGAGATGCCGGTACTCGACGGCTTCTCCGCCACCGAGCGCCTGCGCGCCTGGGAAGCCAGCGAACACCGCCCGCACACCCCGGTGGTGGCGCTCACCGCGCACATCCTCAGCGAGCACAAGGAGCGCGCGCGACTGGTGGGCATGGACGGGCACATGGCCAAGCCGGTGGAGCTGTCGCAACTGCGCGAACTGGTGGCCTACTGGGTCGGCGAACGTGACCGTCGCCTGCGCCAGCAGCAGAGCGACGCACTGCCGTCCTGATCTCGCCAGCCTACGGCGGCCGGTTTCAATTGCCCCGCCGCAATGCCGCGCATCTTCCCACCCGCTATGCTTTGCCCAGCCGCGCCCTCTCAATCCGGACGAGTCGTTCCCATGCAAGTGATGTTCAGCGTGTACCTGAAGATGCTGGTGCTCTACAGCCCCTTCTTCGTGCTCTCCTGCTTCATCAGCCTGAACCGCGGCTTCGCCCCGCGCGACCGCAAGCGCATGGCCTGGCGCGTGGCCCTGGCGGCGCTGATCGCCAGCGTGCTGCTGTACCTGTTCGGCCGCTACATCTTCACGCTCTTCGGCATCACCGCCGACGCCTTCCGCATCGGCGCCGGTTCCGTGCTGTTCATCTCCGCCCTGGGCATGGCGCAAGGGCGCTCGGCGGTGCAGGCGGACAATGTGCAGCAGGATGTGACCATCGTCCCGCTGACCATCCCCATCACCGTCGGCCCCGGCACCATCGGTGCGCTGCTGGTGATGGGCGTGAACCAGGACTGGGAGCACAAGCTGCTGGCCCTGGCGGCAATCTTCCTGGCCTGCCTGACCGTGGGCGTCACGCTCTACCTCTCCGACAAGATCGAAAAGGTCCTGGGCGAGCAGGGCCTGATGATCGTCAGCCGCCTGATGGGGCTGTTCGTCTGCGCCCTCGCCGCGCAGATCATCATGACCGGCGTGCGCGGCTACTTCATCCCGCAATGACGCGCCCCTTTGGGGAGCGCCGCGCACCATTTGGCGCTTGGCGCACCAAAGCTGCGCACTGAAAAACCTCACCAATACGACAGAAAATCGCGCTCAGCCCATCTGCGCCGAGGCTTTTGCCTGCTTGGCACGGATGCTGCGATGGCAGCTTCGATCCCGCTCAAGGATCGCCCCATTTCCGGGGAAGCTGCCGCCGGCGGCAACTCCCCGCCCCTGGATAGCCAAGGAGGCTGCCGCGATGAAACGTCGTCCGCTGTTGCAAAGTACGCTGGCCATGAGCGCCCTGCTGCTCACCGGTCTGTTCCCGTTCAGCACCCAGGCTGCCGAGACCATCAAGGTCGGCATCCTGCACTCGCTGTCCGGCACCATGGCGATCTCCGAGACCTCGCTCAAGGACATGGCGCTGATGACCATCGACGAGATCAACGCCAAGGGCGGAGTGAACGGCAAGCAGCTCGAAGCGGTGGTGGTCGACCCGGCCTCCAACTGGCCGCTGTTCGCCGAGAAAGCGCGCCAGCTGCTGACCCAGGACAAGGTCGCGGTGGTCTTCGGCTGCTGGACCAGCGTGTCGCGCAAGTCCGTGCTGCCGGTGTTCGAGGAACTCAACGGCCTGCTGTTCTACCCGGTGCAGTACGAGGGTGAGGAAATGTCGCCCAACGTCTTCTACACCGGAGCGGCGCCGAACCAGCAGGCCATCCCGGCGGTGGAGTACCTGATGAGCGAGGACGGCGGCAGCGCCAAGCGCTTCTTCCTGCTGGGCACCGACTACGTCTATCCGCGCACCACCAACAAGATCCTGCGCGCCTTCCTGCACAGCAAGGGCGTGGCCGACAAGGATATCCAGGAGGTCTACACGCCGTTCGGCCACAGCGACTATCAAACCATCGTCGCCGACATCAAGAAGTTCTCCGCCGGCGGCAAGACCGCGGTGATCTCCACCGTCAACGGCGACTCCAACGTGCCCTTCTACAAGGAGCTGGCCAACCAGGGCCTGGAAGCCACCGAAGTACCGGTGGTGGCCTTCTCCGTGGGCGAGGAGGAACTGCGCGGCATCGACACCAAGCCGCTGGTGGGCAACCTCGCCGCATGGAACTACTTCGAGTCGGTGAAGAACCCGGAGAACACCAAGTTCGTTGCCGACTGGAAGGCCTACGCCAAGGCCAAGAACCTGCCGAACTACAGCACCGCCGTGACCAACGACCCGATGGAGGCCACCTACGTCGGCATCCACATGTGGGCGCAGGCCGTGCAGAAGGCCGGCAGCACCGACGTGGACAAGGTCCGCGAAGCCATGGGCGGCCAGACCTTCAAGGCGCCGTCGGGCTTCACCCTGACCATGGACAAGACCAACCACCACCTGCACAAGCCGGTGATGATCGGCGAGATCGAGGACAACGGGCAGTTCAACGTGGTCTGGAAAACCCCCGAGCCGATCCGCGCCCAGCCGTGGAGCCCGTTCATTCCGGGCAACGACAAGAAGCCGGATTACGCGGTGCGTAGTAACTGATCCTCCGGGGAGCGAGAGCCCCTCACCCTAACCCTAGCTGCGCGCCCCGCTCCGGAGGGAGAGGGGACCGGACGGCGCGGATTGTCAGCCCGCACTCCGGCTCCGCTCTTCCCCCTCTCCCCCCGGGAGAGGGCCGGGGTGAGGGAATCCCAGACTCCTGTGTGCCGGGATATGAAGATGCCCACTGCCCTTCTCCACCTGCTCCGCCTGTGCGCCCTGGCGCTGGCCGCGCTGCTACCGCAGCTCGCCTTCGCCGGTCCCGCGCAGGACTTCGCCAGTGCCGACAATGACGGCCGCGCGAAACTGCTCGAACAATGGGCCGCCGCGCCCGACGCCGATCGCCTGCCCCTGTTGGAAGCCATCCAGTCCGGTCGACTGGCCCTCGACGCGCAGAGCCGCGCCTTCCTCCTGGGCGACGACCAGCAGTACCACGCCGCCGAGGGTGGCGCGGGACCGGTGGGCGAGCCCGACAAACTGCGCTTGAACAACCGTCTGCGTGGCCTGGTGAACACCGCGATGGCCAGCCACCAACTGGTGGCCGACAACGCCGAGGTGCGCCTGGAAGCCGCACGGCAGTTGCAGAAAAGCGCCCGTCCCGCGCAGCGCACGCTCCTCGAATACCGCCTCAACGAAGAGTCCGACGACGGCGTCAAGGCCGCGCTGCAACTGGCCCTGGCCAACCTGCAGCTGGCCGACCCAGCGCCAGCGGTGCGCCTGTCCGCCGTACGCCTGCTCGGCGAATCCGGCGATCCGCAGGCGCGCACCCGCCTGGAAAACCTCCTCGACCCCGCGGTCGAACCCGACGATTCGGTGCGCACCGCCGCCGCCACCAGCCTCGGCCAGGTCAAGCGCCGGCTGCTGATGGGCGATCTGTTCGGCCAGGCCTTCAGCGGCCTGTCGCTGGGTTCGATCCTGCTGCTCGCCGCCCTGGGCCTGGCGATTACCTATGGCCTGCTCGGGGTGATCAACATGGCCCACGGTGAAATGCTGATGCTCGGCGCCTACTCCACTTACGTGGTGCAGTTGCTCTGCCAGCGCTTCGCTCCCGGCCTGCTGGAGCTGTATCCGCTGCTGGCCCTGCCGGTGGCCTTCCTGGTCACCGCCTGCATCGGCATGGCCCTGGAGCGCACGGTGATCCGCCATCTCTACGGCCGCCCGCTGGAAACCCTGCTCGCCACCTGGGGTATCAGCCTGGTGCTGATCCAACTGGTGCGCGTGCTGTTCGGCGCGCAGAACGTCGAGGTGGCCAACCCGGCCTGGCTATCCGGCGGCATTCAGGTGCTGCCCAACCTCGTGCTGCCGTGGAACCGTATCGTCATCATCGGCTTCGCGCTGTTCGTGCTGGCGCTCACCTGGCTGCTGCTCAACCGCACACGGCTGGGCCTGAACGTTCGCGCCGTCACCCAGAACCGCAACATGGCCGCCTGCTGCGGCGTGCCCACCGGCCGCGTGGACATGCTCGCCTTCGGCCTGGGCTCGGGCATCGCCGGCTTGGGCGGCGTGGCGCTGTCGCAGGTCGGCAACGTCGGCCCGGACCTGGGCCAGAGCTACATCATCGACTCCTTCCTGGTGGTGGTACTCGGCGGTGTCGGCCAGCTCGCCGGCAGCGTGTTCGCCGCCTTCGGCCTGGGCGTGGCGAACAAGATCCTCGAACCGCAGATCGGCGCGGTGCTGGGCAAGATCCTGATCCTTGCGCTGATCATCCTGTTCATCCAGAAACGTCCGCAAGGGCTCTTCGCTCTGAAAGGGAGGGTCATCGATTGAACCAGCCACTCACCGTGACGGCCGCGCAAAAGGCCGGCCCGAAACTCACTGCCAGCCTGGTCGGCACCGTCCTCATCGCACTGCTGATCCTGCCGCTGCTGCACCTGCTGCCGGAAAGCAGCGCACTGTACCTGTCCGCCTATGGGCTGACGCTGACCGGCAAGATCCTCTGCTACGCCATCGTCGCGCTGGCGCTGGACCTGGTCTGGGGCTACGCCGGCCTGCTGTCGCTGGGCCACGGGCTGTTCTTCGCCCTGGGCGGCTACGCCATGGGCATGTACCTGATGCGCGAGGCGGCCGGCGACCAGTTGCCGGCATTCATGACCTTCCTCTCCTGGACGGAGCTGCCCTGGTACTGGGCCGGCACCCAGCACTTCCTCTGGGCACTGTGCCTGGTGGTGCTGGCGCCCGGCCTGCTGGCCCTGGTGTTCGGCTTCTTCGCCTTCCGCTCGCGGATCAAGGGCGTGTACTTCTCGATCATGACCCAGGCGCTGACCTTCGCCGGCATGCTGCTGTTCTTCCGCAACGAGACCGGCTTTGGCGGCAACAACGGCTTCACCAATTTCCGCAGCATCCTCGGCTTTTCCATCACCGCGCCGGGTACGCGGGTGGCGCTGTTCATCGCCATCGTCGTGCTGCTGGCGGCGAGCCTGGCCGTGGGATTCGCCCTGGCGCGCAGCAAGTTCGGCCGGGTACTCACCGCCCTGCGCGACGCGGAGAACCGCCTGATGTTCTGCGGCTATGACCCGCGCGGCTACAAGCTGTTCGTCTGGACCCTCTCCGCGGTGATCTGCGGCCTGGCCGGCGCACTGTTCGTGCCGCTGGTGGGCATCATCAACCCCAGCGAAATGTCGCCGACCAACTCCATCGAAGCCGCCGTGTGGGTCGCCCTCGGCGGCCGCGGCACACTGATCGGCCCGCTGCTGGGCGCCGGCGTGGTCAACGGCGCGAAGAGCTGGTTCACCGTGGCCTTCCCCGAGTACTGGCTGTTCTTCCTCGGCGCGCTGTTCATCGTCGTCACCCTGTACCTGCCGCGCGGCATCCTCGGCCTGATCAAGCGGGAGAAAGAGCAATGAGAGCGGTCCCCCACCTGATGCTGGAGCCAGCCTACGATCCCAACCGCAACCCCGGCGCCAGCCGCGATGCCATCGGCCTCGGTTCGAGCGCCAGCGGCCAGCTGGACGTGCGCCACGGCACCATCCTGACCCTGGAAGACATCAACGTCAGCTTCGATGGCTTCCGCGCCCTGCGCGATCTCACGCTGTACATCGGTGTCGGCGAACTGCGTTGCATCATCGGCCCCAACGGCGCGGGCAAGACCACGCTGATGGACGTGATCACCGGCAAGACCCGCTCGGACAACGGCAAGGCGTACTTCGGCGAAACCCTCGACCTCACCCGCATGAGCGAGGTGGAAATCGCCCAGGCCGGTATCGGCCGCAAGTTCCAGAAGCCCACGGTGTTCGAGGCGCTCTCGGTGTTCGAGAACCTGGAGCTCGCGCAGAAGACCGACAAGTCGGTGTGGGCCAGCCTCAAGGCGAAGCTGTCCGGCGAGCAGAAGGACCGCATTGAGGAAGTGCTCACCACCATCCGCCTGCGCGAATCGCGCAACCGCCCCGCCGGGCTGCTCTCCCACGGGCAGAAACAGTTCCTGGAGATCGGCATGCTGCTGGTGCAGGAGCCGCAATTGCTGCTGCTCGACGAGCCGGTGGCGGGCATGACCGACGCCGAGACCGAGTTCACCGCCGAGCTGTTCAAGTCCCTCGCCGGCCAGCATTCGCTGATGGTGGTGGAGCACGACATGGGCTTCGTCGGCAGCATCGCCGACCACGTCAGCGTGCTGCACCAGGGGCATGTGCTGGCCGAGGGTTCGCTGGAGGAAGTACAGGCGAACGAGCAGGTGATCGAGGTTTATCTGGGGCGTTAGAACGACGGCGGATGAAGCGTCCCGCTTCATTTGCCCTACGCCTAAGCCATCCGTAGGGCGCATAACGCGCAGCGTTATGCGCCGCAGCCCAATGCAAAGGAAACACCCATGCTGCAAGTCGACAAACTGCACCAGTACTACGGCGGCAGCCACATCCTGCGTGGCCTGTCGTTCGACGCGAAGATTGGTGAAGTCACCTGCCTGCTCGGGCGCAACGGCGTAGGCAAGACCACCCTGCTGCGCTGCCTGATGGGCCTGGTACCCGCCAAGGAAGGCAAGGTCAGTTGGGAAGGCAAGCCGATCACCGGTTTCAAGCCGCACCAGCGCGTGCATGCCGGCATCGCCTACGTGCCGCAAGGCCGGGAAATCTTCCCGCGCCTGACGGTGGAGGAAAACCTGCTGATGGGCCTGTCGCGCCTCAGCGCCAGCGAAGCCAAATCGGTGCCCGAGCCCATCTACGAGCTGTTCCCGGTGCTGCGGGAAATGAAGCAGCGCCGTGGCGGCGACCTCTCCGGCGGCCAGCAGCAACAGTTGGCCATCGGCCGCGCGCTGGCCAGCCAGCCGCGCCTGTTGATCCTCGACGAACCCACCGAAGGCATCCAACCCTCGGTGATCAAGGAGATTGGCGCAGTGATCAAGAAGCTCGCCCAACGCGGCGACATGGCCATCCTGCTGGTGGAGCAGTTCTACGACTTCGCCGCCGAACTGGCCGACCAGTACCTGGTGATGTCGCGCGGCGAGATCGTCCAGCAGGGGCGCGGAGTGGACATGGAACGCGACGGAGTGCGCGGGTTGGTGACCATCTGAGGCGACCGGTCACTGGCGAATGGCGTCGGCCAATGGCAAGCTGCCGAGCCCCGTACTGGTTTTTCCGGAGTTTGTCATGCCCCTCGTCCTGCGCCCCGCCGTCAACGACGACGCCGGTTTCGCCGCAGTCTGCGTGGCCGCCGCCTACGCCCAGTGGATACCCACGCTCGGCCGCAAGCCGGGGCCGATGCTGGATGACTACCACGCCATCATCGCCGAAGACCGCGTTCTGATTGCCGAGCAGGACGGCGCCCCCGTCGGCCTGCTGGTGATGCGCGAGACCGACGAAGGCTTCCTGCTCGACAACATCGCCGTGCTGCCCGAGTGTGCCGGCCAGGGCATCGGCCGCACCCTGCTGATCCATGCCGAGGTCACCGCCGCGCAATTGGGCTACGCGTCGTTGTACCTCTATACCAACGAGCGGATGACCGAGAACATCGAACTGTACGCGAAGAACGGCTATCAGGAATACGCGCGCAAGGTCGAGAACGGTTTTCGCCGCGTGTACATGCGCAAGCAGCTCTCCGTGTAGGAACGAGCTTGCTCGGTAACCATCGCGCCCCCGGGACGCCCGAAGTTCGCCCGAGCCTTGTTGGCGGGCAGCCTCGCCGCTGGCGCACCAGCATGGTGCGCAATTGCCGCCAACGCACCGCAACCGCGCCGGAACCTGACCAAGTGGACAGTCTGCAGCACCACCGTCGATCCCGCGCCATACCCGAGCGGCACAAGGGGAAGCCGCGGCCACGCACTATCCTGGCGCAGCCGGCACGCTGATTGCTCTGTCTTGAGCATCCTTCTTTCAGCAACAGCCCATGAACGCACCGGTCACCCTTTTCCACCCCGCCTGGCACGCCGAGCTCGAGCTGGCTTATGCCCGCATCGGTGACTGCACGCGCCCGGTCCGGCGGCGGCATCTTGGCCCTTTGCGGGTGCAGAAGCACCTGTATGCCGAAGGCCCGGAGGTGTGCCAGCACATCATCGTGCACCCGCCCGGTGGCATCGCCGGTGGCGACACCCTGAACCTCGACATTCGCGCCGGCAACGACAGCTGGGCGCAACTCACCAGCCCCGGCGCGGCCAAGTGGTACCGCGCCAACTGCGTGGCAAAACAACAACTGAGTATCCGCGTAGCCCCCGGTGCCACGCTGGAATGGCTGCCACAGGAAACCATCGCCTACGCCGGCGCCCAGGCCGAGCTGACGACCCGTATCGATCTCGAAGCCAACGCCCGGCTGTTCTACTGGGATGTCGTCGCCCTCGGCCGCCCCGCCAGTGGCGAGCGCTTCGACAGCGGTCACCTCGCTGCCGCCCTGGACATCCACCGCGACGGCCAGCGCCTGTGGCACGAGCGCCAGCGCGTGACGGGCAACGACCGCCTGCTCGACTCGCCCATCGGCCTCGCCGGCCAACCGGTGATGGCAACGCTGATCGCCAGTGGGCAGATCGATGCGGCGCTGCTCGAAGCCTGCCGCGCCGTGCCCTGCCAGGGGCGCGGCAACCTCACCCAACTGCCCGGCCTGGTGGTCGCCCGCTGCCTCGCCCATGAGGCACTGCACGCCCGTGCCTGGCTCATCGAACTCTGGCGTCGGCTGCGGCCGGCTCTGCTCGGCCGCGAGGCCGTTCCTCCCCGAATCTGGAGCACCTGAAATGGATTTGACCCCTCGCGAGAAGGACAAGCTGCTGATCTTCACCGCCGGCCTGGTCGCCGAGCGTCGCCTCGCCCGCGGGGTGAAACTCAACTACCCGGAAGCCGTGGCGCTGATCTCCGCCGCGCTGCTCGAAGGCGCGCGGGATGGCCAGACGGTCGCCGACCTGATGCACTACGGCACCACGCTGCTGAGCCGTGAACAGGTGATGGAAGGCGTGCCGGAAATGATCCCGGAGATCCAGGTGGAAGCCACCTTCCCGGACGGCACCAAGCTGGTCACCGTGCATCAGCCCATCGCCTGATCGCGCGCCCTCGAACGAGGGTGCGGCGACAATGGCGGATGAAGCGTTCCGCTTCATTCGCCCTACGTATAGAGGAACCACCATGCTCATCCGCGACGCCAGCCAAGCCGACCTCGGCAGTCTGCGCGACATCTACAACGACGCCGTGCTCAATACCACCGCCATCTGGAACGAGGTCGCCATCGACCTGGAGAGCCGTCGCGCCTGGCTGGAACTGCGTGCGCAGCAAGGCTTCCCGGTGCTGGTGGCCGAAGATGGCGGCGAGGTGGTGGGCTATGCCAGCTACGGCCCATGGCGAGCCTTCGACGGCTTCCGCGAAACCGTCGAGCACTCGGTTTACGTGCGCGCCGACCAGCGCGGCAAGGGCCTCGGCCCAGTGCTGATGCAGGCACTGATCGAGCGCGCCCGCGCCCAGGGCCTGCACGTGATGGTCGCCGCCATTGAAAGCGGCAACACGGCGTCGATCCGCCTGCACCAGCGGCTGGGCTTCGTCACCAGCGGGCAGATGCCGCAGGTGGGACAGAAGTTCGGCCGCTGGCTGGACCTGACTTTCATGCAATTGATCCTCGACCCAAGGAGCGCCCCATGATCCCTGGCGAATACGATATCCAGAGCGGCGAGATCGAACTCAACGCCGGCCGCCGCACGCTCGCCCTCACGGTGGCCAATAGCGGCGACCGGCCGATCCAGGTCGGCTCGCACTACCACTTCTTCGAGACCAACGACGCGCTGCAATTCGATCGCGACGCGGCACGCGGCATGCGCTTGAACATTCCCGCCGGCACCGCCGTGCGCTTCGAGCCGGGGCAGAGCCGCGAGGTGGAACTGGTGGAACTGGCGGGCGAGAGAAAGGTTTACGGCTTTGCCGGGCGGGTGATGGGCGCGCTCTGAGAGCCCCTCACCCCGCCCCTCTCCCAGAGGGAGAGGGAGAAAAGCAGCCCGCTGCGGCGGGATGGATCAGCGCGCCGATCAGCCCCCTCTCCCTCCGGGAGAGGGTTGGGGTGAGGGCGAAACCAATGCAGGGATCGACCAGGGAGCCCCGATGAAAATCAGCAGACAAGCCTACGCCGACATGTTCGGCCCCACCGTCGGCGACCGCGTGCGCCTGGCCGACACGGACCTGTGGGTCGAAGTGGAAAAGGACTTCACCGTCTACGGCGAGGAAGTGAAGTTCGGCGGTGGCAAGGTCATCCGCGACGGCATGGGCCAGGGTCAGCTGTGCGCCGCGCAGGTGGCCGACACGGTCATCACCAACGCGCTGATCATTGACCACTGGGGCATCGTCAAGGCCGACGTCGGCCTCAAGCACGGCCGCATCGCCGCCATCGGCAAGGCCGGCAACCCGGATATCCAGCCCGGCGTGACCATCGCCCTGGGCGCCAGCACCGAAGTGATCGCCGGCGAAGGCATGATCCTCACCGCCGGCGGCATCGACACGCACATCCACTTCATCTGCCCGCAGCAGATCGAAGAGGCACTGATGAGCGGCGTCACCACCATGATCGGTGGCGGCACCGGGCCGGCTACCGGCACCAACGCCACCACCTGCACCTCCGGCCCGTGGCACATGGCGCGCATGCTCCAGGCCGCCGACGCCTTCCCGATGAACATCGGCTTCACCGGCAAGGGCAACGCCAGCCTGCCGCTGCCGCTGGAGGAGCAGGTGCGCGCCGGCGCCATCGGCCTGAAGCTGCACGAGGACTGGGGCACCACCCCGGCGGCCATCGACAACTGCCTGTCGGTGGCCGACCGTCTCGACGTGCAGGTGGCGATCCACACCGACACCCTCAACGAATCCGGCTTCGTCGAAACTACCCTGGCCGCCTTCAAGGGCCGCACCATCCACACCTACCACACCGAAGGCGCCGGTGGCGGCCACGCGCCGGACATCATCAAGGCCTGCGGCTTCGCCAACGTGCTGCCCAGCTCGACCAACCCGACGCGCCCCTTCACCCGCAATACCATCGACGAGCACCTGGACATGCTCATGGTCTGCCATCACCTGGACCCGAGCATCGCCGAGGACGTGGCCTTCGCCGAGTCGCGCATTCGCCGCGAGACCATCGCCGCCGAGGACATCCTCCACGACCTCGGCGCCTTCAGCATGATCAGCTCCGACAGCCAGGCCATGGGCCGCGTCGGCGAAGTGATCACCCGTACCTGGCAGACCGCCGACAAGATGAAGAAACAGCGCGGCGCCCTGGACGGCGACGGTGCGCGCAACGACAACTTCCGCGCCAAGCGCTACATCGCCAAGTACACCATCAACCCGGCGATCACCCACGGCGTGGCCCATGAAGTGGGCAGCATCGAAGTGGGCAAGCTGGCCGACCTGGTGCTCTGGCGCCCGGCTTTCTTCGGCGTGAAGCCGAGCCTGATCCTCAAGGGCGGCGCGATCGCCGCAAGCCTGATGGGCGACGCCAACGCCTCGATCCCGACGCCGCAGCCGGTGCACTACCGGCCGATGTTCGCCAGCTACGCCGGCAGCCGCCACGCCACCTGCCTGACCTTCATCAGCCAGGCGGCGTTCGACCTTGGCGTGCACCACGAGCTGGGCCTGCGCAAAGCCATCGGTGTGGTGAAAGGCTGCCGCAGCGTGCAGAAGACCGACCTGATCCACAACGCGTACCTGCCGAACATCGAGGTCGATGCGCAGAACTATCAGGTGCGCGCGGACGGGCAGTTGCTGTGGTGCGAGCCGGCGGACGTGCTGCCGATGGCACAGCGCTATTTTCTGTTCTGAGCCGCTTCACCGGACCGGCGCGCAACGCCCGGTCCGGTTCTCCTCATTGCGATAAATCAAGCTTTTTCCGATCCCGCCGCCCGCCCATGGCCGATTGAGATTCGTCTTATTCGGCCAGCTGAACCGCAGCTGAACAATGAGCCCACTGATCCAGCGCGCCCTACGCAGCTGGACGGGCAGGGCTCTGAAGTCCGGAGTGCTGCCCTCCCCTTGCCTGACGCGATCAGGCGCCATCTCCCGGTGCAGGAAGGATCCGCTCTTGGAAGCCCAAGCTTCCGCTCTTCAGCCAGTGAACGGCTCCTTGCGCCGGAATACGCATTCGCTCACCTAGTGAGCGGGCGCAAGGAGGAATGCAATGCGCTTCAAGAAAACCCTGCTGGCCATCCACGTCGCCCTGGCCGCCGGCATGCTTGCCCATAGCGGAGGCGCCGCCGCCGGCTCCTGCTCGGTAGACGGCTCGACGCTGAACTGCACGACCAGCATCTACTGGGCCCCTGGCGATACGTCGACCTACGAAAAGATCGTGATCGATACCACTGGCGAGAATCAGTCCTTCACGCCCACCGGTTTCGGCATCTACGGCAACAGCTCGAAGTACACCCTCAAGGATGTGTCGATCACCACGGCCTCCAGCAAGTCGGACGCCATTCAGGCCAACAACGGTGGGAGCAAGATCTCCATCGACAAGCTGCACATCGTCACCAAGGGCAGCTCGGCGGACGGCATCAACGTGACCGAGAACGCGCTCAACTCGGAAGTGCGTGTCGGCGACGGCGCCATCATCACCGCCGAAGGATCGGGTATGGGTGTGCGCGCCAACACCTCGAAGAACGGAGGCAAAAACCTCATCGAACTGGGCGCCGGCGCGCAGATCACCACCAACGGAAGTGGCGCGAATTCGATCGACGGAACGGGTTACGCTGTCTATGCAGGCAATCGCTCGCTGTCCGCCAATACCTACTGGGGCGACGCCGAAGTAATTCTCGGCGACGGCAGCACCATCGTCAGCAAGGGCAGCTCTGCCCATGCCGTCTATGCCAACCGCGGCGGCGTTATCCGCCTCGGCGATACCAGTATTACCACCGAGAAAACCAACGCATACGGCATCTACGCGCAAACGGCGGCAGACAAGAACGGCGACCGTGGCGGCCAGGTCTACCTGGGCGGCGACACCAGCGTCACCGTCACCGATGGCAACCGTGCGCTCTACGCCTCCGGCGCCGACTCGCTGATTCGCGCCGAGGCAGCCTCGGTGTACCGCCTGGACAGCAGCGCGGCGAGTGACGTGCAGAACCGCAAGGGCGTTGCCCTGTATGCCGACAAGACCGGCGTCATCGACCTGAAAATGGCCGCCGGCTCCTACCTCAATGGCACCACCAGCACCGCCACCGATGGCGTGATCGACCTCGCCATGGATGGCGCCGCCAGCCAGTGGTTCATGACCGGCAACTCCAACCTCACCAACCTGACGCTCACCAACGGCGCGCAACTGGTCTATGACCGCCACGACGAACACGGCGCATACACCTACAAGACGCTGACCGTGGATGGCGATTTCAGCGGTGGCGGCCATCTGGTCATGAACACCTACCTGGGCGACGACACCTCGGAAACCGACAAACTGGCCATCACCGGCAGTACCTCGGGCGAAACCCGCGTCACGGTCAACAACACCACCGGGCTGGGCGACGAAACCGAACAGGGGATCGAGATGATCACCGTCGGCGGCACCTCCGCGGGCGAGTTCAAGTCCGACCGCGTCACCGCTGGCGGCTATGAGTACGTGCTGCGCCGCGGCGGCAGCTTCGTCGGCTCCACCGGTGCGGACAGCGACTGGTTCCTGACCTCGTACAAGCCGAACGATCCCGATCCGGAGGATCCGCCACCCGTTGACCCGCCGCCGGTTGATCCTCCACCGGTTGATCCGCCGCCAGTTGATCCGCCGCCAGTCGACCCGCCGGGCCCGGTCGACCCGACCCCGGAAGACCCCGATCCGGTCGATCCCGCGCCGGAGCAACCAGGGCCCGTGGACCCAGCGCCGAAGCCCAGCGACAAGGACCGCGTGCGCCAGCCCGAAGGCGGCAGCTACACCGCCAACATCGCGGCGGCCAACACCATGTTCCTGCACCGTCTGCATGACCGCACCGGCAACCTGACCTACGTCGATCCGGATACCGGCAAGGAAGTCACTTCCATGCTCTGGATGCGCAACGTCGATGGCTCGACCCGCTGGGAAGACAGCACCGGCCAGCTCAAGACCGAAGCCAACCGCTACGTGCTGCAGATCGGCAGCGACCTGTACCGCAAGGAAACCGACAACGGCGACTGGGTACTGGGTGTGATGGCCGGCTACGCCAACGGCAACTCGACGACCAAGTCCCGCGTCACCGGCTACCGCTCGCGCGGCGAGATCGACGGCTACAGCCTGGGCGTCTATGGCACCTGGTACGAGAACAAGGACGATGAGAACGGTGCGTACGTCGACGGCTGGATTCTCTACAACGAATTCGATGCCGACGTGAAAGGCGACCAGTTGGCCAAGGAGAGCTACGACCTCAAGGGCATCACTGCTTCCATCGAGGCCGGCAAGACCTTCGAAGTGGCGAAGACCGAAAGCGCCAGCTACTACGTGCAGCCCCAGGCGCAGGTGGTGTACATGGGCGTGAAGGCTGACAGCCACCGCGAGGCCAACGGCACCAAGGTCACCGGCAAGGGCGACGGCAATGTCATGACCCGCCTGGGCGCCCGCGCCGCCGTGCGCAGCAACCAGGAAGGCGGCTTCGCCAACACCTATGGCGTGGAGCCGTACCTGGAGACCAACTGGATCCACAACTCCAAGGACTTCGGTGCGAAGATGGGCAGCAGCAAGTTCGAGATGGACGGCGCCAGCGACATCTTCGAAGTGAAGCTCGGCGCCACCAGCAAGGTGAACAGCCGGGTCAACGTCTGGGGTGAAGTGGGCAAGCAGTTCGGCGACAACGGTTACCGCGACCAGGCGGTGACGCTGGGGCTGAAGGTCAACTTCTGATCCCACGCTGAACGGGGGCCGTCGCACGAGAGTGTGGCGGCCTTTTTTTTGCACTTCGCCTCCTCCTGGAAACACCTGACATTTCGATCAGCTTTCATCCGTCGGCCCTGTCGTACAGCTGGGCTGCTATGCTCTGCTGCTCGAAGAATCAGGTGGACCAGCGATGACGGCGATGACTCCGCAGACAAACGACCGCACGGGTATTTCGCCCGCTCTGGCCGCGTTGCGCGCAGCCACCCATGCCCTGCATGCCGACCTCGACAGTCGCTCGCCGCTGACTGCCGCGCTGACCCGCGCCGACTACCTCGATCATGCCGCCCGCGTTCTCGGCTGGATGCGCCCGCTGGAGCAGGCACTCTGGCCGCTCTGGCCGGACGCCGACGATGCAGCCCTGCGCCGGGGCAAGAGCCGGTGGCTGGAAGACGACCTGCGGGCCGGCGCCCACGCCGAAGAGCCCATGGCCGACTGCCCCTGGGTACCCAAGCCGAGCTGCCTGGCCGAAGCCTTCGGCATCGCCTATGTCGCCGAAGGCGCGACCCTTGGCGGACGCGTACTCTACAAGCGCCTCAAGACCTCCCTCGATCCCCTGCCGCTGCGCTGGCTGCAAGGCTACGGCGAGCACACGGGCGAGCGCTGGGGCAGCTTCCAGCGCCTGCTGGCCGAACACGTCAGCACCGCCGAAGACATCGCCCTTGCGCAACAGGCGGCCGTACAGGCCTTCACGTCGTTCCGCGACTGGGTGATCGACGCCACACCCGACCGGGCGGGCCAGGCATGAGCGATCAGCCCGTCACCCTCGCCAACTGCGAGGACGAACCCATCCATGTGCCCGGCGCGATCCAGCCCCACGGTGCGCTGATCGCACTCGACGAGCAGGGTCGAGTACTCGGCTTCAGCGACAACCTCGGCACCCTGCTGGGCATCGCCCCGCCGCTGGGCGAACCGCTGGCGGAAGCCTGCGTCGGGCCCGGCGTGCTGGCGATGCTCGCGGACGGGCTGGCCGAGCAGGGCCCCTGGGTCAACAGCGTGGAGGCACGGATCAACCGGCGCTGCTTCGACGTGATCGGCCACAGCCATGACGGCGTGCGCTACCTGGAGTTCGAACGGCGCGCTGCCGGGACCGCCTCCTTCACCACCTTCGCCCTCAACGCCCAGCGCCTGGTCAGCCAGCTGCAGCTACGCAATGACGTCGAGAGCCTGCTGATCAGCGTCACCGAGGAAGTGCGGCGGATGACCGGCTACGACCGCGTCATGGCCTACCGCTTCAACGAAGACGAGTCCGGCGAGGTGGTCGCCGAATCCCGTCGCGAAGACCTGGAAAGCTATCTCGGCCAGCGCTACCCGGCATCGGACATCCCCGCCCAGGCGCGCCGCCTGTACCTGCAGAATCCGGTGCGGCTGATCGGCGATGCCGCCTACCAGCCGGTGGCCGTGCACCCCACGCTGAACCCCGGCAGCGGCAAGCCGTTCGACCTGAGTTTCAGCACCCTGCGCAGCGTCTCGCCGATCCACTGCGAGTACTTGGCGAACATGGGCGTGCGCGCCTCGATGAGCATTTCCATCGTAGTCGGCGGGCGCCTGTGGGGGCTGTTCTCCTGCCACCACATGAGCCCGAAGGTGGTGCCCTACCCGATCCGCATGTCCTTCCAGGTGTTCTCCCAGGTCTGCAGCGCCATGGTCGAGCGCCTGGAACAGAGCCGCACCAGCGAACTCCTGCGCCAGGCTTCCGAGCGCCAGCAGGCACTGCTGCGCCGCACCCGCGACTCCGACGACCTGCTCAGCGCCCTGGCCCGCCCCGATGCCAACGTCGCCGACCTGCTGCCCTGCGATGGCGCGGTGGTGATGCTCGGCGGGCGCGCCAGCAGCATCGGCGGCGACTTCGAGGACCTGGCCGTTTCCATCGTCGCCCAGCTGCAACAGAACGACGAGCTGGACCTGTTCCACAGCGACCGCCGCCTGGATCTGCCCGAGGGCCTGCATGACCCGCGCTACTGCGGCGTCATGGCGATTCGTTTCCATCGCCAGGAGTCGGGCTGGATCGTCTGGCTGCGCCTGGAGCAGGTGCACCGCATCCGCTGGGGTGGCAAGCCGGAGAAGATCGTCAAGACCGGCCCCTCCGGCGCGCGCCTGACCCCGCGTGGCTCGTTCGAGGCCTGGGAAGAAGTGGTGCGTGGGCGCTCGATGCCCTGGACCGGTATCGATCTGAGCGTCGCCGACAAGCTGCGCACCGAACTGGTGGAGCTGTGCCTGAACCGCGCCGGGGAGATCGACCGCATGCGCCAGCGCCTGATCGCCGTGCTCGGCCACGACCTGCGCAACCCGCTGCAATCCATCTCCATGGCGGCCGCGATGCTTTCCTCCAGCGACGTGCGCAATGCCGAGCTGCGCCAGCACATCACCTACTCCAGCAGCCGCATGGAACGCCTGATCAGCCAGATTCTCGAGATGAGCCGTCTGCAAAGCGGCGCGGGAATGACGGTGAAGCCGGTAGCCGCCGAGCTCTCGCGGCTGGTACGCGATATCGTCCAGGAAACCGACGTGGCCTATCCGGGCCTGTCCATCGAGACCGCCATCGAGGAAGACGTGCAGGCGCAGGTCGACCCGGACCGTTATCTGCAGGTGGTGGCCAACCTGTTGAGCAATGCCCGCCACCACGGCCGCCCCGGCCGCCCGGTGCTGGTGGAGCTGCGCCGCCAGGGCGAGCTGGCGCGGCTGAGTATCCTCAACGAGGCCGAGGCACTGGACGAGGCGCGTCTGGGCAACCTCTTCGAGCCGTTCAAGCAGGATGCCGGCGGTCGTGGCCGCAACAAGAGCGGGCTGGGCATCGGCCTGTACATTTCCCAGGCCATCGTCAACGCCCATGGCGGCCGCATCGAAGTGGAACAGGCCGACGGCATCATCAGCTTCAGCGTACTGGTGCCGCTCATGCCAACCCCTTGATACCGGAATGCTCGCTCCTACAATGCAGAACGGCGCCTCGGGGCGCCGCTCTCATTGGAGGAAAAAGCCTCAGCGCAGCTGGCTGTCCTTGCTGCCGCGACGGTTGTAGCCGCTGTGGGCGGACTGCTCCTTGTCATGCGCGGCCTGGCAGCTGACGCACAGCCGCACGCCGGGAATGGCCTTGCGCCGCGCCTCGGGAATCAGCGCATCGCACTCCTCGCAATGGGTCAGGCTCTCGCCCTTGGGCAACTGGCTGCGCGCCCGTGCAATGGCATCCTCGATGGTGCTGTCGATCTGCTCCTGAACCGCTCCGTCGTTTGCCCAGCCGCTGGCCATGGCGACCTCCCGTGGAATCTTCGCTGTACTGAAGATATGCAGGGCACTGCAAGGGATTGCAAGGGTGATGGCGCAGGAAGCGACGAGCGCGTCGCCGGGAATCCAGATACGTCTGATGTTCCGCACGGGCAAGCCTGCCGAGAATCGGCAGATCTCTGTCTGCCGGAACCCCGCCATGCGCTACGCCTCCGCCTTACTCGCCAGCCTTCTTCTCGCCGGCCTTCTGCCGCGCGCCGCCAATGCCGACGCCGTCGATGCCAGCCTGCGCGATATGGAACGCTACCTGCTGCTGTACAGCGCGACCGGCGACGAACGTTTCCTGACGCGCCTGGAGAGCCTGGGCCCAAGCTTCGAGCAACAACTGTCGCAGCAGAAGAATGCCGCCAACCTGCAGGACCTCTGGCAACTCTATCGACAGACGCTGGAAAAGGTGCGTGCGGCTTACTTGCAGAAGGACGTTGACCTGCAACAAGCATTGCTGCAGACACGGGAAGTGGCCGGGCTGTTCGACACCTTCATCCTGGCGCGGGAGCCGGCACCAGACGGACTGCAAGACGAGCTGCGCGAGCTGGCGCTGCTGGAGGCGCGGCGGGCCAACGGGCGTTTGCTGGGGAAGGAAAGCGAGGGCGATGCGACACGCATCGGGGAACTGCAGGAGCTGATCGGCGAACGCCTGGCGGCACTACCCGCCGGTGCCAGCCGGGACTCCCTGCTCTCGCGCTGGAGCTACCTGCGCAAGGCGGAGAAACCCGAAGGCACTCTGCTCTATCCCTTCAACGCCCAGGTCGAATACCTGCTGGCGCATCTGCCGCGAAGTTGAGCGACGCGGGATAGGCGGTCCTACTCTTTGACTTCCATGTATTCGCGCGCCCAGATCTGGTACTCCTCGGGCAGCGTGTACTTCTTCGCCAGTTCCGAAGCGGTCAGGTCGGAGGCATGCACGCCGCGCTGCTCGCGCAGGCAGTCGTAGGTAGCCTTGATCGCGGCGAAGTAGGCGGCGTGGCCGTCGACCACGATGCGCACGCCCAGCTCGGCCAGTCGTGCATCGTCGCGCAGCTCGGGGTTGCCGTAGGACACCAGCATCAGCGGCACGGACAGGTGGCGGGAGATGGCTTCCAGGTGGTCGAAGTCGCGGATGCCGACCATGCAGATGCCGTCGGCGCCGGCGGCCTGGTAGGCCAGGGTGCGGCGGATCACATCGTCCACTTCCAGCACCTCGGCGTTGGTGCGGGCGATGATCGCCATTTCCGAATCGATGCGCGCTTCCAGCGCGGCGCGGATCTTGCCGACGCCTTCCTCGACCGGGATCAGGTCGGTGGACTTGCGGCCGAATTGCGCCGGCAGCAGCGTATCCTCGATGGTCAGCGCGGCCACGCCGGCGCGCTCCAGCTCGACGATGGTGCGCATGGTGTTCAGCGCGTTGCCGTAGCCGTGGTCGGCGTCGGCGATCACCGGCAGACGGGCGACGCGACCGATGCGGGTGGCCTGCTCGGTGAATTCGCTAAGGGTGATCAGCGCGAAGTCAGGCGCAGCCAGAACTTGTAGTGAAGCTACAGAACCGCCCAGGATGCCCACCTCGAACCCCAGATCCGCGGCGATGCGCGCCGACATGGGATCGAACACCGATGCGGTGTGATAGCAGGCTGAAGAACTCAGTAAGGCGCGGAAATCCTTGCGCAATTCGTGGAAGGAGGCTCTGTGCATGGTGGGATCCAACTGCTTGTACGGGGTGGGAGAACGGAAATCAGATAGTCGAAAACTCTTGTAGGAAAACTACAGGAATACAATGTAGCAAAACTACAAGCTACTCCCCAAGCCCTCTTTGCCACCATAGCCTTCCGACGGATACCCTGGTTTTCCCTCCGCGCTCGCGTACACTGCGCGGCCGTTTTTTCTCCGGACACTCGCGCACCATGTTCCCGACTACTGCGGCCCGCGCCCTGGGCATCGACTTCGGCACCTCCAACTCCACCGTCGGCTGGTGGCGCCCGGACACCGAACCGCTGATCGCCCTGGAAGACGACAAGATCACCCTGCCCTCGGTGATCTTCTTCAACGTCGAGGAACGCCGCCCGGTGTACGGCCGCCTGGCCCTGCACGAATACCTGGAAGGCTACGAAGGCCGCCTGATGCGCTCGCTGAAAAGCCTGCTGGGTTCCTCACTGCTGAAAAGCGAGACCACCGTGCTGGGCAGCGCCATGCCGTTCAAGGACCTGCTGGGGCTGTTCATCGGCGAGCTGAAGAAGCGCGCCGAAGCGGTTGCCGGGCGCGAGTTCGAGTCCGTCGTGCTGGGCCGTCCGGTGTTCTTCGTCGACGACGATCCCAAGGCTGACCAGGAAGCCCAGGACACCCTGGTCGCCGTGGCGCAGAAGCTCGGCTTCAAGGACGTCTCCTTCCAGTACGAACCTCTCGCCGCGGCCTTCGACTACGAGCGCAGCATCGAGCGCGAGGAGCTGGTGCTGATCGTCGATATCGGCGGCGGTACCTCGGACTTCTCGCTGGTGCGCCTGTCGCCCGAGCGTCGCGAAGTGGCCGACCGCCAGAGCGACATCCTCGCCACCGGCGGTGTGCATATCGGCGGTACCGATTTCGACAAGCAACTGAGCATCCAGGGCGTGATGCCGCTGTTCGGCTACGGCAGCAGGATGAAGAGCGACGCCTTCATGCCGACCAGCTACCACCTCAACCTGGCTACCTGGCACACCATCAACGCGGTATACGCGCAGAAGTCCCAGCTGGCGCTGCAGAACATGCGCTACGACATCGTCGACGCCACCGGCATCGACCGCCTGTTCAAGCTGATCGAGCAGCGCGCCGGCCACTGGCTGGCGATGCAGGTGGAAACCAGCAAGATCGAGCTGTCCGACACCGAGCGCCGCGACATCGACCTGATGCGTATCGAGCCGGGGCTGGTCGCCGAGCTGAGCCGCGAACTGTTCGAAGGCGCCATCGCCCCGCTGCTGGAGCGCGTGCGCGGTAGCATCACCAACCTGCTCAATTCGGCCGACGTGGACCCGGCGCGCGTGGACACGGTGTTCTTCACCGGCGGTTCCTCCGGCGTACCGGCGTTGCGCCAGAGCGTGGCGGCCATGCTGCCCAACGCCCGGCACGTCGACGGCGACCGCTTCGGCGGGATCGGCAACGGCCTGGCCATCGAAGCGATGAAGCGCTACGGCTGAGCGGTCGCGCACTGACGCCGGGACCGCCATGCGCTAGTGTGGCGGTCATTCCTCCCCGCGCCGGAGCCCGCCATGCGCCTCTTCCACCTGAGCAGCCTCCTGATGCTTTGCGCCGCCCTTTCGGCCTGCGGCCTCGGCGAAACCGCCGCGACCACGGCCACCACCGCCAAGCTGCAAGCCCAGCAGGCGCAACAGGCCCAGCAGCAGATCGAGCAGCTCAAACAGCAGATCGACGCCGCCAACGTACAGAACCAGCAGCGCCTGGACGAAGCCCTGAAGGAAGCCGAATAAAAGCCTGCCCTGCAGATTTCTTGAACGCCCGATCCTGGCCTAGGCTCCAAGTTGAGCGAGTGAATTGCTCAACCAAGGAGAACACCATGTACAAGCGATCACTGCTGGCGCTGTTGGTACTGGCTTCGGTGGCGGGCTGCGCTTCCACCAAGGTGCAGAACCCGGTCAACTACATCACCTTCCGCGACCAGCCGCTGGTGCGCAACGTCGAGAAGGGAATGAGCCAGGAAGAAGTCCTGAAGATCGGCGGCACACCGTCGTCGACGCAGAAACGCCTAATGAAACCGGGCAGCTGCAACAGCTACATCCTCAGCAAGGACGGGCAGCAACAGCCCTTCTACGTGAGCTTCGACGGCAGTGGCCGAGTCGATGGATCGGGCTTCATGACCTGCTCCGAGCTCGACCGACACGAGCGCGACGCCCAGCCGTGATGCCCGCCCGGGCGTGACGACAAGCCCCCGCCGGCCGGCGGGGGCTTTTTCGTTCGGCACATCGCCACAGTCCTGCAGGCGGGGATATTCCCGCCACGCGGTGGCCGTCTATCATCCCAGCAGCCACCTGAGGAGCCGACCATGAAATACCGCATCATCGAACTGCCCGCCTTCGACGTGGTGGGCATGGATTACCGTGGCAGCGCGCCGGGCGACAGCATTGGCCAGCTGTGGCAGCGCTTCCTGCCACGCGAAAAGGAGGTCAGCGCCAGCGCGCAGGACACAGCCGCCTATGGCGTCTGCAGCCAGCTGCCGGGCGGCGAATTCCACTACATCGCCGGGCTGCCGGTGGAGCCCGGCGCGAACGTGCCCGCGGGCATGACCCGCTACGGGGTTCCCGCGCAGAAGTACGCGGTGTTCACCCACATCGGCCCGGTCACCGCCATCGCCGACAGCTTCCAGGCTATCTATTCCAGCCTGCTGGCCCGCCACGGCCTGGAGCCGAAGAAGGGCGTGGACCTGGAGCGCTACACCGAGCGCTTCCTGGGGCCGGAAGATCCGGCTTCGGAAACCGACCTGTACGTGCCGATTTATTAGAGAACACCGACCCGGCCTTTCGTAGGAGCGAGCCTGCTCGCGAACACCCCCGCTGCGAGGCGGTTCGCGAACAAGGACTAGGCGTCCCCCTCGCTCCTACAGGTTCATCCCGCCTTTTATTTGCGCGTGGTCGGCGCTTTCGGCGGCTGCTTCATCTGCTGCAGCAGCGCCGCGCACTGGTTGTCGTCCTGCTTGCTCGGGGCGATCAGCGCCAGCAGCGCTGCCGCCGGGGCCACCGCCACGCCGAGAGCGACCATCCCTGCGCCACGCGCCGCCAGCGGCAGCACATGCACGCCAGCTTTCGGATTCTTGAAGGTACCCTGCACATAGAGCGGCGAACGCAGGGAGAAAATGCGCACACCCTTGCTCTGCGGCGTGATGTCCAGGTCGAGCTGCTCGGTGGCGAAGTTGGCCGTGCCATCCACCGTGATGATGGCGTTCTCGGTATCGAAGGCGAACACCCGCGGCTTGGCCAGGCCATTGGCAATACCCACGTCGGCGGCGGCGCAATTGATCTTCACCTCGTCATCGCCGAACAGTTTGTTCACCACGTAGTTGCCCACGTTGAGCCCGGCGATCTCCATCAGGCTGCGGCTGATGCGGCCATCATTGATCAGCAGCTTCATCTCGCCATTGGCGCCGGCCAGGATGGTCGCCACCGAATTGCCGGTGCCGGCAATGGTCGCGTCGCCGTTGAGCTCGCCGAAGCTCGACTGCATCGGCGCGAAGCTGGGGAACAACTCCTTGAGCTTGAAGCTGCGCGCCTGCAACTGGACCTTGCTCTGCAGCGGCGTCTTGCCGCCGTCCAGGCGGATGTGCGAATCCAGCGTGCCGCCGGCCACGCCGAAGCGCAGCGGTTCCAGGCTCAGCAGGCCATCGTTGAGCACCAGGTGGGTATAGAGGTCGCTGATCGGCAGCTTGTCGCCGTGCACGATGCGCTTGCCGGTGAACTCCACGTCGGCGTCCATGGCGCGCCAGCGGTCGGTGCGGAACTCTTCCACCGGCAGCACTTTGTCCGCCGGCTGGCGGGTGCTCTGGCCACGCGCCTGCTTTTCCTGATTGGAGTCTGCACCGATCAGCGGGCCGAGGTCGGCCATGCGCAACTGGTCCGAGCGCAACTTGCCGGACAGTTTGGGCCGCGGCTGGCGATTGACGAACACGAGGTCGCCATGCAGGTCGCTGTCGCCAACCTTGCCGTTGAAGTTCTCGTAGTGGAACTGCGCGCCGCCCGAGTCGTGCAGCTCGGCCTTGAGGCGGCCGTCGGTCTCGTAGGCCGGCGTATCGGGCAGGGTCACGCCGGTGAGCGGGAAAAGGTTGGCCATGCTGGTGCCGGCCAGTTGCAGGCGCAAATCCAGCGCGCCAAGGTTCAGCGGATCGGTCAGGGTGCCGACGATGCTCGCGCGGGTGCTCCCGGCGGATACGTCGGCCTGCACCGGGAACGGCTTGGCCGCATTCTGCAACGCCAGCACGCCACCGACCTTGCCCGCGCCCGCGAGCGGCAGGCCCTTGTACTGGCCCTTGAGCTTCCAGCCGAACACGTAGTCCTGGGTGGCCGCCTTGTCGCCACCGGCCAGCGCCTTGCCCGCCAACTGGCCGAAGGGCACCGGCTTGCCGAGCGGATCCACCAGCAGCTCGAGGCGAGTCTTCAGGCTCTGGTCATCGAGGGTGACGCTGCCCTTGTCGAAGCCGATCTCGCCGATGTCCAGCTTCCAGGAGGATTGCTCGGGGATGGCGTTGGGGTCTTCTTCCTTCTTCGGCAGCTCGAAGGTCCAGGTGGCGCGGCCGTCGGCCAGGCGCAGCAGGTCGGCGCTGGGGCGGGTGAGGACGATCTGCGGGATGCGCACCGTCTGCCACAACAGCGGCAGCGGGGCGAGGCGGAACTCGACTTTTTCGAGGCTCGCGAAGTTCGGCGCGCGCGTCTTGCCCGCCGCCCAGTCCGGATTGCCCAGGGTAATGTCCTGCGCGCTGAAGTGCGGCCACGGCACGTAGGCGCGCCAGCCGCCCTCCGCAGGTTCCGTGCGCCAGAACACCTGCAGGTCGCCATTGATGGCGAAGGGGCGCCCCAGCTCGGCCGAGACCTTCTCGTTGATGGTCGGCTTCACCCGGTTCCAGTCGAAGGTGGCGATGAACACCACCAGCGCGGCTATCACCGCGATGAAACCGGTGAAGCTCCAGAGGCAGATTCGTTTCCCGCGCGTCATACCTGAACTCCCTGCTGGCCGCGTCGGTGGAAGCAGCGACGTCCCCACGCCGCTGCCGGTAATCATCGGCCGCCTGAGCATGCCGGGCCGGCATTCTCCCTTGGCCTGTTCACTTGGACCAGCATAGCGGTGCGTTGTATCCACCGATTTGCACGCAGAAAGTCCGATGCAGACGCCATGGCGAGAAAACTTAAACTTTCGCCGCCTCCGGCGACTCACACCCTTGTGACCCGATTTGAGCCGTGCGCCACCGCAGCGCCGGTTTGCCACAAGGAGATGACTGATGAACCAGGCACAACTGACCGACGTCCAGACCCTGCGCCAGCGGGCGCGCCAGAACATCGAGGACGGCGCGGTGACCGAGGGCTACCATGCCGATCGCAAGACCGTGCTGCGTCTGCTCAACGAGTCGCTGGCCACCGAGCTGGTCTGCTACCTGCGCTACAAACGCCACTACTTCATGGCCACGGGCCTGAAGGCGAGCGTCGCCGCGGCGGAATTCCTCGAGCATGCCACCCAGGAACTGCAACATGCCGACCTGCTGGCAGAGCGCATCATGCAACTGGGCGGCGAACCGGACTTCAACCCGGCCGGCCTGACCGAGCGCTCCCACGCCGAGTATGTGGCCGGCAAGAATCTGCGCGAGATGATCACCGAAAACCTGGTCGCCGAGCGCATCGCCGTCGACAGCTACCGCGAGATCGTGGTCTACCTGGGCGATGACGACCCGACCACGCGCCGCCTGTTCGAGGAGATCCTCGCCCAGGAAGAAGAACACGCCGACGACATGGCGGACCTGCTCCAGGACCTGAAATAACCCCCACCGCTGTCATCGATACCCGGCTCCGGCCGGGCATCGTGGGCGCGCCCGTCCCGCTGAGCGTAAAGCCCCGTTCCAGAGCCTTGCCCACAGATTTCGCCCTCAATATATCGATTAATCAGATACTAACAATCCCACCAATACCGCCAATCGAAGGCATTGATAGAAGTCAATTTTCAAAATCAACTCTATGATTTTAAACAATTTATCCAACAATCATCGGCATCGATAGCGACTATCTTCCAGCATCGTTTTCCAATCGATAATCCAGAACAGATACTGAGTCCGTGTCCAACGAACTCCCCCACTCTTTCTGGAGCCGCATCATGAAACGCACCCTCGTACTTGGCTTTGCCCTCTCCGTATTTGCTGCCAATGCCGCTTTCGCCGGCTCCCAGCAGGAATCCCCGGTCATCAACGCCAGCCAGACTCAGGTTCTGGTCCAGGACGGCGCAGAGCGCACCCTGGATCAACAACAGAAACAACTCGATGCCGCCAAGGCCCGTATCGCCGAAAACGGCTCCAGCCAGTCGGTCGATCGCCTGATCCAGAAAATGAACGTCGCCGAGAACGGCTCCAGCCAGACCGTCGAYCGCYTGCACAAGCAACTGGGYGTCGCTGAAAACGGTTCGAGCAAAACCATCGACCGTCTGCACAGCGAGATGAGCGTTGCMGAAAACGGTTCGAGCCAGTCGGTTGACCGCCTGCACCAGCARATGAACGTCGCCGAGAACGGCTCCAGCCAGACTGTCGACCGCCTGCACAAGCAACTGGGCGTCGCTGAAAACGGTTCGAGCAAAACCATCGAGCGTCTGCACAGCGAAATGAACGTGGCCGAGAACGGCTCCGAGCACACCGTCGACCAGTTGCACAGCAACATGGTTGCCGAGTCGGGTGGCGACACCGTCTTCAACGCCCATCTGAAGGCATAAGTCTCCAGGCAGTACACCGCAAGGTGAGAGAAAAGCCCGGCCCCGCCGGGCTTTCTTATCGCCCCAGAGCCGCAACGGCACGCCATCGATACCAGGCCACCCGCGATTTGTAACGGCGTCTTGCCTGAAACCTCCTTTGAAACGCCTTAAGACACCGCCCTAGAGCGGTTTTCGTCGTTCCATCATTGGCGGCGATAGTTGAAATTAGCCGGCTAAATAATCGACATCACTGATGCTCTGTATCACCCAGCATCGTTTTTAAATCGATTTATCCGAAGGGAAAATAACCCCGTAGCCAAAACAAACCGCCCCCTTTCGGAGCCACCCAACATGAAAACCAAGATCGCCCTCAGCCTTGCACTCACCTCCCTGATGACCGCCAGCGCCGTCTTCGCCGCCCCGGCCATCCTCAACAATGGCCCGCGCAGCACGCACCAACTCCAGCAGCAGAGCGCCCAGCCCCGCGTTGCGGATAATGGCTCCGAACGCACCATCGACCGCCTGCACAAGCAGATGGACGATGCCCGCGTTGCCGACAACGGCTCTGAACGCACCATCGACCGTCTGCACAAGCAAATGGACGATGCCCGCGTCGCCGACAACGGTTCCGAACGCACCATCGACCGCCTGCACAAGCAAATGGAAGACGTCCGCGTTGCCGAGAACGGCTCCGAGCACACCATCGACAAGCTGCACAACAACATGGTCGCCGAGTCCGGTGGTGACACCGTGTTCGATGCCCACCTGAAGCGTGTTTCCTGATCGGCGCGAAATACGCCGAACAGGCGAAAGAAAAGCCCGGCATCTGCCGGGCTTTCTCATTTCTGCGGTTTGTCTAGCGCGGTCAACTCTTGTTCTCGGCGCCATCCGGCTCGCCATCGGAGCGGCCGATGCTGGCCGGTGCCTCCACCACCAACTCCTCCGGCACTTCCTCAACGCGCGGGTCCAGCGCTGCAGCCATCGGGCTGACGGTGTCGGGCATGGCCACGTGATGCAATGGCGCCTCATCGACACGGTGCACACCGGTGACGCGCTTGGGCTGCACCCAGAAGATCAGGATCAGCGCATAGGCCGACACCAGCATGTAGAACATGCCCGGGCCGAAGTGGCGCATCATCGCGCCGGCGAACAGCGGGCCGATACAGGCGCCGACGCCGTAGGTGGTCAGCAGCATGGCCGAGAGTGCCACCCGGCGAGACTGTTCGACATGGTCGTTGCCCAATGCCACCGCCAGCGGATAGAGGGTGAACAGCAACATGCCAGTGACGAAACCATTGGCCAGCAGCAGCGCGTAGGGTAGTTCGATCAGGCCCCACATCGGCACCGCCGCCAGGCACAGCAGCAAGGCATTGGCGCGGATCAGCCAGCTGCGGTTGACCCTATCGGACAACCAGCCCAGCGGCCACTGCGCACAGAAGCCGGCGACGATGCACATGCCGACGAAGAGGCTCGCCTGCGAGGTGTCCAGACCGTTGCGCGCCGCATACACCGGCGCCAGGCCGTAGAAGGCGCCGACCATCAGGCCGGCGACGAAGATGGTGCCCAGCGATTGCGGCACGCGCTTCCAGAAGAAACCGATCTCCAGCGGCGCCGCCACCAGCTTGGCCGGGTGGACGCGGCGGGTCAGCGCCAGCGGGATCAGGCAGGAGGAGAAGCAGATGGCGACCAGCAGCAGCGGCTTGTAATCCAGCGCCGGGCTCAGCGCCAGCAGGCCCTGGCCGACCACCAGGCCAGCGTCCACCGCCACCATGTAGCCGGCGAACACCTTGCCGCGCTGATGTCCTTCAGCCTGCTCGTTGAGCCAGCTCTCGATCACCATGTACTGGTTCATCATCACGGCGCCCATCACGAAGCGCAGCACGATCCACACCTCCAGCTGCGAGACCAGCGCGTGGATCAGCACGATCACCGTCGCCATGCCCGCGCAGGCCACGTAGGAACGGATGTGACCGAAGCCTGCGATCAGCTTGTGGCCGAACTTGCCGCCGCAGACCAGGCCGAAATAGTAGGCCGCCATCAGGCCGCCGACCCACAGGTCGCTGACACCCTCCTGGGTCAGGCGCAGGCCCATATAGGTGGTGAACAGGCCGGAGCCGGCGAGCATCAGCAGCGTGGCTGTGTAGAGCGCGGGAAAGGTGACGAGCGGGCTGAACATGGCGAGTCCGGCAGGCAAATGGGATGAAAGAGTGCGGCGACGAAAAAACCGTCCCGATATCGGACAGTGCTGGCGCGACAAAGATCACAGGTTTTACGAAGCCGCGCATTATGGTGCTGCAACACCCCGCCGGCTATCAGACCTCGTGCCTTCAGTTGCATGAAACCATACCGTCGCAGGATCGATCCTAAGCAGCATGTACCTGGAGAGTCGCCACGCTGCTCCGGGATCTCAAGTATTTCCTGCTCTAATGCCCCGCCATCCTGCTGATATGGCTCTTCGCCTTCGGCCTCACCCGCGGCGTTGTCTACCGCCTGCACACACGCTTATCCGACTTGCCGCTGGAGGACTTGGGTGCCATTCATTACGGCGGGGGATCGGCCGCCTGCTGTTCAACCTGGTGCCCCTGCCGGCGCTGTGCAGCTTTCTGAATCGATGCGCCACCGCTGCGACATCATGACCGCCGATCAGAAAGCAACTTGTTGAAATTTATTGGAAATAATCAGGTCGTAGGGTGCGTGCAGTTTTCAGGAGAACACCAACGTGAACCACGCAACCCGCAGCCTGCGAAAGACCCTCGACGCCGTCGCCAGCAACAACGAGGCCACGGCCCTGGAGGTCATGCGGGCGGTCGAACAGGTCCAGGACGACCTGCTCCGGCAGAGACTGCTCAAGGCCATCCACCATCTCAATCAGGACGCCGCCGAGTTGCGCGCCCTGCGTGAAGAAGTCGCCTCGCCGCATTCCCGCCGCGCCTGACCCGGATCAGGCGCGGGCCGGAACGGTGGGTCGACGATGGACCCAGATGCGCTTGAGCACCGTGGCGAACTGCGCCGACAAGCGGCCGCTGTTGTAGGTCTGGCCGTAGCGCGCAGCGATCTCTCGAACCTCCCGCGATAGTGCCGCATAACGCCGCGCGGGCAGGTCCGGATAGAGGTGGTGCTCGATCTGGTGGCTGAGGTTGCCAGTCATGATGTGGAAGATCGGCCCGCCTTCCAGGTTGCTCGACCCGCGCAGCTGGCGCAGATACCAGTGGCCGCGCGTCTCGTCCTGCAGTACCTCGGGCGGGAACACCGCGGCCTTCTCGGTGAAGTGGCCGCAGAAGATCACCGTGAAGGTCCACAGGTTGCGCATCAGGTTGGCGATGACGTTGCCCAGCAGCACAGCGCCGAAGGCGCCGGTGATCAGGCCGAGCAGCGGGAACACGATGTAGTCCTTGACCCACTGGCGCCCGACCTTGGCGTTGAACTGGCGCAGCAGCGGGCGCAGTTCTTCCTTGCTCATCCGCCCCTTCACGTACTTGTCCAGGCGCAGGTGCTGAACCGCCACGGCGTACTGGAACAGCAGCGCCTGGAGCGTCACCCACAGCGGCTGCCAGCGGTAGAACGGCTTCCACTTCTGCTCCGGGAACAGCCGCACCACGCCGTAGCCCACGTCGTCATCCATGCCCAGCACGTTGGTGTAGGTGTGGTGCACATGGTTGTGCGTGTGCCGCCAGAAGTCCGAAGGACCGACGATGTCCCACTCGTAGCGCTGCCCGGAAAGCTCCGGGTCGTTCATCCAGTCGTACTGGCCATGCATGACGTTATGGCCCAGCTCCATGTTCTCCAGGATCTTGCCCATCCCGAGCAGCAAAGTGCCCAGCAGCCAGGTCGGCGGGAACCAGCCGGCCATCAGCAGCGCGCGGCCGCTCCAGCAGCAGAAGCGCACCGCCGCGCGAATGCGGCGGATGTAGCGGGCGTCTTTTGCCCCCAGGTCGTGCAGGGTGCGCTGGCGCAGGGCGTCCAGTTCGGCACCGAAGGCCGCCAGCTCGGCGGCGGTCAGATCGCGGTCTTCACGCATGGCGATGGCTTCCGGAATATTCAGAGATCGACAGTCAGGTCGCCCTGGGGCGCGCTGACACAGATGCGGATGGGCTGACCCGGTTCGCTGAACAGCTCGCCGCTACGCAGATCGCGCACGCAGCCGCTGACCAGGGTGCAGGTGCAACTCGTGCAAACGCCCTGGCGGCAACCGTGTACCGGGCGCAGACCGTTGGCTTCGGCCTGTTCCAGCAGGCTGCGGCGGCTGTCACCCGCCACCTCCAGCGCGCTACGGGCAAAGCGCAGGCTCACGGACTGCGCCGGCGCGCGCTCATCCCAGCTCGGCGGGCTGAAGCTTTCCACCTGCAGGCTGCGGCTGCTGGCACCTAACGCCAGGCGCACGCTCTCGACGAAACCACCGGGGCCGCAGGCCAGCACGTGGCGCCCGTCCAGGCCGCAGACGTGCTCCGGCTGAAAGCGCCCGGACAATTCGCCTGCCAGCGCCGTATCGCCGCTCAGCGACCAGCGCAACTCCAGGTTCGGATACTGCCGCGCCAAGGCGTCCAGGCCAGCCACGAAGGCTTTCTGCCCGCGCTCGCGGACGTAATGCAGCAGCGTCACCGGCCCGTTGTAGCCGCGCGCCAAGGCCTCGCGCAGCAAACCGAGCAGCGGCGTCAGCCCGCTCCCGGCAGCCAGCAGCAGCACGCCCTGGTCATCGAGCGGCCAGCTCAGGTCGCCGTCCGGTTGGCCCAGCTCCAGCACATCGCCCACGCACAGCTGCTGCACCAGCAGGGAAGACACCCGCCCGCCCGGCTGCCGCTTCACGGCAATCTCCAGGCAGCCGTCATCGGCGATGCGCGTCAGGCTATAGCTGCGGCTGTGGCGCACGCCGTCGTGCTCGACGAACAACTGCAGGTGCTGCCCGGGGCGCGCACCGCGCCAATGGGCGTTGGGGCGCAGGCGCAGCTCCAGCATGTCATCCGCCACCCATTGCCGCGCCTCGACCCGTGCATACACGCGTTGCAATGACCAGCCGCGATTGAGCACCCGCAGCCACGCATCGACATCCGCCTCGCGCAGCCACTGGTTGCGCACCAGCGAACACAGCGGAGCAAGCAGCGGCTGGATCAGGCTCAGAGTGGAAAAGGGCAGCAGCGACATTGGGCGTGACCGAACAGTAAACAGGTGTTCACTTAAAATCTCATGGGTAGGAGTTTTCAGTCAACACCTGTTCACTATTGCCATCAGGAACTTCCCAAACGCCGAGCGGCTTTTGCTAGAGTGCCTGCGCCTTTGTCATGGATCGCCGTATGTCCACTCCCCGCGCCGAACAGAAACAACAGACCCGCCTGGCCCTGATGGATGCCGCGCGGAGCCTGATGGACAGCGGCCGCGGCTTCGGCACCCTGAGCCTGCGCGAAGTGGCGAAGACGGCGGGCATCGTCCCGGCGGGCTTCTACCGGCACTTCACCGACATGGACCAACTCGGCCTTGCGCTGGTGGCGGACGTCGACGAAACCTTCCGCGAAACCCTGCGCGTGGTGCGCCGCAACGAGTTCGAGCTGGGCGGCGTGATCGAGGCATCGGTGCGCATCTTCCTCGATGCCGTCACCGCCAACCGCACCCAGTTCCTCTTCCTCGCCCGCGAGCAGTACGGCGGCTCGCACCCGATCCGCCAGGCCGTCGGTGCCCTGCGCCAGCGCATCACCGACGACCTGGCCGCTGACCTGGCGCTACTCAACAAGCTGCCGCACCTGGGCGGCCAGGACATCGACGTGATCGCCGATCTGGTCGTCAAGACGGTGTTCGCCACCCTGCCCGAACTGATCGACCCGCCGGCGGAGAGCCTGCCGACGCACCTCTCGCCCCAGGCGAAGATCACCCAGCAGTTGCGCTTCATCATGATCGGCGCCAAGCACTGGACCGGGATCGGTTCACGGCCCTAACGAAAATCCTGTAGGCGCCCCCTCGCTCCTACAAAGAGCCCACTGCCCCGACATGGTGCGCACCGTTTTCGTGCGCACCATCCTTGACCACGCGCACCATTCCTGATCGCTCGGACAACCCCGCCAGGCCGCGCCAGCACTGACCGCCGCCTGCACTGGCAAGCCCCTTGCTGTAGCACTGCCATTGCTACTGCCGGACACTGCCATGCTGGTCATCCACCAACGAATCGAACCCCGCGAACACTGGGACGCCGAACTGCGCCTGAATTACGAGGCGCGCAGCAAAAGCCGCCTGCGCTGCTTCAGCGCCGGGGGTGAAGACGTCGGGCTGTTCCTCGAACGCGGCCAGTCGCCGCTGGCCGATGGCGAATTCCTGCTGGCCAACGACGGACGCGTGGTGCGCGTCTGCGCCGCGCCGGAGAAGCTGCTCCACGTCACCTGCGCCAACGCCCGCGAGCTGAACCGCGCGGCTTATCACCTGGGCAATCGCCACGTTGCCCTGCAGGTCGGTGAAGGTTGGCTACGCCTGCTCGACGACTACGTACTCAAGGCCATGCTCGACCAGCTCGGCGCCACGGTGGAGGCCATCGAAGCGCCCTTCCAGCCGGAACACGGTGCCTACGGCGGCGGGCATCATCATTCGCATCAGGGCGAAGAAGAATTCAACTACGCGCCGAAGCTGCATCAATTCGGAGTGCGCCGGTGACCCCCCTCTGGGCACTGCTGCGCCTGGCCAGCCCGCAGTTGCCCATCGGTGGCTACAGCTACTCGCAAGGGCTGGAAAGCGCCATCGACCAGGGCCAGGTCAAGGATGCCGACAGCGCACGCACCTGGCTGACCGATCAACTGCACCTGAACCTCGCGCGCTTCGAAGGCCCGCTGCTGGCCGAGCTGCTGCGTGCCGCCCAAGCCGGTGATTGGGACGCCCTGCGCGACGCCGCAGAGCGCCACCGCGCCAGCCGCGAAACGCGCGAGCTGGGTCTGGAGAACCGGCAGATGGGCTTCTCCCTCGGCCAGTTGCTCGAAGCCCTGCCCGAGCTGGACGCGCCCGCTCGCCAGTGCCTCGCCGAGCAGGCCGCTCCCTCCTTCGCCGCCGCCTGGGCGCTGGCCGCCCGCGCCTGGGAACTTTCCCCGGAACAGGCCCTCGGCGCCTGGCTGTGGAGCTGGCTGGAGAACCAACTGGCGGTACTGATGAAAACCCTGCCGCTGGGCCAATTGGCCGCGCAGAAGCTCACGTCGCAATTGCTACCCGAGCTCGACGTCGCCTGCCAGGCCGCGCTGGAAAACGATCCCCATGGCGGCGCGCCCTTCGGTCTCGCGCTGGCCTGCATGACTCACGAAACCCAATACAGCCGTCTGTTCCGCTCCTAGGAGAACTGCCATGAACTCTCAACCTCTTCGCGTCGGCATCGGCGGCCCGGTGGGCTCCGGCAAGACCGCCCTGACCCTGGCGCTGTGCCGCGCCTTGCGCCAGCGCTACAACATCGCCGTGGTCACCAATGACATCTACACCCAGGAAGACGCGCAGTTCCTGGTACGCAACGAGGCGCTGGAGCCGGAGCGGATCATCGGCGTGGAAACCGGCGGCTGCCCCCACACGGCAATCCGCGAGGATGCCTCGATCAACCTGGAGGCGGTGGACCAGCTCAACCGCCGCTTCCCCGGCCTCGACCTGATCCTGGTGGAGTCCGGCGGCGACAACCTCTCGGCTACCTTCAGCCCTGAGCTGTCGGACCTGACCCTTTACGTGATCGACGTCTCCGCCGGCGACAAGATCCCGCGCAAGGGCGGACCGGGCATCTGCAAGTCCGACCTGCTGGTGATCAACAAGATCGACCTCGCCCCGCTGGTGGGCGCCTCGCTGGAAGTGATGGACCAGGACGCCTCGCGCATGCGCGGCGACAAGCCCTTCGTCTTCAGCAACCAGAAGACCGGCCAGGGCCTGGCCGAGATCATCACCTTCATCGAGCGCCAGGGACTGCTGACTGCAGCCTGAACAGCCCCACAGACCAAGGAATGACCATGACCCTGCGTAAAGCCCTCTACAGCCTGGCGCTGTTCCTCACCCCGGCAGTGGCCTTCGCTCATCCGGGCCACGGCGACCACGGCCTGATCGCCGGCATCGCCCACCCCATCACCGGCCTCGACCACCTGCTGGCGATGCTCGCCGTCGGCCTCTGGGCCGCCCAGCAACAGGGCGCCGCACGCCTGGCGCTGCCCTGCACCTTCGTCGGCACCATGCTGATCGGCGGGCTGCTGGGCTTCGAGGGGCTGGAGATTCCGTTCATGGAGACCGGCATCTCCGCTTCGGTATTGGCGCTGGGCCTGTGCGTGGCGCTGGCGGTGCGTCCGCCGCTGGCGGTGGCGATGGGCGTCACTGCGCTGTTCGCTCTCGCCCACGGCGTGGCACACGGGCTGGAACTGCCGGACCTGAGCAGTCCGTGGCTGTACGCCGCCGGTTTCGTTGCCGCAACGGCTGCGCTGCATGGGGCGGGTTACGGTCTGGTTCGCGTGTTGCCTCAGGCGGCGGCGCCGCTGGTGCGCTTCGCCGGGCTGGCTTCGGCGGCTGCAGGTGCCTGGTTGCTCGCAGGCTGACGCCTTATCTGTAGGATCAACAGCACCTCACCCCAGCCCTCTCCCGGAGGGAGAGGGACGGTCTGGAGCAGATCGAAACCACGCCATCAGCCGGGACGAACGGCCCCCCTCTGGGGGAGGGCTGGGGTGAGGGTACCCCCCGCACAAAAATCACCCCTTGCGATGCACCGAGAAGCCCGCCCAGGCCTGGCTCACCGGCATGATTTCCAGGGTGTTGATGTTGATGTGCGGCGGCTGGTTCAGGATCCAGTGGATGGTCTCGGCGATGTCTGCGGACTGGATCGGCTCGGCGCCGGCGTAGGTCTTGTCGTACCTCGCCTGATCACCGCCGAAGCGCACCAGGGAGAACTCGCTCTCGCACATGCCCGGCTCGAGGTTGGTGACACGCACGCCGGTGCCCTGCAGGTCGCAACGCAGGTTCAGCGAGAACTGCTCGACGAAGGCTTTGGTCGCGCCATACACGTGGCCGCCCGGATAGGGCCAGTGACCAGCAACCGAGCCCAGATTGAGGATGCTCGCGCCCGGACCATGGGCGATCAGACGCGGCAGCAGCAGGCGGGTGGCGTACATCAGGCCCTTGATGTTGGTGTCGACCATGGTGTCCCAGTCGTCCAGCTCGCACTCCTGCGCCGGGTCGGCCCCCAGGGCGAGGCCGGCGTTGTTGATCAGGCCACGCAGCTTGGCGAACCTCTCCGGCAGGCAGTCCACCGCTGCGGTCATGGCCGCGCGATCACGCACGTCGAGCACCAGCGGCAGCACCTCGGTCTCGGCGGAAAGCTCCTGGGCCAGCGCATTGAGGCGCTCCTCGCGGCGACCGGTGATCACCAGCGACCAGCCGTCACGGGCGAAACGCCGGGCACAGGCTTCGCCGAAGCCGGAGGTGGCGCCGGTAATGAACAGAGTGGGAGTGGTCATCACAGATATCCTCTTGCAGGGCACTGCCGTCGCCGATGCATGCCGGGGAGTCGTGCGGTGCGCGTTCTTGTCGGTCGGCCGAGCATAACAGCCCGAACTCGCCGCGTTGCGTTACAGCGGTGCTGGATAAAACCCGAACAGCCGCGTGAAAGGCCCATGGCTGTGGGCCTGCCGAGAGTTGCGCCCATCTTGTCCACAGGCTGCTCCACGGTTTCTGTGGGCAAGCGGAAGAGCGCATTCCCCCTGGACGATTTTCAAGCGCTTCAGCACAGGCCGCGTCGCCTCTGCGCTGGAGCCGTTCTTCCCAAGGTTATCCACAAGTCTTTCAACGGCTGACGGGGACAACTATCGGAACTGCGGAACTTTTCCACGAAGTGGTAACTGTCCATCCATACAGGGGTTGCAGGGCAATCGAACAGAAAACGAGCGGTACTGCCGGCGCCCGTTGTCACGCGGGCTCGCAAGGTTCTCCCAGATGTTATCCACAGCGCCGCCCACAGAATTTCGGGACAACTTCACTGCAGGAGCAGGCGCGCCGCGATCAGATCTTCCAGTGCATAACCCACGGACTTGAACAGGGTGATCTCGCTATCGTCCTTGCGCGCGCCGCGACCGTTCAGGAGGTCGGCCAACTGACAGTCGATAGCGCGCTCGTCGATCACGCCTTCGCCCAGGGGAATCAGCAGATCGCCCGCCTCTGCCAGTGAACCTTCGCGGGTGTCGACGACGATGCGCGCACGGCGCACGGCTTCGCTGTCGGTCTCGCGCATGGACGGCAGGAAGGCTCCGACCAGATCGAGGTGGCAACCCGAGCGCAGCCAGGCGCCGTGGACGATGGGCTCGCGGGAAGTGGTGACGCAACTGATGCAGTCCGCCGCTGCCACGCCACCGCGCAGATCGGCACTGGCGTGGACGGGATAGCCTTCGTCCTGCAACTGCTTCACCAGCGCTTGCACCTTGTCTTCCTGGCGCCCCCAGAGGGCGATGTCCTCGTACTCGCGCACCGAGCAGTGGGCGCGGACCATATGCGGCGCCAGGGTGCCGCTGCCGACGATCAGCAGCCGCCGTGCGTCGCGGCGTACCAGGTAATCGGCGGCCAACGCGGAGGTGCAGGCGGTGCGCCGGGCGGTCATTTCCGAAGCTTCGAGCATCGCCAGCGGATGGCCGGTCTGTCCGTCGAACAGGCAGAACAAGGCGGCCACCGCCGGCAGGTTCTTCGCGCCGTTATCGGGGAATACGGTGACCAGCTTCACGCCGATGTCCTGCCCCGGTCGCCACACCGGCATGGTCAGCAGCGAGGCGTTGCCGGGCAGTTCATGACAGCCGCGCACCGGGGCTTCGCAGGCTCCGGCGAGGCCGATGCGCAGGGCTTCGATCAACTGGGGATAACTCAGTCGTTCGGCGACGTCGGCGTTGGTGAGGAAGCGGAGGTCTTGCATGGAAACCCCTCTTCGGGAAAGCGGTGAAGGAATCGTAGGAGCGGACTCCGTCCGCTCCTACGAAAGGCGAAGGCGTCAGTGCCCGCCCAGATACGCGTTGCGAACCTCCTGGTTACCCAGCAGTTCCGCCCCTGTGCCGCTCAGGCGGATCTCGCCGTTGACCATCACGTAGCCGCGGTCGGACAGCTTCAGCGCGTGGTTGGCGTTCTGCTCCACGAGGAACAGTGTCATCCCGCTCTGCGCCAGTTCGCGCAAGGTCTGGAAGATCTGCTTGACCACGATGGGCGCCAGGCCCAGGGACGGTTCGTCGAGCAACAGCAGCTTGGGCCGGCTCATCAGCGCGCGGGCGATGGCGAGCATCTGCTGCTCGCCGCCGGACATGGTCATGGCGCGCTGGTTGCGCCGCTCCTTCAGGCGCGGGAAGAGGTCGAACATGCGCTGCATGTCGTCCTGGGCGTGGTCCATGCCGATGGGGATGGTGCCCATCAGCAGGTTCTCCTCCACGGTCATGTCGGGGAACACCCGGCGCCCTTCCGGCGACTGCGCGATGCCGTTGGAGGCCACGTAGTGCGCGGACTTCTGGCGGATGTCCTGGCCCTTGTAGAGGATCGCGCCGCCCGCCGCGCGCGGCTGGCCGAAGATCGACATCAGGAGCGTCGACTTGCCCGCGCCGTTGGCGCCGATCAGCGCCACGGTCTCTCCTTCGTTGACGGTCAGCGAGACTTTCTTCAGCGCCTGGATCGGCCCGTAGAACACATCGACCTCACGGAATTCCAACATCGGCGCCGTCATGCCAGCTCCTCTTCGTCTGCGCCGAGATAGGCGGCAATGACCTTGTCGTTGTGGCGAATCTCCTCCGGGCCGCCACGGGCGATGACCACGCCGTGGTCGAGCACGATGATATGGTCGGAGATGTTCATCACCATGCCCATGTCGTGCTCGATCAGCAGCACGGTGATGCCGTGGTGGTCGCGCAGGTAGCGCACGATGCGCGCCAGGGCCTGGGTTTCGGCCGGGTTGAGGCCGGCGGCCGGTTCGTCCAGGCAGATCAACTCGGGCCGGGTGCACATGGCGCGGGCAATCTCCAGGCGACGCTGCTGCCCGTAGGACATCTCGCCGGCCAGGCGGTTGGCGCAGTCCACCAGGTCCACCACTTCCAGCCAGTAGAAGGCGTGGTCCAGCGCTTCGCTTTCCGCGCGGCGGTAGCCGGGGGTGTTGAGCACGCCGGCGATGAGGTTGCGGTTGACGAACATGTGCTGGGCCACCAGCAGGTTCTCCACCACCGACATCTCGCGGAACAGCCGGATGTTCTGGAAGGTCCGCGCGAGCCCCGCGCGGTTCACCAGGTGGGTGCCGCCGAACATCTTGTAGTAGAGGCGGTTGCCGAACTGCGCCGGGTTGACGAAGTCGCCGCCCTGGAACGGCTGGCCGAGCACCTTGATGACGTCGGTGGTGCCGCCCTGGGTGTTGAGCAGGATATTGCCGCCGGTGGCCTTGTAGAAGCCGGTGAGACAGTTGAACACCGTGGTCTTGCCGGCGCCGTTGGGGCCGATCAGCGCGGTGATGGAGCCGCGTTCCACGTCGAGGTTGACGTCGTTGAGCGCCTTGATGCCACCGAAGTGCATCATCAGGTGCTCGACGCTGAGGATCTTGTCGCCGCTCATGGCGCCACCCCCTTGCGTACGGCGAAGCCCGAGCGGCTGATGCGGATCAGCCCGCGCGGGCGCCAGATCATCATCAGCACCATGAGGATGCCGAACAGCAGCACGCGGTAGTCAGCGAAGCTGCGCAGCAGTTCTGGCGCGACGGTGAGGACGAAGGCGGCGATCACCACGCCCACCGTCGACCCCATGCCGCCCAGCACCACGATGGCGAGGATCAGCGCCGACTCGAAGAAGGTGAAGGACGACGGGTTGACGAAGCCCTGGTAGCTGGCGAAGAACACGCCCGCCAACCCTGCGGTGGAGGCACCCAGCATGAACGCCGAGAGCTTCACCAGCACGTGGTTCAGGCCCATGGCGCGGCAGGCGATCTCGTCCTCGCGCAGCGCTTCCCAGGCACGGCCCACCGGCATGCGAGTCAGCCGGTGCTTGATGTAGAGCACCAGCATGACGACCAGGAACAGCACGATGTAGATGAACAGGAACTTGAAGTTCTGGTTGTAATCGATGCCGAGGAACTCGTGGATCGGCGTGCCGCCGTCCTTCGCCCGGCGGCCGAATTCGAGGCCGAAGAAGGTCGGTGCCGGCACCGGCATGCCGTTCGGGCCACCAGTGAACGACAGCCAGTTGTTGAGGATCAGGCGAATGATCTCGCCGAAGCCCAGGGTCACGATGGCCAGGTAGTCACCGTGCATTCGCAGTACCGGAAAGCCCAGCAGCGCCCCCGCCAGCGCGGCAACGATGGCAGCCAGCGGCAGCACCGTCCAGAAGCCCAGGCCCAGATACTGGTAGCCCAGCGCCAGGCCGTAGGCGCCGATGGCGTAGAAGGCCACGTAGCCGAGGTCGAGCAGGCCGGCGAGGCCGACCACGATGTTCAGGCCCAGGCCCAGCAACACGTAGATCAACCCGAGGATGATCACCGTGAGCAGGTACTTGCTGGCGAAGAACGGGAAGATCACCGCGGCCACGATGACGATCGGGACTATCCAGCGCAGGCGCGTCTTGTAGCCCGGCGGCAGTACGCTGATGCCCGAGTCGGAGCTCTCGAAGCGGTCCATGATGCGCAGGCCGGCGGGCGTCTGCAGGAACAGGCTGAGCAGCAGGCGACCGAGCATCACCGCGCCGATCATCCAGGCCAGGCGAACCGGTTCGACCTTGAAGCTGTAGCCATCGAGCACGATGCCGACGATGGGGCCGAACACGATCAGGGCGATCAGCCCGGCGAGAACGGTGTCGACAAGGCTCTTCCTGATATCGATGCGCGCCGGCTTCGGCGCGGCTGAGGTCTGGGTTGCGGACATCATGCTTACACCTTCGATACCTGGGGACGACCCAGGAGCCCTTGCGGTCGGAAGATCAGGATGGTCACCAGCAGGCCGAAGGCGAACACATCCTTGAAGTCGGTGTTCACCATGCCGGAGAACTGCGCCTCGGCCACGCCCAGGATCAGGCCGCCAAGCATGGCGCCGGGTAGCGAGCCGATGCCGCCGAGCACCGCGGCGGTGAACGCCTTGATGCCGATGATGAAGCCGGCGTAGAAGTCGAAGGTGCCGTAGTTCATGGTGATCAGCACGCCGGCCAGCGCGGCCATGGCGGCGCCGATGATGAACACGTAGGAGATCACCCGGTCGGTGTTGATCCCCAGGATCGAGGCCATCTTGCGGTCCTGCTGGGTGGCGCGGCACATGCGCCCGAGCTTGGTGTACTGGATCACGTAAGTCAGCACGCCCATGCCGACGAAGGCGGCGATGAGGATGAACACCTTGGTGTAGGTCAGCTGCACGAAGCCTTCGCCGATATGGAACTTGAAGGCGCCGTCGAGCAGGGTCGGCACGCCTTGCTGGCGCGGCCCCTGGGCCAGCTGCACGTAGTTCTGCAGGATCAGCGACATGCCGATGGCGGAGATCAGCGGCGCCAGGCGCGTGGAGTTGCGCAGCGGCTTGTAGGCGATGCGCTCGATCACCCAGCCGTACACGCCGGTGACGAAGATGGTGAAGACCAGGGTGCCCAGGATCAGCAGCGGGAACGACTGCAGGCCGAAGAAGGCCAGCAGCGCCAGGGCCACTGCCGAGAGATAGGCGGAGATCATGTAGACCTCGCCGTGGGCGAAGTTGATCATGCCGATGATGCCGTAAACCATCGTGTAGCCGATGGCGATCAGCCCGTAGACCGACCCCAGGGTCAGCCCGTTGATCATTTGCTGAAGGAAGATACCGTCCACGATTGGGTACTCGCGCAAGCAGGGCAGGAAAGGCTGACGGCTCGCGCAATCACCGGCTCGTGACCAGCTGCGCGCGTACCGCCGACCTGCGGGGAAGCCGGCGCCGCGGGTAGCGGCGCCGGCCGGGTCAGGCGGTTACTTCTTGAACGCGTCGAGCTGGTGGTACTTGCCCTTGTCGTCCCACTCGTAGACCACGTAGTCGGAGACTTTCAGGTCGCCTTTCTTGTCCCACTCCTTCTTGCCCATCACGGTCTGCACCGGATTAGCCTTCAGCCAGGCGCTCGCCTTGGCCGGGTCGGTCTTGCCCGCGCCATTGAAGGCGGCGGCCAGGGCCTGTACCGAAGAGTAGGCATAGAGGGTGTAGCCTTCGGGCTCGAAGCCGTTGGCGCGGAATTTCTCCACCACGGCCTTGCCGTCCGGAATCAGGCGCGGGTCGGCGCCGAAGGTCATCAGCACACCCTTGACGTATTGCGGGCCGCCAGCGGTGGTGACCAGTTCGTCGGTGACGATACCGTCGTCGGACATGAACTTGGCAGTCAGGCCCTGCTCGCGCATCTGACGAACCAGCGGGCCGGCTTCCGGGTGCAGGCCGCCGAAATAGACGACCTCTGCGCCCGAGGCGCGGATCTTGGTGACCAGGGCGTTGAAGTCCTTTTCGCCGCGGGTCAGGCCTTCATAAAGCACTTCCTTCACGCCGCGCTTGTTCAGCTGGGCACGGGTAGCGTCCGCCAGGCCCTGGCCGTAGGTGTCCTTGTCGTGGATCACCGCGACTTTCTTGGCCTTGAGCACGTCAACGATGTAGTCGCCGGCGACCACGCCCTGCTGGTCGTCACGGCCGCACATGCGGAACATGCCGGAAAGACCGCGCTCGGTGACCTGCGGGTTGGTGGAGCCAGGGGTGATGGCGATGATGCCGGCCTCGTCGTAGACCTCCGAGGCGGGGATGGTGGAGGAGGAGCAGAAGTGGCCGACCACGGCGACTGCCTTGTCCTGGTCCACCAGGCGGTTGGCCACGGCCACGGCCTGTTTCGGCTCGCAGGCGTCGTCCGCCTTCACCAGCTTGATCTTCTCGCCATTGATACCGCCGGCGGCGTTGATGTCTTCCGCGGCCTGGCTAGCCCCACGCCAGTACTGCTCCCCGAACGAGGCGTTGGCCCCGGTGTGCGGTCCTGCGACCCCGATAACGACATCGGCCTGTACTACGGAAGACATGCCCAGCGCGGTGATGACCGCCAGAGCCAGAAAACCTTTTCTGTAAATCTTCTGCGACATGGAGTTTTGCTCCTGAGGGTTTTTGTAATGGCGCGTTGTATTTCTTGTTGGCGATTTCTCGTGCAGCGATTCAGCGACTTAGCGATCAATCAACAGCAAGCGGCGTGCCATTCGTTTTTGTTATTAACCAAGTCCTACAGCGAAAACAGCTCGAGCTGGCAGATATCAAGCCCTAGACACGTGCAACCCATTGAAAGCATAAGGTGCAACCAGGCAGCCGAAAGGGTGCAACCAGCCTTCCCGTGAGCTGTCCTTTTCCAGCCACCACAGGCGCAACCCCAACCGTAACCATCGCTGTCACCGAACTGCACATCCGCGGTGCAGACCCGTCGGGGTAACGCACCATAAGAGGCTAGACCAAAGTGCAGCGAGCGTTGGCGGGCTACCCCGGAGGCGGCTTGCGCCGCCTTCGCGGCAGGCTCAGATCACCACCCGCAGGCATTGCCCGGCGTGGTAAAGGGAGAAGCCGGCCTCGTACAGACAGCTGCGCAGGCCCACGGCGGAGATTTCCTCCATCGGCCGCAGCGGCATCGGCAAGGCGCTGGCATCCCCGTCCAGCAGGAAGTCGGCGAAGGCCTTGCCCACCACCGTGCCGGTGGTGACGCCGCGGCCGTTGTAGCCGCTCATGGCGACCAGCCCCGGCGCCGGCTCGAACAGGCGCATGAGGTGGTCGGGGGTGAAGTCGATGCAGCCGGTCCAGGTGAACTCCCAGTCCACCTTGCCCAGCCTGGGGAAGTAATGCTGCTGGATGCGATCCGCCCAGCTCTTCAGGAACCACGCCGGTTTGCCGGTGCCCTTGCCGAGGCTGCCGAGCAACAGGCGGCCATCGGCATCGCGGCGGATGCTGCTGAGCACCTGGCGGGTATCCCAGGAGCCCTGCCCGCCCGGCAGGATGCGCGCGGCTTCCGCGCCCTCCAGCGGACGCGAGGCAACCTGGTAGTAGTAACCGGGGAAGAAGGTGCGGCGCAGTTCTGTCCACTCACCTTCGGTGTAGGCGCTGGAGGCGATCACCACCTGCTCGGCGGTGACCACGCCCCCGGCAGTGATCACGTTCCACGCGTTACCGACGCGCACCAGGCCAACCACCGGGGAATGGTGGTACAGCTCACCGCCCAGCCCAACGACCGCACGGGCGAGGCCGCTGACGTAGGCCATGGGGTTGAGCGTACCGGCGCGGCGATCGAGCAGCGCGCCGGCGATCTTGTCGGTGCCGCAGGCCTGTTCGCATTCGCTGCCGGTGAGCAGTTCCACCGGAGCGCCACGGCGCCCCCACTGCTCGCAGCGGCTACGCAGGTCGGCCAGGCCACGGGCGTTGTGCGCCATATGCAGGGTGCCTTCGCGGCGCGCCTGGCAATCGATGCCGTACTTGTCGATCAAAGAGAACACCAGCGAGGGCGCGTTGCCGAGCATGCGGTTGACTCGCTGGCCGACCTCCGCCCCCATGCCCGCTTCGATTTCGTCCGGGGGAATCCACAGGCCGGCGTTGACCAGCCCGACGTTGCGCCCCGAGCCGCCATGCCCGGTGGTGTGGGCTTCCAGCACACAGACCGTCTGGTCGCGCTCCAGCAGATGCAGCGCGGCGGAGAGGCCGGTGAAGCCCGCGCCGATGACACACACGTCGACCTTGCGATCCCCGCGCAGCTCCGGAGCTTCCGGGCGGTCGGGGGTCAGGTATTCCCACAGACATTCTTGGCGAAGCGACATCCAGCGATCCTTATCGGTGAATCTTGTGAATGGCAGGCGAAGCGTGGTGCAGCGCCGGCCCTCTGACGGGGCCGGCGCGTTGGTCATCAATCGAAGACTATGCCCTGGGCCAACGGCAGTTCCCGCGAGTAGTTCACGGTGTTGGTCTGCCGGCGCATATAGCCCTTCCAGGCGTCGGAGCCGGACTCGCGGCCGCCGCCGGTTTCCTTCTCGCCACCGAAGGCGCCGCCGATCTCCGCGCCGCTGGGGCCGATGTTGACGTTGGCGATGCCGCAGTCGCTGCCCACCGCCGAGATGAAGGCTTCCGCCTCGCGCAGGTCGGTGGTGAAGATGCAGGACGACAGCCCCTGGGGCACGCCGTTGTTCAGCGCCACTGCATCGTTGAAGTCCTTGTAGGGCACCACGTAGAGGATCGGCGCAAAGGTCTCACTGCGCACCACATCGCTCTGCTCGGGCATCTCGACGATGGCCGGCGCCACGTAATAGGCGTTGGGGAATTTATCGGCCAGTTGGCGCTCGCCGCCGAACACCACGCCGCCCTCGCCGCGCGCCTGCTCCAGCGCGCCCTGCATGGCCAGGAAGCTGCGCTCGTCGATCAGCGGGCCGACCAGGTTGCCTTCCAGCGGATGGCCGATGCGCACCTTGGAGTAGGCCGTCTTCAGGCGGCTGACGAATTCGTCCTTCACCGACTCGTGGGCGATCAGCCGACGCAGCGTGGTGCAGCGCTGCCCGGCCGTGCCGACGGCGCTGAACAGCACGGCGCGCACGGCCATGTCGAGGTCGGCGCTGGGCGCCAGGATCATCGCGTTGTTGCCGCCCAGTTCGAGAATGCTGCGGCCGAAGCGAGCCGCTACGCGCGGGCCGACTTCGCTACCCATGCGGGTACTGCCGGTGGCGCTGATCAGAGCGACGCGCACGTCGTCCACCAGGGCTTCACCGGCGCTGCGATCGCCGATCACCACCTGGCTCAGATACTCCGGCGCATCACCGAACTTCTTCAGCGCGCGCTCGAACAGCGCCTGGCAGGCCAACGCGGTGAGCGGGGTTTTCTCCGACGGCTTCCACACCACCGAGTTGCCGCACACCAGCGCCAGCGCGGTATTCCACGACCACACGGCGACCGGGAAGTTGAAGGCGCTGATGACCCCGACCACGCCCAGCGGATGCCAGGTTTCGCGCATGTGGTGGCCAGGGCGCTCGGAGGCGATGGTCAGGCCGTAGAGCTGGCGCGACAGGCCGACGGCGAAGTCGCAGATGTCGATCATTTCCTGCACTTCGCCCAGGCCTTCCTGGGTGATCTTGCCGGCCTCCCAGGACACCAGTTCGCCCAAGGCGGCCTTGCTTGCCCGCAACTCCTCGCCGAACAGCCGCACCAGTTCGCCGCGACGAGGCGCCGGCACCTTGCGCCAGGCGTCGAAAGCATGGGCGGCGCGGCCGATCTTCTGCTCCACCTCGGCGGCGCTTTGCAGGCGCACCGCGCCCAGGCGGCTGCCGTCGATGGGAGAGTGGATGACCTGATCGCCACCGGTAACCAGGCGGGCGTCGACGCCGAGGGATTCGAGCAGTGCGGAAATCATGCGGACTCCAGTTCTTTTCAGATGACCTGACGGAATGCCAGCAGTAATAAACGGCTTGCCGAGGTACAACAAACGACGTTTCCTATGCACATCATTCCGTAAATTCATGAACTGCCCGCCATGCTGAGCAAACGCCATCTGCCGTCCATGACCGCCCTGCAATGCTTCGAAGCGGTGGCTCGGCACCTGAGTTTCACCCGTGCTTCCGAAGAGCTGAACCTGACCCAGAGCGCGGTCAGCAAGCAGGTGGCTCAGCTGGAAGAGATGCTCCAGCACCTGCTGTTCCGTCGCGTGCGACGCCGCCTGCAATTAACTCCGGCGGGAGACCTGTACCTGGTGGAAGTGCGCAAGATCCTCACCCAGGTGGAGATGTCCACCCACTACCTGCTCTCCTATGGCGGCGAGACTGAAGTACTGCGCGTGGCCACACCACCGACCTTCGGCGCACGCTGGCTGATCCCGCGGCTGAACGGTTGGCGTCATCGCCACCCGAACATCCACCTCGACCTGCGCCAGGAGCTGGAGCCCGGGGACCTGCTGCAATCGCGCTGCGACATCGCCTTCTTCTTCGGCGCCGGCACCCTGCCCGGCGCGGAGTGCATGGCGCTGTTCGGCGAAGAGATGGTGCCGGTGTGCTCACCAACGATCCTGCCGGCACAGCCGCTGAGCGAGCCGACGCAATTGGCCGACCTTGTCCTGCTGCAGAACGCCACGCGCCAGGAGGCCTGGCACGAGTGGTTCCTCAGCCTCGGCCAGCACAGCGAGCACAGCTACCACGGGCCGCGCTTCGACACGTTCTACATGTGCATCCGCGCCGCCCAGGCCGGTTGCGGCGTGGCGCTGCTGCCGCGCTTCCTGGTGGAAGAGGAACTGAGCGAGGGCAAGCTGGTGATCGCCTGGGAGCACGGGCTGCAAAGTCGCAGCGGGTATTACCTGGCGTACCCCGAACATGCAGCGGCGGTGCCCAAGATCAGGGCGTTCGTGGAGTGGATTGGGGAGCGGATGGAGGGGTGAGGGGGCCGCAAGGCTCAGGACTGTCCGGAGCCGCCCTAAACCAACAAACTCCGATCAAACATGAACGCCCCCTCCCCCTGCGGCGTGAAGCGCAATACATGCTGCGGTCGCCCCATGGGTGGCTGGTGACGTTCACCGGTGTCTTGTACCCAGCCCGCCGCTTTCATCCGCTCCAACCGCCCGCGCAGGCTGGAATGCTGGATTTCCTCGCCAATGGAAAGCTCGAAGGCCTTCAGCGCCTCCGCCACGGTGAAGCGCTCCGGCAACAGGTGCAGCGGCAACGCGCTGTACACCGACTTGCTGGCCAGCCGCTCACAGGCCTGCTGCACCAGATGGGCATGGTCGAAGGGCAAGGCCAGGCGCTCGCCGCGCACGGCGTCGAGCGGCACGAAGTCGAGATCGTCGGCGGCCAGTTCGGTCTCCGGCGCCACCAGCACGAGATAGAACACGCTCAGTGACCAGCCGCGCGGGTCGCGCACTGCGTTGCCGACCGTGGCCACCTGCTCCATGTACGCCGGCTGCACCCGCGCCTTCTCGCGCAACGCGCGCAGAGCCGCATCGTCCAGGCCGTGATCCGCGCAGCGGCCGTTGATCAGCACGCCGGGCAACGCCCACTGCCCCTCGAACGGCCCGTGGGCGCGACGGATCAGCAGCAGTTCCAGCCCGCGCTCCGGGTTCAGGCGCAGCGCCACGATATCCACGGTGGCCAGCACTTCAGCGGTACTCATCGAAGCTCCTTGAAAAGGTTTTCGCCGGGGAAAATCCTGCGACTTATTTCATCACGCATAGAAAGCATCTTCCACTGCCGATCATTTCCGTTATTTTTACTTGACGACTTATTTCACGTCGTGAATTATGTGGTCACGACAGGCCACCAACGGTCAAGCGGAGGCTTCCATGAACCTGATCGCCAGCTTCGATGTAGATGCCCAGAAGGGCTTCACCCCGCTCTGCCCCAACGAACTGCCGGTGCCCGGCGGCGATGCCATCGGCGGCGCCCTGAACCTTCTGGCCCAGCGCGCCAGCCTGCGCCTGGGCAGCAAGGACGCGCACACTGCGCAAGCGCCCTGGGTAGTGAGCGAGCCGGCACAGATGCTGCAGCCGCTCTCCCTGCCCAACGCCGACCTCACCTGGGTCAGCCACTGTGTGCCGGGCACGCCGGGCTTCGAACTGCTGGACGAACTGCCCCAACCGATGGACTACGACTTCTTCATCTGGAAAGGCGTCGAGCCGGATCTGCACCCCTACGGTGCGTGCTACCACGACCTGGCGGAACGGCGCAGTACCGGAGCCATCGAGTACCTGCGGCAGAACGGGGTCAGCCACGTACTGGTGGGCGGCCTGGCGCTGGACTACTGCGTGAAGACCACCGCACTGCAACTGCGCCGCGCCGGCTTCCAGGTGCTGCTGTATCTGCCGGCCTGCCGCGCCATCGCGGAGGAAACCGCCAGGGCCGCCTGCGCCGAGATGCGCGCCGCCGGGGTCATCCTCTGCGCGGACGAGAACGAGCTGGACGAGGCCCTCATGGGCATCAGGGAGAATTGATCATGGCCGAAAGCGTGTTTGCCGAGAGCATCGTGCAGAACCTGCTGGACACCGACTTCTACAAGCTGACGATGATGCAGGCGGTGCTGCACAACTACCCCAACGCCGAAGTGGAGTGGGAATTCCGTTGCCGCAACGCCGAGGACCTGCGCCCGTACCTGGCGGAAATCCGCTACCAGATCGAGCGCCTGGCCGAGCTGGAGGCTACGCCGGACCAGTTGGCCTTTCTCGAACGCATCCCGTTCATCAAGCCGGACTTCATCCGCTTCCTCAGCCTGTTCCGCTTCAACCTGCGCTACGTGCACACCAGCATCGAGGACGACCAACTGGCCATCCGCCTGCGCGGGCCGTGGCTGCATGTGATCCTCTTCGAAGTGCCGCTGCTGGCCATCGTCAGCGAAGTGCGCAACCGCTATCGCTACCGCGAGGTAGTGCTGGAGCAGGTCGGCGAGCAGCTCTACCGCAAGCTCGACTGGCTTGCCGGCAATGCCAGCAAAGAGGAGCTGAAGGAGTTCCAGGTGGCGGACTTCGGTACCCGCCGGCGCTTTTCCTACCGCACCCAGGAAGAAGTCGTACACATCTTGAAGCGCGACTTCCCTGGCCGCTTCGTCGGCACCAGCAACGTCCACCTGGCCCGCGAGTTCGACGTGAAACCGATCGGCACCATGGCCCACGAATGGCTGATGGCACACCAACAGCTCGGCCCACGGCTGATCGACAGCCAGATCGCCGCGCTGGACTGCTGGGTGCGCGAGTACCGCGGTCAATTGGGCATCGCGCTCACCGACTGCATTACCATGGACGCCTTCCTCAACGACTTCGACCTGTACTTCGCCAAGCTCTTCGACGGCCTGCGCCATGACTCCGGCGACCCGCTGGTCTGGGCCGAGAAAGCCATCGCCCATTACCGCCGGCTAGGGATCGACCCGATGACCAAGACCCTGGTGTTCTCCGACGGTCTCGACCTGCCCAAGGCGTTGCAGCTCTTCCGTGCATTGCGTGGCAAGATCAACACCAGCTTCGGTATCGGCACCAACCTGACCTGCGACATCCCCGGGGTGGAACCGATGAACATCGTGCTCAAGATGACGGCCTGCAACGGCCACCCCGTGGCGAAGATTTCCGACACACCCGGCAAGACCCAATGCCGCGACGAGAATTTCGTCGCCTACCTGCGCCACGTGTTCAAGGTGCCGGTGTAACCCTTTTCGCATCCGACCAGGAGCCCATCAGATGAAAGACAGACAGGCCGCCATCGCCAGAGAACTCAACGTGCAGCCGCCCTTCCAGTCCGACGCCGAGCTGCAGGCCGAGATCCAGCGCCGCATTCGTTTCATCCAGGACTGCCTGAAGGGTTCGGGGATGAAGACCCTGGTGCTGGGCATCAGTGGCGGCGTCGACTCGCTCACCGCCGGCATGCTCTGCCAGCGCGCCGTGGAAGGCCTGCGCACCGAGACCGGCAACCAGGACTATCGCTTCCTCGCCGTGCGCCTGCCCTACAACGTCCAGGGTGACGAACAGGACGCCCAGGACTCGGTGGACTGCATCGCCCCGGACGAGCGCCACACCGTGAACATCGGCCCGTCGGTCCAGGCGCTGGCGTCGGAAACCCAGGCGCTGGAAGGCCTGGCGCCGGCCACCCGCGATTTCGCCCTGGGCAACACCAAGGCGCGGATTCGCATGGTCGCCCAGTACACCATCGCCAATGCCCGCGCCGGCCTGGTGGTCGGCACCGACCACGCCGCCGAGGCAGTGATGGGCTTCTTCACCAAGTTCGGCGACGGCGCCTGCGACCTCGCCCCGCTCACCGGCCTGGTGAAGAACCAGGTGCGCAGCATCGCCCGCAGCCTGGGCGCGCCGGAGCATCTGGTGGAGAAGGTGCCGACTGCGGACCTCGAAGACCTCGCCCCCGGCAAGCCGGACGAGCATTCCCACGGTGTGACCTACAAGGAAATCGACGCTTTCCTGCACGGCCAGGAGGTCAGCCAGGAAGCCTTCGACATCATCGTCCGCACCTTCGAGAAGACCCATCACAAGCGCGCCCTGCCGACCGCCCCGTAAGCCGTCGGCAACCAGCGGCGCGGGAGCGGTCCTGCGCCGCCCGGCTCAATGCTGGGGAATGACGTAGCGCCAGATGGCGATGAAGTGCAGCAGGCTGCCGGCGATCACGAACAGGTGCCAGATGCCGTGCCAGTGGCGGAAGCGGCTGTCATAGGCAAAGAAGATGATGCCGATGGTGTAGAAGGCCCCGCCGCCCACCAGCCAGGCGAAACCCGCGCCGCCCAGGGCGCGGTACAGCGGCCCGACCGCGATCAGCACGATCCAGCCCATCACCGCGTAGATGATGATCGACAGCACCCGCGCCTCGGAGCGCGGCTTGATCTCCTGCAGCATGCCGATCACCGCCATCGACCAGACGATGCCGAACAGCGTCCAGCCCCAGGGCCCCTTCAGCGTCACCAGGCAGAAGGGCGTATAGCTCCCCGCGATGAGCAGATAGATCGACAGGTGGTCGAGCTTGCGCAGGATCACCTTCGCCCGCCCGCGCACGCTGTGGTACAGCGTGGAGATGCTGTAGAGCAGAAGCAGCGTCGTTCCATAGATCGCCACGCTGACGATGCGCAGCGGCTCGCCCAGCAGGCTGGTGGCGACCAGCAGCCAGATGCCGCCCACCAGCGCCAGCAAGGCACCGATCAGGTGGGTCCAGGCGTTGAAGCGTTCACCGTGGTACATGGGTCCCCCATTCAAATTCCAGCAACCGACACCCTGACTTCGTTTTTTGAACTAAAAAGCGTGAAATAAAAAGCCCGACCAATAGTCGGGCTTTTCGAATCACAGGCTTTTTAGCAAAGCCGGATCACTTCAGGGTGAGGGTGCCCTTCATCATGGCCGAGTGGCCCGGGAAGGAGCAGAAGAAGGTGTACTGCTCGCCTTCCTTGAGCTTGGAAACGTCGAAGCTCACCGAATCCTTCTCGCCGGAGCCAATGATCTTGGTGTGGGCGATGACGCGAGTGTCGCCGTCTTTCACGTAGTTCTTGTCCAGACCAGCGGCCATACCGTCGGTCACCACGCCCTGCATGTCGCCGGCGGTGGTCAGTACCCAGTTATGGCCCATGACGTTCTTCGGCAGGCTGCCCGGGTGGGACAGGTTCACGGTGAAGGTCTTGCAGCTCTTGTCGACGCTGATGGCGTTGGTGCTGAACTGCATCTGGTCGTTGCCCTGGATGTCCACGGAGCATTCGGCGGCCAGCAGCGGGGCACTGAACAGGCCAAGCAGGGATACAGCGGCGAGTTTACGGAACATGACATGCCTCCTAGGCAGGTTGGGCGGAGAATCCTGAAGGGGAAGACTGCCCGAAGGCGATCCGGGTTCCCCTGATCTGCATCAATGGCCATCGGCCACGAGCCAAGCTTCAAACTGTCTATCAGGTCGATCGGCAGGATCAACGAGGCAGAACAGCGCACCCCGCCTAGCATAGACGCCATCCCCCGGCCCAACAGGAGTTAGCGCCATGCACCGTCTTCCGATGTTACAAAGCCAGTTGCTGCGAAACCTGCTCGCCTGCTACGCACTCGGCACCTGCGGCGGGGGCGGCCGACGAGCTGAAATGGACTAGGAAAATTCGGACTTGGTCGCACTCGAGGCTGCCGCTACCCTGACGGCCTGCAAAACGAGGCAGCCAATCGAGGAAGTTCCATGACCTTGCGTTCCATCTGCGTATTCTGCGGCGCCAGCCCCGGCGCCACCCCGATCTACCAGGAAGCCGCCGAAGCCCTCGGCCGTCACCTCGCCGAGAACGGCATCCAGCTGGTCTATGGCGGGGGGGCCGTGGGCCTGATGGGCATGGTCGCCAATGCCGCGCTGGCCGCCGGCGGCGAAGTCATCGGCATCATCCCGCAGAGCCTGAAGGACGCCGAAGTCGGCCACAGCGGCCTGACGCGCCTGGAAGTGGTCGACGGCATGCACGCGCGCAAGGCCCGCATGGCGGAGCTGAGCGACGCTTTCATCGCCCTGCCCGGTGGCCTGGGCACCCTGGAAGAGCTGTTCGAAGTCTGGACCTGGGGCCAGCTCGGCTACCATGCAAAGCCCCTGGGCCTGCTGGAGGTGAACGGCTTCTTCGACCCGCTGCTGGCGTTCCTCGACCACCTGGTGCAGGAGCGCTTCGTGCGCCAGCCCCATCGCGACATGCTGCAGCGCGCCGCCTCGCCCGCTGAACTGGTCGATGCCCTGGCCGCGTGGAAGCCCCTGGCGGCGCCCAAGTGGGTGGATCGCACGCCGACTTGACGCACCGCTACCAGCAGCGCTCCGAGGCCGCGCCACGGAGCCCGCTGCTGGCCAGCGTGAGTGTTCCGCAATCATCGCCCGCCATGCTGCCCTGAGGTTCGGCCATCAGCGTGAAGCTCGCGGACTCCGGCTCGTCGGCGAAGCCCAGGCGATAGCGCGCCGGCCCGTTTCGTGGTGAATGCTGATACGGCAGGGCCGCACCCACGTAGCTGCCATGGCTGGTGTGATAGCGCTCCAGGTACTGCGCCAATTCCACCAGGGATTTTTGTGCATCCACCCGGTGAGCCCGGCGAATATAGTCCTGGTAGGTCGGTACCGCGATGGCCAGCAGGATGCCGATCAGCGCTACTGTCGTGAGCATTTCCGGCAGCGTGAAACCGCGACGCACGGCAGACTTCATCTCAGCGCAGCTCCTGCCAGGCCTTGCGCCCGCTGTCGCCCGGCCAGTCGAGATCACGCGAGCGGGGGCGACCGCCTTCATCCAGCGTCGTGAGCCGCACACCGCTTTCCCCCTCCCCCGGCCGCACCAGCAGACCGCCGGGCCGCCCGAACACCACATTGCCTGCCGCGGACACCACAGGGAGTGCCGTACCCGGATCGCCGCCACTGGCAATATCCAGCGCGACGGAGCCGTAGCGCAGCGGATCGTCACACGGGTCGTCCCCAGGTGTCATGAGATTGAACAGCACGAAGCGATCCGCACGCAGCTGCGCGCGTTCGATGACACGGGTGCCGTCGGCGGGCAGGTCCAGATACCAGCCACGGCTGCCGTCGCCTGGCGAATCGGCGGACCGCGCCAGCGACTCCACGTCGAGGCCTTGCGCCGATAGCCGGGTACGCCCGACCGTCGCGGTACCGTCGTCGAGAACGCCATACAGGCTTTCGACCTTCTCAGGCTCGGCGGGCAGGTTGTCGCCCACGCGGTAATACCGCCCGGTGCCGAACATCACTCGCACCGCACCACTGCCATCTCGCGCCGCGACCACGGGCGCAGAAATCACCTGTGCCACTCCCTTTGCGTCAACGGCCTTGAACAGGGCCCCTCCGGCCAGGGACGCGGGAATGGCCGAATCCTGGCCGTCATCGCCTGCGAGATCCACTCGCCAGAGGTTGCCGCGACTATCCCCGAGGTACAGACGGTCAGCCGTGACATCGCCCGTGCTGCTGATCGCCGTCACCGGCCCCAGGTCTCCTGCGCCGGGCAGCCTGACGCGCTTGAGCGGACGACCGTCCGCTGCATCGAGCAGCCACAGTTCGCCATCCTTGCCCTGCGGGTCACGGGCGCCGGAGGACAGCGCCACCACGAACCTTCCCGACGCCAACGCCAGCAAGGCCGGGCGGCCCAGGCTGTAGCCGAGCTCCGGGTGGCTGAACTCCCACAGCACGCTGCCTGGCTGCATACGCTGCGGATCGCTGATATCCAGGGCGAAGACGCTGTTGCCTCCCGCTCCTGGAGTGCCTACCAGCAAGGTGCGCCAGCGCCCTTCGATCCAGGCATTCCCAATGCTCGGCGAGCCATCGACGAAGTAGCGGTGCACGTAGCCCGGAGCGGCCAGTTCGCGCAGATGGGCGAAGACCGCCGCCGGCACATAGGCAAACAGCTCACGCCCATCGCGTGCATCGAAACCATGCAGCATGCCGTCATTCGCACCAACCACCACCAGAGGCGCACGCTGCCGGTAGGTCGCGCTGTCGAGGAAGTCTCGGTAGGCGCTGCCCAGGCTCAGCCCGTTGGCGAGCGGCTGGGGCAGCGCGGCGTATGGCTGCGGATCATGCCAGGAGTATGCCGGGCGCGAATGGACGATGTCGCCCAGCCGACTGCCGCGCTGCCGGTATGGTCGGGGGCTTGCCGCCGAGTCGCGCTCCTCCAGCCTGGAACCACGCAGGTAGTCGACCAGGCGCTCACCGTCGTTGCCTTCGGCGGCCAGCGCCTCACGCTGTCGATCGTCCAGCGCAGACCAGGCGAAGGCGAGTCCCTGCCGCGCAATACCGGAACCGTCCGGCGTGCGTACAGTGAAGATATTTCTCCCGCCCAATCGCGCCTCGTCCAGCTCATCCAATCGTTGCGCCGCCGACCAGACAGGCTTCGCGGAACTCCCCTGCCAAAGCAGCAGGTCACCGCTCCACCTCGCTGGGTTCAATGTCGTGCTGAATACCTCGTCGGAACGCCCGCCCGCGATGAACTGGCTGAACGCTCCCGCGCCGCTCTCGGCAGTGCGTGCGAACGCCCGTTGCAGCTCATCACGCCAGCGCGCCGGCTCCGTGGCGTCCAGCAGGTTGTCCGGGCGCACGGCAAGGGAGATCGCTGCATCGTGCCACCAGGCCGCCGGCAGCGGCGCATCCCGCGCATCGCTGTAGCCCTTGGGCACGAAGAAGCCGCCATATTTCGTCGCCAGCCAGAGGGCGCTGCCCTGGCCTGCCGACTCGAGGGGCAGCCAGTAGGTGGAAAGCGTCTGTCGCCCTGGAAGGTCCGGGCGGAGATCGCGGGTGTGCGCATCGTAGGCGAGGCCGGCGAAGTCCAGGGTCGCGTCGTCGGCACCTACCCCCTCCATGGCGGCCACGCGGCGACCGGCCTGGGCCATATCCACGGCCAGGTCCTTCCCCGCGAGGCGAGGCAGGCTCTCGCCAATTCGCGCCTCCCCCGCACCACCCAGCCCGAGAACGCTGTTGCGCTGGCAGGCATGGCTGATCGGGTCGCCCCAGGGCGCGACGGCAGGGAAAACACGGACGGCGCCAGCATCGGCCGGCGCCGCAAGGCTGCCCTGGTTTCTCAGGTAGCGGGTCGCCGCATGCAACGACTCGCCCAGGTCATCCCCGCGGCGCAACTGCGCCTCGTCGAAGCGGTTGAGGTAGTCGATTACGCCGCTGCGGCCGGACGCATCCCGGTCCGGGTTGGCGAGAAATATGCCGCTGCGTGCCGACCATTCCGCTTGCGGATTATCCGCGCCGTCGCCCAGTTGCGGGCCGATGAACTTGTGTCGGGCACGCAGCACGACGTCGCTATCAGCCCGGCCAAGCACGCTGACCTGCAGCCGGCTGGCGTACTGCTGCAATAGACCTTCGGGCTTGGACTGGCCGCCATAGCGGTGGCAGTTGCGCTCGAGCAGCCCAGCCACACAGACCTGTACCCGAACGGGTAGGCGATAGGTTTCCGTGGCCTGCACAACCGTCCCGGCGAGGTAATCCTGCGGCTCACCGGCAAACGCCGGGCTGCGGCTGAACAGGAGGCTGCGATCCTGCCCGGCGATGCGGAACGACAAGGACAGCCCGGAAAACGGCGTGGCTCCGCCCGCGAGCGCCGTGGATAAATGGCGGTCCGGGAAGCTGCCGTCAGCTTCCGTATTGCGCGCCTTCTGCAGCACTGTTGTACCGGCGGTATCGATGTAACGGTCCCCGCCGGTCAGCGCGGAGCGCACGACATCGAGGCGCTGCGCCGTTGCCCAGTTGAGGAAGTTGCCGCTCCAGGCGCCAGAGCAGAGATGTTCCTGCGCCGCCCGCAGGGGCTGGAAGTACTGCTGCGCAGGCTCCTGGCCATAACACTTCGCAGGATCGAAATAGCCGACGTACGTCCGCTCGGGAATGTAGGTATCCCCCGAGTGGGCAGCCGCCGCAACGGACGAGTGAGCCGTCGATGGCAGCAACACGAGATTGCCCGGAGCGCCGCCACCAACCTGTAACGGCACCTGGCTGATCGGCGTGGCGCTTGCCAGCCCGTGCAACCCTGCCACGAGCGCCAGCGACGCGTATTTCCCTCCTCGTGCCACCACCGCCTCCCTGTCGTCCGTCAGCGAATGAAGTAGATGCTGCGCAACCGCGCACTGGAGACCGGCTCGCCCGAGGGCTGGCGGCGCACACCGTAGCCCGTTGCGCTCACCTCCACTGCCACGCCATACGCAGCCCTGCCCATGCCGACTTCCAATCCTTCGTTATTCAGCAGCCGCAGGAACTTCAATTGGTAACGCGATTGGCGCGCGAGATCCGGAGTGCCTGCGTCACCTGTCGAAATGTCCGCGGCAACGTCATAAGCAACGGCGTCGAGATGAACGCGCCTGTAGAGATCGCGTGCCGCCAGTTCGCCCGCACGCAACGCAGATTCGGCTTCCTGAAATGCCATTTGACGATCACGCAGATTCCCCGCCATGCGCTCCTCCAGGCTCGCCAGGCGCATACCGGCCAACCCGATGAGCGTCAGCAGCAACAGCATCACCAGGGTGACCAGCAGCACTGCGCCGCGCTCGGCGCGCCAACGCCTCATTCGGCCCGCACGGCATTGCGCAGCACAGTGGTGCTGCTCATCACCAAACGCAGGCGACGCTCCGTATTGGCGGTCAGCGTTCGTCCGTCGAACACCAGCGCAGTCGACGCCTCGTCGACGTTGCGGGTCAGGCTCTGCAACAACAGGCTGACGCGCACCGTGCGCACCCTGCGCCAGTCGGTAGCGGCCATCTCCCTCGCGGTCTTGTAGATCGCGACGGCGTCGCCGCCCTCGCCGGTAACGCCATAGCGCAGGCTTAGCCCCGCCACGCCGGAGACCAGTTCGTCGGTCTGTTGCTTGTCGCTGCTCTCGCTGTTGTAGGTGACGAAGAGGCCCGGCGAGCCCCCTTCCCCCTTGCCGATCCAGTAGATGGCGTAGCGATAGGGATAGACGCGAGTGGCCGAGGCCAGGAAGTGGCCCAACGCGCGGTTAGCGACCAGGGTGCTCGCACTGCCGGCGTTTCGCATCAGCAGGCAGGACTGCAGATCGGAGAGCAGGTAATACGCCCCGGCCGAGGCACCAGCGGAGGCCAGGGTGACCTGGTTGCCGACGACCGAGCGCGCCGCAAGCGCGGGCTCGCCGACATAACGCAGCAACAACGCATCCGTGTTCGCCAGTTTCCCGGAGGGCAACCAGGCCGGCGCCGCCATGCCGCTGCCGTAACCTTCGATGCCCGCCCTTTCCAGGGCGAATTGCGTGGTGCCAGCCCCGCTGGCATTCACCACGCCGGACGGGCAAGCACTGACGAACCCGGCAGTGCGCAGGTCCTGTGCGAGAATGTCGAAGGCGAAACGCCCGCTTTCCTGAAGCTCGGCCAGGGCAAGGCTGGCGTGGTAGGTCTGCTTGCTGCTCAGCAGCACTTCGATCACACCCGCCATGAGCAGCAGGCTGAGTGCCATGGTGATCAGCAATTCCACCAACGACAGGCCGCGCTGGGCAGAGGCGTCCATGTCAGAGTGAGGTGCGATAGGTAAAGGTTTCCCAGCGTTCGCCATCGCTGGGCCACCGACCTCGCGCACGACTGTCGTCCCAACGGATAGCGATCTCCACGCGGTACAGCTCGCCGCCGCGGAACACCCGCACCGAGCCGCCGCCTGATCCGCCCAGCGCCGTGCAGACCGTATTGCGCCATTGGCTGAGATCGAGTTGCGCACGACTGCTGCCGGAAACCGCCGGGCAATCTCCGGTCGGCTCGGCAAAGGCAAGGTCGTAGGCGCCCGCGCGGGCCGCCGGCAGGTTCGCCCGCAGGAGGTCGCTCATCTCGCTGGCCAGCCAGGAAGCCTGTGAGCGCTGCAACGCACTGTAGCCGGCGGCGACTCCGACGTTCTGCAGGCCCGCCAGCCCCAGCAGGCCGATGGACAGGATCACCACCGAAACGAGCAGTTCAACCAGGGTGAAGCCCCTGGCCGGCAAGCGACTTTGCATGGTTTCGCCTCGCTGCTGAGCGGATTGTGCGGCGTCGTGGGACGGCGCTCCGATCTCTAGAGTGCGAGGTGTTTCAGGGCCGGGTCAGCCAGACTGCGCGCCGAAATCGCCGGGAAATTTCCGCGCGAATAGGCGATCAGGCGCAGGCGCGGGAAGGCTTTCGACGGTGGAAACCACCGGTCCCGGAGACACGACCGCTCATCACGGCGAGCCCAAAGAAAAGGCCACCTTGCGGTGGCCTTTTCCGATCCCGTAGCGATCAGCCGTTGGCCGACTGCTGCACGATCACCGTCTGCGCCGGCATCGGCGCCGGGAAGTCGGTGCCCAGGGCTTCCTTGATGGTGCGGTTGGTGTCGAAGTAGACCTGCCAGTAGACATCGTTATGGCAGTAGGGGCGCACGGCAAGCACGGGGCCGACGAGGTTGAACTCGAGGATTTCCACGTCTACCGGCGGGTCGCTCAGCACGTTGGGAATCGCCGCGACGCGCTGCTTGAGCACCGCCACGGCGGCCGCATAATCGGCGGCGCCGGAGAGCTGGGCCTTGAGCTCCACACGGCGGTAGGGGTTGTGGGTGTAGTTCTGGATGGTGTCGCTGAATATCTTGTTGTTGCCCACCAGGGTCAGGACGTTGTCCGGGGTGTTGATGGCGGTGGCGAACAGGCCGATCTCCTTCACTGTGCCGGTGACACCGCCGGCGGTGACGAAGTCACCGACCTTGAACGGGCGCAGCACGATGATGAAGCCGCCGGCGGCGAGGTTGGCCAGCAGGCCCGACCAGGCCATGCCGATGGCCAGGCCGATGGCTGCGATCAGCGCCGCGAGGCTGGTGGTCTGCACGCCGAAGTAGCCGAGGATGCCGACGACCAGAAGGATGTTCAGGGTAACGGTGATGAAGGAGCCGACGTAGCGCAGCACCGTCGGATCGACGCTCTGCTTGGCCAACGCCTTTTCCACCAGGTTGACGGCGAAGCTGATCAGCCAGCGACCGAGCACCCAGAAGAGAATGGCGACGAGAATCTTCACACCGAACGCGAGCGCGTACTGCGAAACCGTCGCCCACAGTGCGTTGATCTTCTCCGTACCCACGTTGATGATGTTCGTATCGTCCATGGAAGCGCACCTGCGAGAGAAAGGGACCAGATGAACGCTAGCACGGCCCCGGCGGTTTGCTCGTCGCAGTGCGCAGCCCAGAGCCACGGCGGGCTCCGGGCGCCATGGAGCTAGCAGTCGCCGGGTAGCGAGGCGATCCAGCGATTGAGCAGTTCCAGCCCCTCGCGGTGCACCAGGGTGCGGCCCAGCTCGGGCATCATGTCGCCCGGCTTGTCGCTGCCGACCCGGTAGCTGAGCACCGATTTTTCCGGGCTGCCGGGGTGGATGTCCTCCAGCCTCCCGCCCGTGCCGCCGCCCGCCGCCACCGGTGGTTTGCAGAGGCCATAGGCGATGGAAACCGGCGTGTGCGGGTCGAGGTGCAGGCCCGAAGTGCGTGCCGCGCCCTTGGGGTTGTGGCAGTGCGAGCAGTTGGCGTCGAGGTAGCTGCGCGCCTGTTTCTCCAGCCCCTCACCGGGACGCGGATGGCCCCACAAGGCGTTCTGCGGAACCTGCGCCAACGCTGGCAAGCCCTTGAGGAAGCCGCGCGCCTGCCAGTGCTGCAGCTGGTTGTCGCTGCCCTCGGCGTAGGCGAAGTCCTTGTTCAGGTGCCGCGCCTTGGGCCCCAGCGGAGCGATGCCGCCGCCCTTCTGCTCGGCGTGGCATTCGGAGCACTGATTGGCGTCCGGCACCATGTAGGTGAAGGCAGTCTTCTTGCCATCCTCGGCGGTCAACTCCAGCGCCGGGCTGTCGCCGGCGAGTTCCAGCGTCGCCTCGCTCTGGTCGGCATTCCACACGTAGGGCAGCGCCGCCCAGCCGTCCTTCTGCCGCACCAGCACACGGGTTTCCACCAGGTGGACCTTGCCCATGTCCAGTCCGGCCTTGGGGTCGCGGTCGTCCTGGCTGTTCTGCAGCAGGTTGCCCTGGGCGTCCCTGGGGTAATAGAAGGTCTTCGTCAGCACGGTGCCGACGGGGTAGTCGAAGCGATCCTCGGCGTACTGCGCCGACAGGCCTTCGGGCATCCATACGGTGCGCAGCTTGTGCGCGTAGTCGGTGAACAGCGGGGTGTTGAGGTCATACGGCAGCACCTCGGCGGCCGGCGTCAGGTGGCCGTCCGCCAGGTGCAACATGCCCCAGCCGCTGAGCTTTTCCGGGTAATCATCACCTTCGGGCTGATAACGCGGCTTGCTCTCCTGCCCGCACCCGGCCAGTGCACCAGCAAGGGCAGCGGCCAGGGCGAGCGGCAACAGGAACGGAGCGGGTTTCGTCATGCCTTGTTGCCCTTCTCGCCGAGGCCGGCCTGTTCGATCTTCGGCAGCGGCTTGAGCTTGCACTGGTGGCTGCTCATGTCGGTGCTGATGTTCTTGTAGCCGTTGGGACCGTCGACGTTGACGATACCGGCGTTGCCGTTGTCGATGCAGATGGCCAGGGCTTCCGGAAGCTTGCCGTCGACCAGTTTCTTGTCGTTGAAGTAGCCGTCCCAGAGGATGTCCGGCAGGCGCCCGTTGAGACCGAACTTGGCGATCTTCAGGGCCTTGAGTTCCAGGTGGTCGGGGCTGTCGCCGCCCGGGCCGAAGGTGTTGCCGTGGATGAAGATGCCTTCGGGGTACGGGTCGAAGTTGGGCTGGGTGGCCTTGCCCGAATAACCGGTACTGAAGTAGCTGCTGACGATGACGTTGGCGGTCTTGTGGTTGCCGATCTTGTTGTCGAAGATCTCCACGTCATCGTTGGAGTTCACCACCACGCCCGAGCCCGCCGGCACGCTGGCCACTGGCGTGCCCTTGTGGCCGAAGTTCTCGTGGTTGTTGCCCTGCACATCGTTGTCGAAGACGCGGGTGCCGCGTCCCGGCTGCGGAAGGTTGGGCATGTTGAAGACGAGGATGCCACCGGTATTGTCGGTGGCGACGTTGTTGTAGACGTCGGCGCCGATGGTGTTCTCGATCTCGATACCGGCGACGTTGCGCTCGGCGCGGTTGTTGCGCACGACCACGTTGCGCGACTGGCCGACATAGATACCCGAGTCGGAGGCGCCGATCGCGACGTTGCCTTCGAGCAGCGTGTTTTCGGTCTGTACCGGGTAGATGCCGTAGCCGCCGTTCTCGGTAGCCGGGCCGTTGGTCCATTCGGTGCGGATGTTGCGGATGACGATGTTCTTGCCACCGATGACCTTCAGGCCGTCGCCCTTGGCGTCCTCGATGGCCAGGCTCTCGATGGTGAAGTCGGAGGCGTCGACGAACAGGCCTTCGGCACCGGCCTTCTGGTTCTTGAAGCTGAGGATGGTCTTGTCCATCCCGGCGCCGCGGATGGTCACGCCGTCCACCTTCAGGCTCAGGCTGCGGTCCAGGTGGTAGGTGCCGGCGGGAATGTCGATGACATCGCCGGCCTTGGCCTTGATCAGGCGCGCCTGCAGGTCTTTCTGGAAGTCGGCGCTGACGGCAGCGGTGGGCTTGTCACCTTCGCCGCAGGCGGCCAGGGCAACGGAGAGAGCGAGAAGGGAAAGAGTGGCGAGACGCATGGCGGGCTCCGGTCTTGTTTTTATGATATGGAACTATCGTACCAAATAAGACCGAGAATACTCCTACATCCCGCGCCACGCCAGCCCTTCAGACACATCGCACTTTGATTGATTGACGTCAGGGTTTAGCGGTGGCGGATCGGGATGATCTGCGCTTCCAACCCAAGGAGTGCACGGATGAGCTTCATGCCCTGGAACGACGAATTCGTGATCGGAATCGAGCGGATCGATGAACAGCACCGCTGGCTGGTCGACCTCACCAATGCGCTGTACGACAGCCTGAACGGCCCGGAGGGCGAGGGTCAGCCCATCGGCGAGTTGCTGGAGCAACTGGTGGAGTACACGATGAATCACTTCATCGTCGAGGAAGTGCTGTTCCAGCGCCTGGGCTATCCCGAGGAGGAAGCGCACCGGGCCGAGCACGATCGTTTCAATCGGCAGATCATCGACCTGCTGTACCGCCACGAGGATGGCGAGGTCGTCTCGGTCGAGGCCCTGGAGCTGCTCAAGGCCTGGCTGATCCACCATATCCTGAAGGTGGACAAGGCTTACGTGGCGTTCTTCAAAGGAAAAGGCGTGACCGCTTAGCGACACGCCTTTTTTACAGCACGGTACAGACGAATCAGCGCGGAATATTGGGCTGTCGCTTGGTGGTGCGCTTCTTGCCCTTGGCGTAGCCGCTGGCCTTGCCTTCCTCGGCCTTGTTCCACGGCTTGGAGCCGTTGCTGGCGCGCGGCGGCAGGCCGGTGTGCTGGGTCAGCAACGGCTTGCCGGTCTTCTTGCTGCCGGCCGGGGTGGAGTTCTTGCGGCGCGCGCTCTGGTACTCGTCGGTCTGCGGCTGGTAGGTCGGGATCAGGTGATGCTTGCCGTTGCCAATCAGGTCGGCACGGCCCATGCGCTCCAGCGCCTCGCGCAGCATCGGCCAGCCCTTCGGGTCGTGGTAGCGCAGGAAGGCCTTGTGCAGACGGCGCTGCTGGTCGCTCTTGACGATGGTCACGCCGTCGCTCTTGTAGGTCACCTTGCGCAGCGGGTTCTTGCCCGAGTGGTACATGGCGGTCGCGCTGGCCATGGGCGAGGGATAGAACGCCTGCACCTGGTCCGCGCGGAAGCCATTGCGCTTGAGCCACAGGGCGAGGTTCATCATGTCCTCGTCGGTGGTACCCGGATGCGCCGCGATGAAGTACGGGATCAGGTACTGCTCCTTGCCGGCCTCCTTGGAGAACTTCTCGAACATGCGCTTGAAGGCGTCGTAGGTACCGATGCCCGGCTTCATCATCTTCGACAGCGGGCCTTCCTCGGTATGCTCCGGGGCAATCTTCAGGTAGCCGCCAACGTGGTGCGTCACCAACTCCTTGACGTACTCGGGCGACTCCACGGCCAGGTCGTAGCGCAGGCCGGAGGCGATCAGGATCTTCTTCACACCCGGCAGGGCGCGGGCCTTGCGGTACAGCTCGATGAGCGAGGAGTGGTCGGTATTGAGGTTCTCGCAGATGCCCGGCCACACGCAGGACGGCTTGCGGCAGTGACGCTCGATCTCCGGGTCCTTGCAGGCGATGCGGTACATGTTGGCGGTCGGGCCACCCAGGTCGGAAACGACACCGGTGAAGCCCGGCACCTTCTTCATCTCCTCGATCTCGGCAAGGATCGACTCATGGGAGCGGTTCTGGATGATTCGCCCCTCGTGCTCGGTGATCGAGCAGAAGGTGCAGCCACCGAAGCAGCCGCGCATGATGTTCACCGAGAAACGGATCATCTCGTAGGCCGGGATCTTCTCCTTGCCATACAGCGGGTGCGGCACGCGCGCATAGGGCATGCCGAACACGTAGTCCATTTCCTCGGTGCTCATCGGGATGGGTGGCGGGTTGAACCACACGTCCACTTCGCCATGCTTCTGCACCAGGGCGCGGGCGTTGCCCGGATTGGTCTCCAGGTGCAGCACGCGGTTGGCATGGGCATAGAGCACCGCGTCGCTGCGCACCTTCTCGAACGACGGCAGGCGGATCACCGTACGCTCGCGCTCCAGGCGCGGGTGTGCCAGCAGCTGCACGACCTTGGCTTCGTTCGGGTCTTCCTGCTCGCCCTTTTCCTGCTCGATGGCGCAGGCGGCGGTGTCCTGGGTGTTCACGTAGGGGTTGATGATCTTGTCGACCTTGCCCGGGCGGTCGATGCGGGTGGAGTCCACCTCGAACCAGCCTTCGGGAGTGTCGCGGCGCACGAAGGCGGTACCGCGCACGTCGGTGATCTGCTCGACCCGCTCGCCGGCAGCCAGGCGCTGGGCGATCTCCACCACGGCGCGCTCGGCGTTGCCGTACAGCAGGATATCGGCGGTGGCGTCCATCAGGATGGAGCGGCGCACCTTGTCCTGCCAGTAGTCGTAGTGGGCGATGCGGCGCAGCGAAGCCTCGATGCCGCCGAGGATGACCGGGGTATCGCTGAAGGCTTCCTTGCAGCGCTGGCTGTAGACCAGGCTGGCGCGATCCGGGCGACGACCGGCCAGGCCTCCCGGGGTGTAGGCGTCATCGCTGCGGATTTTCTTGTCCGCGGTGTAGCGGTTGATCATCGAGTCCATGTTGCCCGCCGCCACGCCGAAGAACAGGTTCGGCTGGCCGAGCTTCATGAAGTCGTCCTTCGAACGCCAGTCCGGCTGGGCGATGATGCCCACACGGAAGCCCTGGGCTTCCAGCAGGCGGCCGATAATGGCCATGCCGAACGACGGATGGTCGACGTAGGCGTCCCCGGTGACGATGATGATGTCGCAGGAATCCCAGCCCAGCTGATCCATCTCTTCCTTGCTCATGGGCAGGAACGGCGCCGGGCCGAAACACTCGGCCCAGAACTTGGGATAGTCGAACAGCGGCTTGGCGGCTTGCATCACGGGCACCGTGGGTATCTCTAGTAGGGATCGCGGAAAAACGCGGGCGCGGAATATAGCACAAAAAGTGTACAAATCCGACCAGCGAACTCAGATTTACGGGGGATTTAACCTTCCGACGGTAGATTGCCAATGCCATCATCTGGCTATACTTCAGCCACTATCCGCAGTACGCCTGGCCAACCCGCCCAGGCCAGGGAGTGCCTGTCGTGTGTCGTGCCATCGTACTGTTGCTTACCCTGCTGTTCTGCCACACGGCGCTAGCCTTCGAACTCGACGACAAGGCCAGCGGCGCCTGGCTCAATGATCACCTCGAATTGCTGCAGGAGCGCGACGGCCCGCTATCGCTGGCAGCCGTGCAGACCAGCCGCGACTTCATTCCGGCCAACGGCCGCACCAGCGTTGGCCAGAGTCCTGACGGCTGGTGGCTGCGCCTGGACCTGGACCGCCGTACCGCGCCGCTGGGCGGCTGGTGGCTGGAAGTCGATGCCGTCAACCTGAAGGACCTGCGCCTCTACATACCCGACGAACGGGGCATCTACCGGGAAACGCTGTCCGGCGAGGCCGTGCCGTTCGCCCAGGGCCGTGACCGCGACTACCGCCGACCGCTCTTCCACCTGCCCGAAGGCACCGGCCCGGTGCGCATCTATGCCCGCGTCTACGACCCCGCCGGCAATTCGTTCCCGCTGCGTATCTGGTCGCTGGATGATCTGCAGGACCATCGCGCCGATACCAGCCTGTTCCTGGGTTTCATCTACGGCCTGATCGCCGCCCTGCTGCTGTACAACCTGTTCATCCTGCTGACCCTGCGCGACCCGGCGTACTTCTGGTACGTGCTGACGACCGCCAGCGCCCTGCTGTTCAGCCTGGGCATGAGCGGCCACGGTTTCGAGTACTTCTGGCCCGATCACCCGGTGCCCTGGTGGCTCGACCGCATCACCCTGCCCTCGCTCTGGGGCCTTTGCGTACACCGCTTTACCATCACCCTGCTGCAGACCCGCCGCTACGTGCGCTGGTCGCACTGGCTGCTGAACCTGAACTGCGCGCTGTACGTGCTGACCATCGTCCTCGGCGCGCTGCAGTTGCGCGGCGTGGCCGGCTGGATGCTGGTGGCGATCACCCTGATCGGCGTGCCGGCAGCGCTGGGCGGTGCCGTGGTGCGCTGGCGCCAGGGTTCGTTCCCGGCCTTCCTCTACCTGCTCGGCTTCGGCCTGGTACTGACCAGCGTGAGCATCTCGGTGATGCGCGCCACCGGCATGGTGCAGCCCTCGCCATTGACCTCGTACATCTTCCCCATCGCCGTGGCGATGGAGTCGGTACTCTTCTCCTTCGCCCTCACCTCGCGAATCCAGGGCCTCAAGCGCGAGCGCGCGCAGGCACTGGAGCAGGCGGATCGGGAGAAGAGCGCGCGCCTGACCCTCATGCAGAGCGCCCAGCAAGACCTGGCGACAGCCGTGGCCGAGCGCACCGCCGAACTCACCCAGAGCAACCAGCTGCTGCGCGAGCGCGAAGTGCAGCTGCAACACGCCGCGCACTACGACCCGCTGACCGGCCTGCCGAACCGTCGCTACCTGGTGGAACATGCCGAACACGCCCTGGCCCATGCCCAGCAGAACGGCGAGACCCTGGCGCTGATGCTGATCGACCTCGACCACTTCAAGCCGATCAACGACAGCCACGGGCACGATGCGGGCGACTTCATGCTGCAGAACGTCGGCAACCGCCTGCGCCAGTGCGTGCGCGGCAGTGATTGCGTGGCGCGCCTGGGCGGTGACGAATTCGCAGCATTGATTTCCGGGCCCGATGCCGAGAGCCACGCCAAGGAGATCGCCTGCCGCATCCTCAATGAACTGTCGCGGCCGGTGAAGTTCGACAGCCTGGAGCTGCGCGTCACGCCGAGCATCGGCGTGGCCATCTATCCCAGCCACGCCATGCAGTTCAGCAAGCTCTACAAGGCCGCCGACCAGGCGCTCTACGAGGTGAAGGGCAATGGCCGGGCGGCCTACGCCATGGCCAGCGAGGCCGCCGGCGAAACCAGCGATCTCTGGCTGGAAAACGAACGGCTGGAAAGCGAAGACCGTGCCTGATCAGCTGCGGTAACGGCGCGGCACGCGGGCGGTGACCTTGGTCAGCAACTCATAGCCGATGGTCCCGGCATGGGCGGCCACCTCGTCCACCGGCAGGTTGGCGCCCCACAGCTCAACGCGATCACCCACTGCGGTGCCGGGCAGATCGGTCAGGTCCACTGCAAGCATATCCATGGAGACACGCCCGGCCAGCGATGCGCGCCGCCCATCCACCAGCACCGGCGTACCGCTCGGCGCGTGGCGCGGGTATCCATCGGCGTAGCCGCAACTCACCGTGCCGATACGCGACGGCCGCTCGGCCACCCAGGTCGCGCCGTACCCAACGCTCTCACCCACCGCCACCTCGCGCACGGCGATCAGTCGCGCCTCCAGGCTCATGGCCGGGCGCAGGCCCAGTTCAGCGGCGCCGATGTCGGCGAAGGGCGTGGCGCCATAGAGCATGATGCCGGGGCGAACCCAGTCCATGTGTGCGGCGGGAATGGTCAGCACGGCGGCAGAGTTGGCCAGCGAGCGCAGGTCGAAATCCAGGTCCAGCACACTGAGGAAACAGGCCACCTGGTCTTCGGTCAGCTCGTCGCCGCGCACATCGGCATTGGCGAAGTGGCTCATCAGGTTCAGCTCCGCCACCTGCGGCGCCTGGCGCAGGCGCGAATGCCAGTCGCGTAGCGCCTCGGGCGAGAAGCCCAGGCGGTGCATGCCGGTATCCAGCTTCATCCACACATTCAGCGCACTGGGCAGTTGCGCGGCGAGCAGCGCCTGGGCCTGCTCAGGGCCTTGCACCGCCACATCCAGGCGCAGCTGGACAGCGATCAGGTATTCCGCCGGCTCGAAACAGCCCTCCAGCAGCAGGATGCGGGCGCCGGCATGCAGAGCGCGTACCTCGGCGGCCTCCTCCAGGCAGGCCACCGCGAAGCCGTCAGCCTCGTCGTGCAGGCAGCTCACCACCTCCCGAGCGCCGTGCCCATAGGCGTTCGCCTTGACCACTGCGAAAGCCTCGCGCCCAGGTGCGCAGCGCTTGGCAACGGCGTAGTTGTGGCGAATGGCGGCAAGATCGACGTGGGCGACGAGCGGGCGCATGGCGGCCTCTGAAATGAAAACGGGCGCCTATCTTAAGGCGCCCGTCGGTCACGCGGAATGCGGCATCGTTACTCGTCTTCGAAGTTGTACATGCCGGGCGCGAGGTTCTCGAAGCGGCTGTAGCGACCGAGGAAGGCCACGCGCACCGTGCCGATGGGGCCGTTCCGCTGCTTGCCGAGGATGATCTCGGCGACGCCCTTGAACTCGGTCTCCGGGTGATACACCTCGTCGCGGTAGACGAACATGATCACGTCGGCGTCCTGCTCGATCGCTCCGGATTCGCGCAAGTCGGAGTTCACCGGGCGCTTGTTGGGGCGCTGTTCCAGCGAGCGGTTGAGCTGGGAGAGCGCCACCACCGGGCAGTTGAATTCCTTCGCCAGCGCCTTGAGCGAGCGGGAAATCTCGGAAATCTCGTTGGTCCGGTTGTCGCCGGCGGAACCGGGGATCTGCATGAGCTGCAGGTAGTCGACCATGATCATGCCGATCTCGCCGTGTTCGCGCGCCAGGCGACGGGTCCGCGCGCGCATTTCCGAGGGCGAGATGCCGGCGGTGTCGTCGATGAACAGCTTGCGGTCGCTGAGCAGGTTCACCGCCGAGGTCAGTCGCGGCCAATCCTCGTCGTCCAGCTTGCCGGTACGCACCTTGGTCTGGTCGATGCGCCCGAGCGAGGCGAGCATACGCATCACGATGGAGTCGGAGGGCATCTCCAGCGAGTACACCAGGATCGCCTTGTCGCTGCGCATCAGGGCGTTCTCCACCAGGTTCATGGCGAAGGTGGTCTTGCCCATGGAGGGTCGGCCGGCCACGATGATCAGGTCGGACGGCTGCAGGCCGCTGGTCTTCTCGTCGAGGTCAGTGAAGCCGGTGGTGATGCCGGTCAGCGCGTCCGAGGTGTTGAACAGGTGGTCGATGCGGTCGATGGTCTTGACCAGGATATCGCCGATGCCCACCGGGCCGCCGGTCTTGGGCCGCGCTTCGGCGATCTCGAAGATCTTGCGCTCGGCTTCGTCGAGCACTTCGTTGGCGCTGCGCCCTTCGGGGTTGAAGGCACTGTCGGCGATATCGCTGCTGATGCCGATCAGCTGCCGCAAGGTGGCCCGCTCGCGGATGATGCCCGCGTAGGCCTTGATGTTCGCCACCGAAGGCGTGTTCTTCGCCAGCTCGGCGAGGTAAGCAAGGCCGCCCACCTGGGGCAGTTGCCCTTCGCGTTCGAGCTGCTCGGAGAGCGTCACCACATCGATCGGCTGGTTGGCTTCGGCGAGCTTGTAGACGGCGCGGAAGATCAGGCGATGGTCATGGCGGTAGAAGTCACCATCGGACACGGCGTCGGAGACGCGCTCCCAGGCGTTGTTGTCGAGCATCAGGCCACCCAGCACCGCCTGTTCGGCTTCGATCGAGTGCGGCGGCACCTTGAGGGAAGCGGTCTGCAGGTCGTATTGCTCGGGGACGGTGATGTCGTTCATGGGCGCTTCGTGCGGGCTCTTCGTAGAAATTCAAAGGCGGAAAAAACAAAGGGCACGGTACCGAATTTCAGTACCGTGCCCGATGTTAGCGGACTGATTCGCCCATGCAAGATGTGCGAAACGTCCTAGCGACGGATCGCTTACTCGGCGACTACAACCACGTGCAGGGTTGCATCAACATCCATGTGCAGTTGCACTTCGATGTTGTATTCGCCTACAGCGCGCAGGGCGCCGTCGGGCAGGCGAACTTCGCTCTTTTCCAGCGGGTAGCCGGCAGCCGAAACGGCGTCGGCGATGTCGCGGGTGCCGATCGAACCGAACAGTTTGCCTTCGTCGCCAGCGTGGGCGCCGATGGTCACGATCAGTTCGGCCAGTTGGGCAGCACGAGCTTCAGCAGCGGCTTTTTTCTCAGCAGCGGCTTTTTCCAGCTCTGCGCGGCGCTCTTCGAAAGCAGCGACGTTGGCAGCGGTGGCAGCGGTGGCTTTGCCCTGCGGCAGCAGGTAGTTACGAGCGTAACCGCCCTTTACGTTCAGCTTGTCGCCCAGGTTGCCCAGTTTGGCGATCTTTTCCAGCAGGATGACTTCCATTTGAGTCTTACCTCTTAACTTTTAACCTTCACCGTTCGCAGCTTTCTGGCGCTTGGCCAGGCGACCGCGAAAATCAAACAGACTGTCGACGACGGCGACAAGACAGATCACATTGCCCAGTACGAATACCAGCAGGTACAGCGGTGCCAGCCAGAAGCCCGGAAGCTTCTTCAGCGCGGCCAGGCCGTGCCCCAGTGCGATCCCGGCGAACAGCAGCGGAATCATGCACAGCGGCGCCAGCATGGTGGCCGCGGGCCCTGCGAAGGGCAGCGCCACAACGCCGACCAGCAGCGCTACAGCCGTGCCCGGCGACAGACGCAGTGCACGGAACTCGCGGCCAAACCCTTCCGGGTTGAACAGTACTGCTTGCCAATAACGCGCCAGCATCAGGCACAACAGGCTGATCGTCTGCAGCGAGGCTGCCATCAGGCCGGTGATGGTCGGAACCATCTCCGCCTGCAGGGCGGCCATCTGTTCCGGCGAAAGCTTGGCTTCGGCCAGAACCTGCGGCAGTGCCTTGCCGAATGCATCGGCCAGACCTGCGACCAACCCGGCCGACACCGTGCTGAGCAGCAGCACGAACACCGCACCGAGCACAACGCTCGCCAGCATCACCTGATTCCAGGACACCTTGCTGCGCAGAACCTGCGCCAGCACGGCACTACCCACCAGAACCAGACTCACGCTGGGGTCACCCAGGTACCACCAGGCCAGTGCCGGAAGCAGCGCCCACACCAGGATGCCAAAGGCATCGCCGGCGCCACGGCGCAACAGCACCAGACTGCCTGCTGCGGCACCGAGCCAGAACAAAGGCTGCAGTACCGCGGCTGCGACGACCACCAGGGTCGCCTGCATGCGGCCTCGCATGACAAATTCAGCCAATGCGCGCATGCGATCTATCCATCAATTCCAGTCGACTGCCCGATCAACGGCCGTGGCTGTCGGTGTAGGGAAGCAGGGCCAGGTAACGGGCGCGCTTGATAGCGGTCGCCAGCTGACGCTGGTACTTGGCTTTGGTGCCGGTGATACGGCTCGGAACGATCTTGCCGGTTTCGGAAACGTAGGCCTTCAGGGTGTTCAGATCTTTGTAATCGATCTCTTTCACGCCTTCAGCGGTGAAACGGCAGAATTTACGACGACGGAAGAAACGTGCCATGTGTGTGGCTCCTCAATACTGGTCCGGGATTACTCGTCAGCGCTGTCGCGGCTATCTTCGCCGTCAGCGGACTCGCCCTCGTTCGATTCGGGACGCTCACGGCGCTCACGGCGCTCGTTGCGGCTCTCTTCGGCCTTCAGCATTTCGGACTGGCCGGTAACGGCTTCGTCGCGACGGATGACCATGTTACGGATCACGGCGTCGTTGTAGCGGAAGTTGTCTTCCATCTCGGCCAGGGCCTTGGCGGTGCACTCGACGTTCATCAGAACGTAGTGAGCCTTGTGCACGTTGTTGATGGCGTAAGCCAGCTGACGACGGCCCCAGTCTTCCAGACGGTGGACTTTGCCGCCGTCTTCTTCGATGGCCTTGGTGTAACGCTCGACCATGCCACCGACTTGTTCGCTCTGGTCCGGGTGAACCAGGAACACGATTTCGTAATGACGCATAAATGCTCCTTACGGATTGCAGCCTGCCGACTAAGCGGTCAGACAAGGAGTGAATGATTTTTTCCTTGCCACCAGAGAAGGCGCGCGAGCACCTGCCAGGACGGCAAGGGCCGACATTCTAGAGAAGCGTGCCAGGGGGCGCAAGGAAAACTGGTGAAACTTTGAACAGCGCAAGGCGGCGCCGGCCGCCTTGCGTGGGGACGTCAGGCGCCAGCCTTGATCTGGCGCTGGCGGACGATCTCGAACAGGCACACACCGGTAGCCACCGAGACATTCAGGCTGCTCACGCTGCCCTGCATCGGCAACTTGGCCAGGTAGTCGCAGTGCTCGCGGGTCAGGCGGCGCATGCCCTTGCCCTCGGCGCCCATCACCAGCACGGTCGGCCCGGTGAGATCGAGTTCGTAGAGCATCTGGGTCGCCTCACCGGCAGTGCCGACGATCCACAGCCCGCGCTGCTGAAGCTTCTCCAGGGTGCGCGCGAGATTGGTCACGGCGACCAGCGGGATCACCTCGGCGGCGCCGCAGGCGACTTTACGCACGGTGGCGTTGAGGGTCGCAGACTTGTCCTTGGGCACAATCACCGCCAGCGCGCCCGCCGCATCGGCGGTGCGCAGGCAGGCGCCGAGGTTGTGCGGATCGGTCACGCCATCCAGTGCCAGCAGCAGTGCGGGACCGGTGGAGCGCTCCAGCAGCTCCTCCAGCATGTTTTCGCCCCACACCTGACTCGGGCTGACCTCGGCGACCACACCCTGGTGAACGCCCTCGGCCCACTCGTCCAGCTCCTTGCGGTCGCGCGTACCCACCGGCACGCGCACCTGGCCGGCCAGCTCGACCAGCGCCTGGACGCGCGGATCATGCCGACCTTCGGCCAACCACAGTTGCTTGACCCGCTTCGGGTGATGGCGCAGCAACGCTTCTACGGCATGGACCCCGTAGACCTTTTCCCACTGACTCATTTCTTCGCCTTACCCTTGCCTGCCGGAGTGCCGGTCGATGCACCCGCCTTGGGCTGCGACGCCCCCTTGCGGTGCTTGGTTGACTTGCCGGACCGGGCCTTCTGCTTCGACGGATTGCGCGGCTTGCCAGCGGCGGACGCAGACTTGCCCTTGCCGGTCGCCGGCTTGTTACCGCCGACCTTGGCCTCTTCGAGCAGCGCTTTCTTCACTTCGCGGCTCTTGCGCACATCGGTATTGCCGAGCATCTCCTCGGCCTTGGCGAGCATATCCGGCGCCACCGACGGCAGCGCCTGGACCACGCCAACCTTGCGCTTGCGCGGCTGGTGCGACGGCACCACGGCCACGTCGGGAGCGAAGAACGGATCATCCGCCACCTGGGCGCGGGCCTTGGCCGGCTTCTCCCTGGCAACTGCGCCCTTGGGCGCCTTGCCCTTGGCCACTTTGCCCTTGGCAACCGGCTCGGCCTTCTCGCCACGCTTCTTGCGGCCAATCGGCGCGCTGAGCACGTTGTCGGAGAGCTCGAAATCGATCTTGCGCTCATCCAGGTCGACGCGCGCCACGACCACTTCCACGGCGTCACCCAGGCGGAAGCTGCGGCCAGTACGTTCGCCCGCGAGGCGGTGATGCACGGCATCGAAGTGGTAGTAGTCGCCCGGCAGCGCGGTGACGTGGACCAGGCCTTCGACGTAGATGTCAGTCAGTTCAACGAAGATGCCGAAGCCGGTCACTGCGGTGATCACGCCGGGGAAGGTCTCGCCCACGCGCTCGCGCATGAACTCGCACTTCAGCCAGTTGGTGACGTCGCGGGTCGCCTCGTCAGCGCGGCGCTCGGTCATCGAGCACTGCTCACCCAGCTGAGCAAGACGCGCCTCGTCGTACGGATAGATTCGCGCCTTGGGCATGCTGGCCGCGCCAACGCGCTGCACATGTTCGGAAGCCGCCTTGGAGCGGATCAGGCCACGGATGGCACGATGGGTCAGCAGGTCCGGGTAGCGACGGATCGGCGAGGTGAAGTGGGTATAGGCCTCGTAGTTCAGGCCGAAGTGGCCGGCATTCTCCGGGCTGTACACCGCCTGGCTCAGCGAACGCAGCATCACGGTCTGGATCAGCTGCAGGTCCGGGCGACCCTGAATGGACTCCAGCAGCTTCTGGTAGTCCGCCGGGGTCGGATCGCCCTTGCCCCGGTACAGCGTCAGCCCCAGCTCGCCGAGGAACTGGCGCAGGTTGTTCAGCTTCTCCTGCGGCGGGCCGTCGTGGACGCGGTACAGCGCCGGAATCGCGTGCTTCTCGAGGAATTTGGCGGTGGCGACGTTGGCCGCCAGCATGCATTCCTCGATCAGCTTGTGTGCGTCGTTGCGCTGGGTCGGACGAATCTCTGAGATCTTGCGGTCCGCACCGAAGACGATGCGGGTTTCCTGAGTCTCGAAATCGATGGCTCCACGCACATGGCGCGCACCGACCAGGACCTTGTACAGGTCATAAAGCGTGTTGAGGTGCGGCACCACCGCCGGCAGTTGTTCCTTCAGGCGCTGGCCTTCGGGGCTGTCCGGGGTTTCCAGGTACTGACTGACCTTGGTGTAGGTCAGGCGCGCGTGGGAATGAATGACCGCCTCGTAGAACTGGTAGTCGGTCATCTTGCCGGCCTTGGAGAGATTCATCTCGCAGACCATGGCCAGGCGATCGACCAGCGGATTCAGGGAGCACAGGCCGTTGGAGAGAATCTCCGGCAGCATCGGAATCACGCGTTCGGGGAAGTACACCGAGTTGCCGCGCTTGGCCGCCTCTTCATCCAGGGCCGAACCGACCTTCACATAATGAGAGACGTCGGCGATGGCGACGAACAGCTTCCAGCCACCACCTTTGCGCTTTTCGGCGTAGACCGCGTCGTCGAAGTCGCGGGCGTCCTCGCCATCGATGGTGACGAAAGGCAGGGCGCGCAGGTCGACGCGCTTCTCTTTATCCTTCTCCAGCACTTCAGGCTTGAGTTTGGCCGCTTCCTTCTCCACTGCCTCGGGCCAGGTGTGGGGAATGTCGTAGCTGCGCAGCGCGACTTCGATTTCCATGCCCGGCGCCATGTAGTCGCCGAGCACTTCCACCACTTCGCCCTGGGCCTGGCGATGTACGCTCGGCCAGACGTCGATGCGCACCTGGACGAATTGATTGTGCTTGGCCTTGCCGGCCTTGCCCGGCGGGATCAGCACTTCCTGCTGGATCTTCGGGTTGTCGGCCACCACCGTGCCGATGCCGCTTTCATCGAAATAGCGGCCGACGATGGTCTCGTGGGCGCGTTCGACCACCTCCACCACGGCGCCTTCACGGCGGCCGCGGCGATCGAAGCCCGACACACGCGCCAAGGCGCGGTCACCGTCGAACACCAGGCGCATCTGCGTCGGGCTGAGGAACAGGTCGTCGCTACCGTCATCGGGGATGAGGAAGCCGAAGCCGTCGCGGTGGCCGGCGATGCGGCCGAGGATCAGGTCGAGCTTGTCCACCGGCGCATAGGCGCCACGGCGGGTATAGATGAGCTGGCCGTCACGCTCCATGGCGCGCAGTCGGCGGCGCAGCGCTTCTTCCGGCTCTTCGCCGGAGAGGCCAAGTTCATCCAGCAACTGGGCCCGCGTCGCGGGAGCGCCGCGCTCGGCGAGGTGCGCCAGGATGAGTTCACGGCTGGGGATGGGGTTGTCGTATTTTTCCGCCTCGCGGGCGGCCTCGGGATCGAGGTTTTGCCAATCGGCCATTAAAGTGCGGTCACCTTATATATAGGGGTATGGATCGCCATGTGCTTATTGAAGCGCGAAATCCGCTCGTCGGTCAGCTTCGGGCAAGAATAAATTTTTTATCGCATCAGGGGTTTACAAGCGAAAACGCTCTCCGTATAGTTCGCGCCCACAGCGTCAGACAGACGTTGTAACACGGAAACGATGAGTAATCATCGACTCCAGTGCCCAGGTGGCGGAATTGGTAGACGCACTAGGTTCAGGTCCTAGCGGTGGCAACACCGTGGAAGTTCGAGTCTTCTCCTGGGCACCACTTATTCAAGGATAAAGTCAGTCATTTACGGGCTTTGTCAGGCGGGTTCGGAACCCTGAAACCGAACGATAGACCGCTGGATGCAACCAAGGGTTGCATCACCGCAAGACGATGAGCGATCATCGCACCCCATGCTGAAAAGCATGCCCAGGTGGCGGAATTGGTAGACGCACTAGGTTCAGGTCCTAGCGGTGGCAACACCGTGGAAGTTCGAGTCTTCTCCTGGGCACCATCTTCAAACGAAAAAGCCGAGCACTGCTCGGCTTTTTCGTTTTCGGCTTTCCGCCTCGCCAAGAATTAAAACCAGGCGCAGGAGCGGGCTCCGCCGGCGATATCAGCCCCGCGCCGAGCCCGATCCCATCGCGGACAGCGCTCGCCTCCACACAAACACCGAGGCCGTGCGCACCATCACGCCTTGAACTGCCCCAGGCTGGCGCGCAACTGACCGGCCAACCCATCAAGCACTCGCCCACTGCTGGCCGTCGCACTCACCGCTTCCGCGGCTCGACTTGCCTCGGCATGGATCACCTCGACCCGGCCGCGCACCGCCGCAGCACCAACCGCCTGCTGCTGCGCCGAATGGGTCGCCGCCTCGATGGCCCCGTGCACTTCCTCCACCGCACTCTGCACTTCACGCTGCAGCCGTTCGCTATCCTGCAACGCGGCCAACCCCTGAACAGCCTGCTCACGAGCCTGCCCGATAGCCGAGACTGCCTCCCGTGCACCCTGCTGCAACGCACCGATATGCGACTGGATATCGCCCGTGGACTGCTGGGTCTTGCTCGCCAGCGCTCGCACCTCGTCCGCCACCACGGCGAAACCGCGCCCACTTTCACCCGCGCGGGCCGCTTCGATGGCGGCGTTCAGTGCCAGCAGGTTGGTCTGTTCGGCGATGCCATGGATCACCGAGAGCACCACTTCGATCTGCTCGCTCTGCCGCGCCAGGCGCTCGATCACACCGGCGCCGCTCTGCACACGGGACTCCAGGGTTTCGATCAGGCCACCGACCTTGCGGGCAATGGCTGCATTGTCCTGCGCCGCCTTGCGGATCTCTCCGACCCGAGCCAAGGCCGCCTCCATGGAGCGGCTCTCTATTTCCGCTTCCGCCGCCATCCCGGAGAGCGCCTCTAGGCTGCCGGCGACCTCATTGCGCTGCCGGTCCGTTGCCGCCTCGGCACTGGCACTGCGAGTGGCCAGCGCGGCAATTTCACTGCCGGTCTGCTGAGCAACCTGCCCGGCCTCCCGCACGATGGGCTGAAGCTTGTCGACGAAGCGATTCACCGCTGTCGCCATCTCGCCCAGCTCATCACGACTATCCAGGCGCACCCGGCGGGTCAGGTCACCCTCACCCGCCGCCAGGTCATTCAAGGCATTGATCAGCAGGCGCAGACGATTCACCACGCGATGACCGAGCACGACTGCCAGGCACAACAGCACACCAAGACCCACCAGCACCAAGCCCATACCGATGCGCCAACGCAGGGTACTCGCGGCCTCCTCGATGGAAGTCTTCGCGCCCAGGCTCATGCCGTCTGCCGCCTGTTTCGCCGACTGCAGACGCGCAGTCAGCGCCCTGGCGCTGTCGGCAGCTGCGCCGGCAAGGCTGTCCCCCACCAACTGATCACCACTGGCGACCAGGGCAGAGAAGCGCTGATCCAGCGCGGCGATCCGCTTCTCGATCGCATCGGTGGAAACACCCAGGCGCACTTTGCCGATTTCCACGCCATTCGGGCTGATCGGCGCTTCAACGAGAAACACCGAGCTGTCGTGGCTCGCGGCCTCCAGTACCTTGTCCAGCGCCCGCTCACCCTTGCCTTTTTCCAGCAGCGCCTTGACCCGCTCATCCTCGCGATTGAGGTAACGGGTGAGGTGCTGGCCCTGCGGATCGTCGTAGACCACGAAGAGCACATTGGGATTGGCCTGAGCGCGCCGAGCGTAATCGGAGAGCAGCGGCACGTCGTTATCCCACATGGCCTTGGGCGCCACGGCAGCCAACAATTGCGCCAATTCGGTGGCGGATTGGCGCAGGCTCTGTTCCAGGCTCTGGCGCAACTCGCCCTGCTCTTCTTCCAGCCGCGCGGAGAGCGCCGAGCCCAGGCGCTCGCGGGTATGCGCGGAAAGATCATTCAAACCGGAGGTCACTTCGCGACCGGCCTGCTCCAGCTCACCAGCCAGGCGTTGCGATTCCTTACCCAGGTGATCCCCCAGATTGCTGACCAGGCCATCGACGGTGCTGCGAGTGAGCCACAGGGCAATCGCCAGTTGCACCAGCAGTGCGATGCCCAAGGCAATGAATGCGGGGCGCAGCAAGCGGCTGCGCAGAAGCGACAGGACGGCGGACACGGCAGGCTTCCTCCGGGAGGCAACGGAACTCTGGCGCAGATGGCGCGCCGATCCATTTCACCAGCAAAGCGCGTGCCGGGCCGCAAAACACGGAGGGCAGAAACGACAACGGGCCGCATGAGCGGCCCGTCGCGGTATAGCGTGTGGATCAGCCGAACGGATGACGCAGGACGATGGTCTCGGCGCGGTCCGGGCCGGTGGAGATGATGTCGATGGGCGCGCCAACCAGCTCCTCGATGCGCTTGATGTACGCGCGCGCATTGGCCGGCAGGCCTTCCAGGCTCTGTACGCCCACGGTCGACTCGCTCCAGCCCGGCAGGTCTTCGTAGACCGGCTGCAGGCCGATGTAGCTGTCGGCATCGGTCGGCGCATCGGTCAGCAGTTCGCCGGCGGCATTCTGGTAGCCGGTGCAGATGCGCACGGTTTCCAGGCCGTCGAGGACGTCCAGCTTGGTCAGGCACAGGCCGGACAGGCTGTTGATCTCGATGGCGCGACGCAGTATGACGGCATCGAACCAGCCGCAACGACGGGCACGCCCGGTGGTGGCGCCGAACTCGTGACCGACCTTGGCCAGGCGGGCGCCGACTTCATCGAACAGCTCGGTCGGGAACGGGCCGGAACCCACGCGAGTAGTGTAGGCCTTGGTGATCCCCAGGATGTAATCCAGGAACAGCGGACCAAAGCCCGAACCGGTGGCGGTGCCGCCGGCCGTGGTGTTGGAGCTGGTGACGAACGGATAGGTACCGTGGTCGATGTCCAGCAGCGAACCCTGGGCGCCTTCGAACATGATGTTCTCATCGGCACGGCGCAGGTCGTGCAGGGTCGAGGTCACGTCGGCCATCAGCGGACGCAGTTCTTCGGCGTAGGCCATGCACTCGTCCAGAGTCTTCTGGAAGTCGACGGCCGGTTCCTTGTAATAGTTCTGCAGGACGAAGTTGTGGTAGTCCAGCAGCTCGCCCAGCTTGGCAGCGAAGCGCTCGCGGTGGAACAGATCGCCCACGCGCAGACCACGACGGGCCACTTTGTCTTCGTACGCCGGGCCGATGCCGCGACCGGTGGTGCCGATCTTGGCGTCGCCACGGGCCTTCTCGCGGGCCTGGTCCAGGGCCACGTGGAAGGACAGGATCAGCGGGCAGGACGGGCTGATGCGCAGGCGCTCGCGCACCGGTACGCCCTTCTCTTCCAGCTTGGCGATCTCGCGCATCAGCGCGTCGGGCGCCAGCACCACGCCGTTGCCGATCAGGCACTGCACGCCTTCGCGCAGGATGCCCGACGGAATCAGGTGCAGCACAGTCTTCTCGCCAGCGACCACCAGGGTATGACCGGCATTGTGGCCGCCCTGGTAACGCACCACGGCAGCAGCCTGGTCGGTCAGCAGGTCGACGATCTTGCCTTTGCCCTCATCACCCCACTGGGTGCCCAGGACTACGACATTCTTACCCATAAACTTGTCCCCATCGTGGATGTTCGGTGCCGGCCGCGGCCGGCAGAAACTCGAGTGACGCGCCTCAGAGCGCGGCCACCTGCCAATTGCCATCGCGAACCAGCAGTTGCCGGTCGCAGCCCGCTTCGGTAGCCGAAGCCGCATCCTGCCCGGGCAGCGCCTGTACCACGCGCACGCCCTGACGGCGCAGCTGCTGCACCGCCTGCCACAAGCCGGCGCCATCGGCCGGCGCCCAGACTCCGGTGCGCGGCTCGTCGAGCTGGGCGCGACCGAGAGTGACCAGGGTCTTGAGGTCGGTGGAAAAACCGGTCGCCGGACGGGCACGGCCGAAATCAGCGCCGATGTCGTCGTAACGACCGCCCTGGGCGATGGACTCGCCAACCCCAGGCACGAACGCAGCAAACACCACGCCCGTGTGATAGTGATAGCCACGCAACTCGCCGAGGTCGAAATAAAGCGGCAGCTGCGGGAAGCGCGCAGCCAGCGAGTCGGCAATAGCCGTAATGTCCGCCAGCGCGGTCTGCACCGGAGCCGGAGCCCCGGCAAGCACTTCACGCGCCTGGCTCAGCACCTCGCGGCCACCACACAACTCAGCCAACGCACGCAGCATGCCGGCGAGATCGCCCGGCAGGCCTTCGGTCAGCGCCGCGATTTCATCCACGGCCTTGCGCTGCAAGGCGTCGAACAGCAGTTGCTCGACTTCGCCGGACAGCCCGGCAGCCTGGGCCAGGCCACGGTAGATGCCGACATGACCGAGGTCCATGTGCACGTCCGGCACCTGGGCCATCTCGAGCATGTCGAGCAGCAGACTGATGACTTCGACGTCACCCGCCGAGCCGGTATTGCCGTAAAGCTCGGCACCCAGCTGGATCGGGCTGCGCGAAGTCGCCAGCGCACGCGGGCGGGCATGCAGCACGCTGCCGGCGTAGCACAGGCGGTTCGGCCCTTCGCGACGCAGGCTGTGGGCGTCCATGCGTGCCACTTGCGGCGTGATGTCCGCACGGAAGCCCATCAGACGGCCGGACGCCGGATCGGTGACCTTGAAGGTACGCAGATCCAGATCCTGGCCGGCACCGGTCAGCAGGGATTCCAGGTATTCGATATGCGGGGTGACGACAAACTCGTAACCCCAGCGCTGGAACAGGTCCAGCACCTGACGGCGGGCTGCTTCAACGCGAGCCGCCTCCGGTGGCAGCACTTCTTCGATCCCATCTGGCAGCAGCCAGCGGTCTACCGTTGCCATGTCGCCTCTCTCCTTTTTTAGGCCGGGCGGCACTTCAATGAATGCAGTAAAGAAGGACGGTGCCGAACAGCATGCTGCCCAGCCCGATGAGTCTCAGACTGCGGTCGCCAAGGCGCCCGAGCCCGCTCACGGCGTCGCGCCAACCACGCGGGTACAGGAATGGAAGGATGCCTTCCAGCACCAGCAACAGACAGAACGCCTTGCCGAATTCCTGCCACATGGCTCTCGTACATCATTCTCGCGGACGCAAAAAAGCCGGGATTTCCCGGCTGACCCATGATAACACGATTTCTCCGACGGGCGCTGCCGCCCGCCGGAGACTTTGACTTACGGTTTAGCTTTTTCCAGATAGCGGAAGAACTCGCTGCTCGGATCGAGCACCAGCACGTCCTTTTTGTCCGCAAAGCTCTCGCGATAAGCCTTGAGGCTGCGGGTGAAGGCGTAGAACTCCGGATCGGCAGAGTAGGCCTTGGCGTAGATCGCCGACGCCTTGGCATCGCCGTCACCACGGGTTTCTTCCGATTCGCGATAGGCCTCGGCCAGCAGCACACGACGCTGACGGTCGGCATCCGCACGGATACCTTCGGCCAGTTCGCGACCCTTGGCGCGGTGCTCGCGGGCTTCCCGCTCACGCTCGGTGCTCATGCGCTCGAACACGCTGCGGTTCACTTCCTTGGGCAGGTCGATGGCCTTGACGCGAACGTCGACCACTTCGATACCCAACTCCTTCTGCGCCATGCGGTTCAGCGACGCAGTGATGTCACCCATCAGCGCATCACGCTCCCCCGACACGACTTCGTGCAGGGTGCGCTTGCCGAACTGGTCGCGCAGGCCGGCTTCCAGACGACGGGACAGACGCTCGTCGGCAATCTGCTTCATGCCGGAAGTCGCGGTGTAGAAGCGCTCGGCATCGGAGACGCGCCACTTGGCGTAGGCGTCGACCATCACCGCTTTCTTCTCCAGCGTCAGGAAGCGCTGGGTCGGCGAGTCCAGGGTCAGCAGGCGGCCATCGAACTTGCGCACCGTGTTGACGTACGGAATCTTGAAGTGCAGACCGGGCTTCACGTCCGGCTCGACCACGCGACCGAAGCGCAGCATGACGGCGCGCTCGGTCTGTTGCACCACGTAGACGCTGCTCCAGACGGCAACAGCAACCACCACACCCGCGATGAGGGCGATCAGGGACTTGTTACTCATCAGCGGCTCTCCCGGGTACGCGTGTCACGCTGCTGCAGGTCGCTGGCGACCCGCGAACCGATATCCGGCGTGCTGCTGCTCGCGCTGGGCGCGGTGCTCGGAGCTGCCGAACCACGGCCATCCATCATCTTGTCCAGCGGCAGGTAGATCAGGTTGTTCTGACCTTGCTGGCCGGTGACCAGCACCTTGCTGGTCTGGCTCAGGACATCCTGCATGGAGTCCAGGTACAGACGCTGACGGGTGACTTCCGGAGCCTTGTGATACTCACTGGCCAACTTGGTGAAGCGGTCTGCCTCACCCTGGGCGCGGGAAACCACTTCATCGCGGTAGCCGTTGGCTTCCTCGATGATGCGCTGGGCCTGGCCACGGGCTTCGGGCACCACGCCGTTGGCGTAGGCTTCGGCCTGGTTCTTCTCGCGCTGCTCGTCCTCGCGGGCACGGATCACGTCGTCGAACGCTTCCTGTACTTCACGCGGCGCGGCGGCGCTCTGGATGTTCACCTGGGTCACCGTGATACCGGTCTTGTAGGTATCGAGGAAACGCTGCAGGCGATCACGCACCTCGGTGGCCATCTGTTCGCGGCCCTCGGTGAGGATCTTGTCCATGGTGGTGGAGCCGGCCACGTGACGCAGGGCGCTTTCGGTGGCGTGCTGCAGGCTCACTTCCGGCTGGTCGACGTTGAGCACGAAGTCCTTCAGGTTGCTGACCTTGTACTGCACGGTCAGCGGAACCTCGACGATGTTCTCGTCTTCGGTGAGCATCTGACCCTGCTTGCTGTAGGCACGCTCGCGGGTGACGTTCTCCTGGAACTTCTTGTCGATCGGCGGGAAGTAGATGTTCAGGCCGGGGCCCACGGTGTCGTGGTACTGACCAAAGCGCAGGATCACCGCCTGCTCCTGCTCATCCACGACGTAAATGGCGTTGTACAGCCACAGCACGGCGAGGATAGCCAAGCCGATACCGAACAGACCGAGGCTACCGCCCCGACCACTGCCGCCACCGCCCGAACCACTGCCGCGCTTGGGTTTGCCGAAAATTCCATTCAGGCTGTCTTGCAGCTTGCGGAAGGCCTCATCCAGATCAGGCGGGCCCTGGCGACCACCACCACGGCGTCCACCCCAGGGGTCCTGGTCGTTCTTGTTCGAGTTGTCACCCGGCTCATTCCAAGCCATAGCGCTCTCCATCTGATAACGCGAAAACGCGCCTACGGCGCGCCCACCTATGCTACCGAATGCCCATTACCCTGCCAAAAACAGTGTGCCGGGCTTTATTGCAAAGTGTGTTGCGCAATGAACTCCGACGGCTGCCAGCCTTCGCGGCTCACCATGCGGTTCAACTCGACACGCGGCAGGCGGACCTGCAAAACGGCGCGTCCTTGTTCGTCGTGATTCTCAGACTGTACCGCACCCAGCTCGAAGAACTGAGCCCGAAGTCGTCCCAGGCGCTGCGGCAGGCAGAGCGTTCCCACGAACATGTCCTCCCCCAGCAACTCGGAAATCGCCTGCTCGAGCAATTCCAGCCCACGCGATTCACGCGCCGACAGCCAGACACGGACCGGCTTACCCAACTCGTCGCGCTGGATCATCGGCTGCAGGTCCGGCAACAGGTCGATCTTGTTGTACACCTCGAGCATCGGCAACTCGTTCGCGCCGATCTCCTTGAGCACTGCCAGCACCTGCTCGATCTGCGCATCGCGATCCGGCTCGTGGGAGTCGATCACATGCAGCAGCAGGTCGGAGTTGCTGGACTCTTCCAAGGTAGCCCGAAACGCCTCCACCAGCTTGTGCGGCAGGTGGCGAATGAAGCCTACGGTGTCAGCCAGCACGATCGGCCCAACGTCATCGAGTTCCAGACGGCGCAAGGTCGGGTCGAGAGTGGCGAACAACTGGTCGGCCGCGTAGACCTCGGATGTGGTTAGCGCATTGAACAGCGTGGACTTGCCGGCGTTGGTGTAACCCACCAGGGACACCGCCGGAATCTCCGCACGGCGGCGGCCACGACGGGCCTGCTCGCGCTGGCTGCGAACCTTTTCCAGGCGCGACTTGATCTGCCGGATACGCCCACGCAGCAGGCGGCGGTCGGTTTCCAGCTGGGTTTCACCCGGGCCACGCAGGCCGATACCACCTTTCTGGCGCTCAAGGTGAGTCCAGCCGCGCACCAAACGCGTGCTCATGTGTTCCAGCTGGGCGAGCTCCACCTGCAGCTTGCCCTCGTGGGTGCGGGCGCGCTGGGCGAAGATATCGAGAATCAGACCCGTACGATCGAGCACGCGGCACTCGAGCGCTCGCTCGAGGTTGCGCTCCTGGCTCGGCGTGAGGGTGTGATTGAAGATGATCAGCTCGACCTTCTCGGCGTGGACGAGGTCGTGCAATTCTTCGACCTTGCCGCTGCCGATCAGGTACTTGGCTGAAGGCTGATGGCGCGAAATGCTGACGAAAGCAACCGATTCCGCGCCTGCCGAACGGGCCAGCTCCTGGAATTCCTGCGGGTCTTCGCGCGCCTCGGGGTCCTGACCTTCCAGATGGACCAGAATGGCCCGTTCCCCACCACCCGGGCGCTCAAAGAACAAGGCGGACTCCCGTCAAACGTTGCCCGGCTCGGCCGGTTGATCACCGGTGGGCAGGCGCACGGGGCGGCTGGGGACCACGGTGGAAATAGCGTGTTTGTAGACCATCTGGCTGACAGTGTTCTTCAGCAGGATGACGAACTGGTCGAAGGATTCGATCTGACCCTGCAGCTTGATGCCGTTGACCAGGTAGATGGAAACCGGAACGCGTTCTTTGCGCAGGGTATTGAGGTAAGGGTCTTGTAGCGAATGCCCTTTTGACATATGCCGCACTCCTTGTAAGGGTAAAATACTGATTTAGTAGTAGTCGAATTTGGCTTAACGCCGTCCTGAACCCCAAGGATAGACGGCCGGAATTAAGGTCTCGAGCCTATATGGAGACCGCCTCAAAGTATTTCAAGGCACGCGGCAAATTGTCGCTTGCCTGACTGTCCAACCAGTGTAGATCGCTCCAGCTGCGGAGCCAGGTGAACTGGCGCTTGGCCAGCTGCCGCGTGGCGATGACGCCACGCTCCACCATCTCAGCGTAGGACAGTTTGCCCTCGAGGTAATCCCATACCTGTCGGTAACCCACCGCTCTTATGGACGGCAGCCCCACGTGCAAGTCACTTCTTGCGCGAAGGCGTTCGACCTCGGCGATGAAGCCCTGTTCCAGCATCTGGTCAAAACGTTGCGCGATACGCTCGTGCAACACCTGGCGCTGCAGAGGCGCAATCGCCAGGTGAGCCACAGTATACGGTAATTGTCCACCGCCTTGCGCGCCAAGACCCGCATTTTCACTAGCCTGGCGAAGGCGGTGTGCAGTCATGGACATACCGCTGACACGGAAGACCTCAAGCGCCCGGACAAGCCGCTGGGGGTCGTTGGGGTGGATGCGCGCCGCCGACTCCGGGTCGACGCGGGCGAGTTCCGAGTGCAGGGCACTCCAGCCTTCGGCGGCCGCCCAGGCTTCCAGTTCGGCACGTACGACGGGGTCGGCACTGGGCATATCGGCCAGGCCTTCCAGCAACGCCTTGAAATACAACATGGTGCCGCCGACCAGCAGCGGGATCTTTCCGGCCGCGGTGATTTCGGCCATGGCCGCCAGGGCGTCGGCGCGGAACTCCGCTGCCGAATAGGCCTCGCTGGGGTCACGGATATCGATCAGTCGGTGCGGGAATTCCTCCAGCACCTCGCGCGGCGGCTTGGCGGTGCCGATATCCATGTCGCGGTAGATCAGCGCCGAGTCCACGCTGATCAGCTCCACCGGCAGCAGACGCGCCAGCTCCAGCGCCAGGTCGGTCTTGCCGGCGGCGGTGGGGCCCATGAGGAAAATGGCGGGAGGCAAGGACATCGGGAACTCGTTATTGCGCACTGCTGAATCGATTGGCGCGCAGTTTACTGCACTTTCCTGAACGCAACCTTACGGAAATCAACGTCCGCGCAGGAACAGCTTGTCCAGCTCGTCGAGCCCCAGTTGTGTCCAGGTCGGCCGGCCGTGGTTGCACTGGCCGCTGCGCTCGGTCACTTCCATGTCGCGCAGCAGGCCGTTCATCTCCGGCAGCGTCAGGCGGCGATTGGCGCGCACGGCGCCGTGGCAGGCCATGGTGCCGAGCAGCTCGTTGAGGTGCGCCTGGATACGGTCGCTGGTGCCGTACTCCAGCAGGTCGGCGAGCACATCGCGCACCAACTGGGTGGCCTCGGCCTGCTTGAGCAGCGCGGGAATCTGGCGGATCGCCAGGGTCTCCGGACCGAGCCGTTGCAGTTCGAAGCCGAGCTTGGAGAACCAACTGCCATGCTCCTCCGCGCAGTCCGCCTCACGCTCGCTGACAGCGATGGATTCAGGCACCAGCAGCGGCTGACCACGCAGGCCTTCGCTGGCCATGGCGGTCTTCAGGCGCTCATACATGATGCGCTCGTGGGCCGCGTGCATATCCACCAGCACCAGGCCGTGGGCGTTCTCCGAAAGGATGTAGATACCCTTGAGCTGCGCCAGGGCATAGCCCAGCGGCGGCACATCCTGGCTGCTTTCCGGCAACGCCTGCGGCGCCTGGTCGGGCAGCGGAGCAAAATAGGCCTGGTAGGCGCCCTGGGCCTCCTGGATCGGCGGTATTTCCGGGCGCGTCGGCTGGTAGCTGAAGCCACCGCCACCGGATCCGCCGGAAGATGGGCTGGGCTGCCAGGCACGCGCGGCGGCCGGAGCCTCCAGCACAGTCTCGGACAGGCGCATCTCGCCCTGCGGACCGAACTCGCCGGCCTCCGTACCCGTGGGGCGCGGTGTAGTCAGGGTGGTGGCGCCCGGCGGAGCCAACTGGTCGTCGGGGCGCACTTCCGCCAGCGCCCGGTGCAGGGTGCCGTAGAGGAAGTCGTGGACCATGCGACTGTCGCGGAAGCGCACTTCGTGCTTGGTCGGGTGGACGTTGACGTCCACCACCGCGGGATCGACTTCGAAGAACAGCACGAAGGTCGGATGCCGGCCGTTGTACAGCACGTCACGATAGGCCTGGCGTACGGCGTGGGCGACCAGCTTGTCGCGCACCATGCGGCCGTTCACGTAGAAGTACTGCAGGTCCGGCTGGCTGCGGGAGAAGGTCGGCAGACCGACCCAGCCCCACAGGTGCAGGCCGTTGCGCTCCACTTCGATGGGCAGGGCCTGTTCAAGGAAACCAGCGCTGCACACGGCGCCGACGCGGCGGGCGCGGGAAGCTTCGTCCTTGGCTTCATGCAGCGAGAGGATGGTCTTGCCGTTATGGCGCAGATGGAATGCCACGTCGAAGCGCGCCAGCGCCAGACGCTTGATGACTTCCTGCAGATGATCGAATTCGGTCTTCTCGGCGCGCAGAAACTTGCGTCGCGCCGGGGTGTTGAAGAACAGGTCGCGCACCTCGATGCTGGTGCCCACCGGGTGTGCCGCCGGCTTCACGGTGGACTCCATGTCGCGGCCTTCGACCTCCACCTGCCAGGCCTGCTCGGCATCGGCGGTGCGGGAGGTCAGGGTCAGACGCGAGACGGAGCTGATCGAAGCCAGCGCCTCGCCGCGGAAGCCCAGGCTCATCACCCGCTCCAGGTCTTCCAGCTCGCGGATCTTGCTGGTGGCATGGCGCGCCAGTGCCAAAGGCAGGTCGTCGGCAGGAATGCCGCTGCCATCGTCGCGCACACGCAGCAGCTTGACGCCGCCCTGTTCGACCTCGATGTCGATGCGCTTGGCACCGGCGTCCAGGCAGTTCTCCAGCAGTTCCTTGATGACCGAGGCGGGCCGCTCGACCACTTCGCCGGCAGCGATCTGGTTCGCCAGCCGCGGAGTCAGCAGCTGGATTCGGCGAACGTCACTCATTGCTGCGACGCCAGGGAGGTGCCCGGGATCTTCAGCACCTGACCGATCTTCAGCTCATCGCTCTTGAGCGAATTGGCGCTGCGGATCGAGGCCGTGCTGACGTCAAAGCGGCTGGCAACCATCGCCAGGCTGTCGCCACTGCGCACGACATACTCTCGCGGGCCGGAAGCCAACTGGCCGCCGTCACGCAGCGAGGCGATGTAGGTACCCGGCGGCGGGGTCTGCACGAAGTACTGACGCACGCCAGCGGCGATGGAGCGCGCCAGGGCCTGCTGGTGCGAGCCGCTGGCGAGCTTGGCCGATTCGTTCGGGTTGGAGATGAACCCGGTTTCCACCAGGATCGACGGGATGTCCGGGGACTTCAGCACCATGAAGCCGGCCTGCTCCACACGGCGCTTGTGCAGCGGGGTGACGCGGCCGACGCTGGTCAGCACCTTGTGGCCGACGTCCAGGCTGGAGGACATGGTGGCGGTCATCGACAGGTCGAGCAGCACGCCGGCGAGCATCTTGTCCTTGTCGTCGAGGTTCACGCCGCCGTCGCCGCCGATGAGGTCGGAGCGGTTTTCCGTGTCGGCCAGCCAGCGCGCGGTCTCGGAGGTAGCGCCACGGTCGGACAGGGCGAATACCGAGGCACCGAAGGCGCTGCGGCTGGGCGCGGCGTCGGCGTGGATCGAAACGAACAGGTCCGCGCCCTTCTTGCGGGCGATCACGGTGCGGTTGCGCAGTGGGATGAAGTAGTCGCCGGTGCGCGTCAGTTCGGCGCGGAAGCCTTTCATCTGGTTGATCTGCCGCTGCAGTTCGCGGGCGATCGACAGCGTGATGTTCTTCTCGTGCAGACCATTCGGGCCGAGGGCACCAGGGTCTTCACCGCCGTGACCGGCGTCGATGGCGATCACCACGTCACGCTTGCCGCCACTGCTGGGCGCGGGAATCTTGGCCACCGACTGGGCGGGGCTGACCGGCGTGGCGGGCACGCTGGGGGTCGGGGTCGCCGGGACGTCCGGGGCAATGTCGGCGCCCTGGTCATAGAGGTCGACGACGAGGCGGTTGCCGTACTGCTGGTTCGGCGGCAGCACGAAGCTCTTGGGCGTGACCTGGTTCTTCAGGTCCAGCACCAGGCGCAGGTCGGTGGGCGAGCGCTGGGCGGAGCGCATCGCGGTGATCGGGGTATTGCCGAGTTTGAGCTTGTCGAGGGCGGCGGACATCTGTGCGCCGTTGATGTCGACGACGATACGGTTGGGCGCGCTCAGGGTGAACAGACTGTGCTGCACAGGGCCGGACAGATCGAACACCAGACGCGTGTTGTCCGGCGCGCGCCAGATGCGCACGCTCTTGATTTGCGTGGCGGCAGAAACCTCACCGGCAACGAATGCCAGCAGAACGGACACCCCGATAAACAACGCCCGAAGGCGCAACCCCCAACCCATCTTTTTTCTATGCTCCCGTGGCCAGGGCGGCACACCAGGCTTCGCCCCGTGTTCCGTGCGGGTCGAGGCGCAGCATGCGTCCGCCCGCATGCGGAACAATGGTAATGTCCATGTCGGCCTTTGGCAAAATGCCTTTGCCACGCTCCGCCCACTCGATCAGGCACAACGCATCGCCCTCGAAGTAGTCGCGGATGCCGAGGAACTCCAGTTCCTCCGGATCGGCAAGGCGATAGAGATCGAAGTGGAAGGCGCGCAGATCGCCGATTTCGTAGGGCTCGACCAGGGTGAAGGTCGGACTCTTGACCGCTCCACCGTGGCCCAATCCCCGCAGGATGCCGCGCGACAGCGTGGTCTTGCCCGCCCCCAGGTCGCCATGCAGATAGATCACTCCGCGCCCGCCGGTCGCCTCGGCGATCCGCCGACCAAGATCGACCATGGCCTCTTCGCCATCGGCGAACAGATTCAGTTCAGGCATGGGCACAACTCCTCGAGCAGCTGACGAACGGCAGGAATCAGATCGGCGGCGGCCAGGCCGCGACCTTGCGCGCCGAGCGACTCGCCGGCGCGCGCGTGCAGCCAGACCGCCAGGCAAGCGGCATCGAATGCAGGCAACCCCTGCGCCAGCAGCGCACCGAGGATGCCGGAAAGCACGTCACCCAGCCCGGCGCCCGCCATGGCTGGATGACCGTGATCGCACAGCGCGAGCCGGCCATCCGGGGACGCGATCAGGCTGCCGACGCCCTTGAGCACGGCCACCGCCTGATAGCGTTGCGCCAGTGCGAGAGCAGCCTTGGGGCGATCCGCCTGAACCTCCGCGGTGGAGATTCCCAGCAGGCGCGCCGCTTCGGCGGGATGGGGAGTGATCACCCAGTCGCCGGACGGGCGGGCCACCCGCTCTTCGGCCAGCAGATTGAGCGCATCGGCGTCCCACACCTGTCGGCGCTCCAGGCTCGCTGCGGCGCTGACCAGTACGCGCCCCCAGGCGTCACGACCGACGCCAGGGCCGACCACCAGCACATCGGCCCGCTCGGCGAGGCGCAGCAGCTCTGCGGAAGAGGAGACGCCGCGTGCCATCAGTTCGGGGCGACGAGCCAGCGCAGCGGGCACGTGGACTGCACGGGTCGCCAGGGAAACCAGCCCGGCGCCGCAGCGTAGCGCGCTCTCCGCCGCCAGCAGAACGGCGCCGCCCATGCCGGTGTCGCCGCCGATCACCAGCGCATGGCCGAACAGGCCCTTGTGCGCAGCCTTGGGGCGCGCTGCGAGGCAGGGCAGGGAAGCTGCAGCGAGCCGGCGCGCCAGGCTGCTTTCGGGAAGCAGCGCAGGATCGGCATCGAGCCCGTCGAATACCAGCTCGCCGCACTGGTCGGGCCCCTGAGCAGTAAACAGGCCAAGCTTGAGGCCAATGAAGGTCACCGTCAGATCGGCGTTCACCGCGCAGCCCAGCACTTGTCCGGTATCGGCGCTGAGGCCGGAAGGGATGTCCACGGCCAGGACCGGCAGGCCGCTGGCGTTGATCGCCGCGATGGCCGAGGCATAGGGCTCGCGCACCTCGCCGCCGAGGCCGGTGCCCAGCAGCGCATCCACCAGCACACCTCGCAGTTCGGCGCGGTCGCTCCAGGCCTGGACATCCACGCCGACCGCGCGCGCCTCGCCATGGGCCGAGGCGGCATCGCCAGAGAGGCGAGAGGCATCGCCCACTGCCAGCACGCGTACGCGCCAGCCGGCGCGCAGGGCCAGAGCGGCGATCAGGTAGCCGTCGCCGGCATTGTTGCCGTGGCCGGCCAGCACGGTAACCTCGCCGGCATCCGGCCACTGGCGACGCAGGGCGCGCCAGGCGGCATGGGCGGCGCGGCGCATCAGCTCGAAGCCGGGCGTGCCGGCCGCGATCAGGCGCGCATCGAGGTCGCGCACCTGCTGGGCGCTGTACAGATTCAGGGGCAGATCGTCGTGGGCAGTCATCGCTGTTCCGGGCGGCAGAATGTGTCGCCTGAGCGCCTGTTCAAAAGCTCGCGAGCTAGAGCAGAGCAAGGCAAAAACAGACGAGGGAGCGCAGTTTACTGCTGTAAATGAGCATTCCGAGTCTGTTTTTAACGCAGCTCTGCCGACGCGCAGCAGATTTTGAGCGGCTATTGGCGTACGGACGGGCCGACGCCGGCCAGGTCTGGCAGAATTATACGCACCCGGACTTCGGTTTCCCGCCTTCCATGCACGATTCAACGCTCGACTACGCCGACCTCGCCCGCTCCATCAAGGACTGGGGGCGCGAACTCGGCTTCCAGCAGGTCGGCATCAGCGGGCTCGACCTCGAGGAACACGGCACCCACCTGCAGCGCTGGCTGGATGCGGGCTACCACGGCGAGATGGACTACATGGGCGCCCATGGCAGCAAGCGCTGGCGGCCCGACGAACTGGTTCCCGGCACGCTACGGGTCGTATCGCTGCGCATGGACTACCTGCCCGGCGACACCCGTATGGCGCAGGTCCTGGGCGATCCGGAGAGGGCCTATGTCTCGCGCTATGCCCTGGGCCGCGATTACCACAAGCTGATCCGCAAGCGTCTGCAGCAACTGGCCGAACGCATCCAGCAGCAGGTCGGACCGTTCGGCTTCCGCGCCTTCGTCGACAGCGCACCGGTGCTGGAGAAGGCCATCGCCGAGCAATCGGGTCTGGGGTGGATCGGCAAGAACACCTTGGTGCTGAACCGCAAGGCCGGCAGCTACTTCTTCCTCGGCGAGCTGTTCACCGACCTGCCGCTGCCGGTGGATGAGCCGCACGGCACGGAGCACTGCGGGCGCTGCTCGGCCTGCATGGACATCTGCCCCACCGCCGCTTTCGTGGCGCCCTATGTGCTGGATGCACGGCGCTGTATTTCCTACCTGACCATCGAATTGAAGGGCCCGATCCCCGAAGACCTGCGCCCGCTGATCGGCAACCGTGTATTCGGCTGCGATGACTGCCAGATGGTCTGCCCGTGGAACCGTTTCGCCCGCGCCACCGACCAGGGCGACTTCCAACCGCGCCACAGCCTGGACAACGCCGCGCTGGCGGAGCTGTTCCTGTGGACGGAAGAGGAATTCCTCAGCCGCACCGAGGGTTCGCCATTGCGACGAGCGGGCTACGAGCGCTGGCTGCGCAACCTGGCCGTGGGATTGGGCAATGCGCCATCGACCATCCCGGTGATCGAGGCGCTGCGGGCACGACAGGAGTTCCCGTCGGAGCTGGTGCGCGAGCATGTGGCGTGGGCGCTGGGCCGGCACTGCGCCTGAAGGAGACGTGTAGGAGCGAGGGGGACGCATGGTACTCGCTCGCAAACCAAGCCCCGCGACGGAATCAGTTCGCGAGCAAGCTCGCCCCTACAAAGAGCCGTCGGCTCAGACTTTGATGAAGTGCTCGCGGTAGTAGCGCAGCTCGGCGATCGACTCGCGGATGTCGTCCAGCGCCAGGTGGGTGTTGCCCTTCTTGAAGCCATCCCGCACCGAAGGCGCCCAGCGCGCTGCCAGTTCCTTGAGGGTGGAGACGTCCAGGTTGCGGTAGTGGAAGTAGCCTTCCAGCTTCGGCATGTGGCGGTAGAGGAAGCGGCGGTCCTGGCAGATGCTGTTGCCGCAGATCGGCGAGCTGCGCTTGGGTACCCACTTTTCCAGGAAGGCGATGGTCATCGCTTCGGCTTCGGCGGCGGAGATGGTGCTTTCACGCACGCGCTGGGTCAGGCCGGATTGGCCGTGCTGACGGGTATTCCACTCGTCCATGCCGGCGAGCAGCTCCTCACTCTGGTGCACGGCGATCACCGGGCCTTCCTCGAGGATGTTCAGGTCGCTGTCGGTGACGATGGTCGCCATCTCGATGATGACATCCTTGTCCGGGTCCAGCCCGGTCATTTCCAGGTCGATCCAGATCAGGTTCTGCGGGTTCTGCATGATGGGGCTCCTCAGCTCAGCCCCCTAGTTTAGCGGGAAGCGGACGCGCGCATGCTAAACTGCGGCGCGATTTTCCCTGTGGATACCCTATGGCCAAGCGTCACCTCACCCGCCGGCAGAGCTGGCGGATCGAAAAAGTCCAGGAAGAACGCGCTTCGCGCGCGGCGAAGCGTGAGTCACGCGCCTTGGAAGAATTGGAAGGCGGCGACCTCGGCCCGGAGCAGACCGGCCAGGTGATTGCGCACTTCGGGGTGCAGGTGGAAGTCGAGGCCCAGGAAGGCGACCACGCCGGCCAGGTGTTCCGCTGCCACCTGCGCGCCAACCTGCCCCCGCTGGTGACCGGCGACCAGGTGGTCTGGCGCCCCGGCAACCAGGGCATCGGGGTGATCGTCGCGCAATTGCCGCGAACGTCCGAGCTGCGTCGCCCGGACATGCGCGGCGTGCTCAAGCCGGTGGCGGCCAACGTCGATCGCATCGTGATCGTCTTCGCCCCGCGCCCGGAACCCCACGCCAACCTGATCGACCGCTACCTGGTGGCCGCCGAGCACGCCGGCATCAAGCCGCTGCTGTTGCTGAACAAGGCCGACCTGATCGACGAGGAAAACGCCCCCTTCCTCGATTCGCTGCTGGGCACCTACCGCGAGCTGGGCTACCCGCTGCTGGAGGTTTCCGCCTTCAACGGCCTGGCGCTGGACGCCCTTCGTGCCGCGCTGAACGAGCACGTCAGCGTGTTCGTCGGACAGTCCGGCGTAGGCAAGTCGTCGCTGGTGAACGCATTGCTGCCCGGCGTCGACACCCGCGTCGGTGATCTCTCGGAAGTCACCGGCAAGGGCACCCACACCACCACCACCGCGCGGCTGTTCCACTTCCCCGCCGGCGGCGACCTGATCGACTCCCCCGGCATCCGCGAATTCGGCCTCGGCCATGTCAGCCGTGACGATGTCGAAGCCGGCTTCATCGAGTTCCACGACCTGCTCGGCCACTGCCGCTTCCGCGACTGCAAGCACGATCGCGAACCGGGCTGTGCGCTGCTCAAGGCGCTGGAAGACGGGCGTGTTTCGCCGCAACGGATGGCCAGCTACCGGCACATCCTCGCGAGCCTGCCGCAAGACGAATATTGATTGGCGGATAACGCCTCAAGCGTTATCCGCCGCACCGATGTTGCACGGCCCAGTAGGAGCGAGCACGCCTCGGCAAATCAATGGCATGAAGCGCAACGAAGAAGGCCAGCTGTTCAGCTGGCCTTCTTCGTTTCCTACTGCTGCTTGTTCAACTCGTCGAGTTTCAGCGTACCGCCGTCGTCGAACAGGTTGAGCTTCTGCTTGAGCTGGTCCGGCGGCACAGGGTCGCCCTGGCCGCTCGCTGGCTTGGCCGGTGCGCCATTGGGCGCTGCCGGTGTGGCGGCGCCCGGGGCAGCCGGGACTGCGCCATCGACCGGCTTGTCGCTGCCGCCGTCCTGCCCCTCGATGGCGCGCTGGGCCTTCTTGGTCAGGACGATGATGTCGATCCGACGGTTCACTGGATTCAGCGGCTGGTCGCGGTCGAACAGCGCCGAAGAGGCGTAGCCCACCACGCGGGCGATCTGGTCTTCCGGGTAGCCGCCGGCTTCCAGCGCGCGCCGCGCCGCGTTGGCGCGGTTGGCCGAAAGCTCCCAGTTGCCGAAGTCGCCATTGCCGGCGTAGGGCTTGGCGTCGGTGTGGCCACTGATGCTGATTTTGTTCGGCACCTGCTTGATGGTCTCGGCCAGCGCCAGCAGGATGTCCTCGAAATAGGACTGCAAACGCGCGCTGCCCAGGTCGAACATCGGCCGGTTGTCCGAATCGACAATCTGGATACGCAGGCCGTCCTGGGTGATCTCGAAGAGGATCTGGTCCTTGAAGCGCTTGAGCGTCGGGTTCTCGTCGACCTTGTTCTGCAGTTCCTGCAGCAGCAACTCCAGGCGCTCCTTCTCGACCTTCTCGGCGACGTCCTCGGCCTGCTGCTCGTTGATCTTGGCGTTCTCGTCCGGGTTGATGCGCGTCTCGTCGGCATCCGGCTGGGCCTGGATCTGCGGGTTCAGCGTCTTGTCCGGCGCCGGCGTCGGCGTGCCGCCCAGGTCGATGACGTAGGGGCTGGCACTCTCGGTGAAGCCGATGGGGTCCTGGAAGTAACCGGAGATGGCCTTCTTCTGCTCGGGCGTGGCCGAGGACAGCAGCCAGAGCACGAGGAAGAACGCCATCATGGCGGTGGCAAAGTCGGCGAAGGCGATCTTCCAGCCGCCGCCGTGGTGGCCAGCGGCATAGCGCTTGACGCGCTTGACGATGATCGGCTGATTGTTATCCATGCGTCAGGCGACCCATCAGCGACCGCGAACGGCCTGCTCCAGCTCGCTGAAGCTCGGACGGTGCGCCGGCAGCAGCACCTTGCGGCCAAACTCCACGGCCAGCGAGGGCGGCATGCCGGAAGCCGAAGCCACCAGGCAGGCCTTGATCGCTTCGTAGAGGTTCAGCTCTTCCTTGGCGTCGTGCTCCAGCGCGTTGGACAGCGGGCCGACAAAACCGTACGCGGCGAGAATACCGAGGAAGGTACCCACCAGCGCCGCGGCGACGTGGTGGCCGATCTCCGCCTGGCTGCCCTGGCCGAGCAGCGCCATGGTGATCACGATGCCCAGTACCGCGGCGACGATACCGAAGCCCGGCAGGGCGTCGGCGACGCGGGTCACTGCATGGGCGGGGTGCTCGAGGTCTTCCTTGAGGCTGCCCAGTTCCATGTCGAACAGGCCTTCCAACTCGTGGGGCGCCATGTTGCCGGAAGACATGATGCGCAGGTAGTCGCAGATGTAGGCCGTCATGCGGTCGTCCCTGAGCACCGCGGGGTACTTGCTGAAGATCGGGCTGGCAGCCGGGTCCTCGACGTCGGCCTCGATCGCCATCATGCCTTCGCGGCGGCTCTTGTTGAGCACCTCGTAGAGCATGCCCAGCACCTCCAGGTAGAAGGTATGGGTGAAGCGGTTGCCGAACATCTTCGGCGCCTTCTTCAGTACGGTCATGAAGGTGCTGCCAGGGTTGGCCTGGAGGAAGGCGCCCAGCGCGGCGCCGCCGATGATCAGCACTTCGAACGGCTGAATGATGGCCGCGATCTTGCCGCCGGAGAGCATGTAGCCGCCGAGCACGCTACCCAGAATGACGATGATGCCGATGATTTTTGCCATGGGGACCGGACTGAAACTGTGAACAGAATGGAGGCATGATTCCCGCCTCCCTGTTGTTATCGGAGATTTCGGGCAAGACTATAGGCCGAAAACACTAAAAACCAGTTCGGCGCCTCACGCATGTCTAAGCAATTGCTTCATCCAGAGCGTCTCAAGGCCTGGCTAACCCAGCTGGAAGACCTGCCTTTGCCCGTTCCGCTGGAACAGCGCGATGACATTCGCCGGGCGCTGAACGACAGCCGCCGCTCGATCCGCGATATCGCCGAACTGCTGCAGGACGCGCCGACCCTGGCCTTTGCCATCCTGCGCGAAGCCAACCGCGCACAGAGCGCCAGGGACAATCCGGCGGAAAGCCTGGAGGTCGCCCTCAACCGCCTGGGCTTGTCCCGCGTCACTCAATTGCTCGACAGCCTGCCCGCGATGCCCGAGACGCAGATGCCGCGAGCCCTGAGCCAACTGCTGCTGATCAGCCGCCATGCCATGCAGCAGGCCAGCGGCCTGTTCGCCAACCGCCTGGCGCGACTCTGGCAGGAAATCCACTGGGGCAGCCTGTTCACCCTTGCGCCGCTGTGGGCGCTGGCCACCGCGAAACCGGAGCTGATGGAGAGCTGGCAGCGCCAGGTCTACGGCCTGGGCCGCTGCAGCAGCGAAGTCGAAGAGGAGTTGCTCGGCACTCCCCTGCTGCCCTTGTGCCGCGCGCTGGCCGACAGTTGGCGGCTGCCGGACTGGGTCGGCCAGGGCTACGCCCTGCTCAGCGACGACAAGCGCCTGCTGGTGCGCGCCCTGCACGTCGCCCACACCGAACACGAGCCGCTGGGCCAGCAGCAGCGCCTGGACGCCGATCCGGAACTGCAACGCTGGCTGACCCGCCCGGCCAACACCATCCTCCTGGCCAACAGCATCGCCATGGCCGCACACCAGTCCTGGGGGGGCGTGCACATGCTGCGCTGGCAGCGCCTGACCAGCCTCTATCTGCAGATGCCGCTGGAAGAATTGCAGCAGACCGTCCACGGCCTCGCCGCGCAGAGCGCCCGCCGCCACGCCCGCCCGCTGCTCTGGCACCCGGCGCAGGCGTTGCTCTGGCCCTGGGATGCGCGCCGCTGGCTCAACGGGCCGAAGGCCGAGGAGCCGGCCAAGGCGCCGGACACCCTCGTCGAATGGCGTCAGCACTGCACCCGCCTGATGCAGACGCCCAGCCCGTTCGGCAACGCCGTGCAACTGCTCGACTGTGCCACGGCTGCCTTGCAGGCCTGCGGGCTGCAACGCGGGATGATCCTGCTGGCCGACAAGGGCGGCAGCTGGTTGCAGGCGCGCCGCCACTTCGGCCTGGACGGCGAGATCGGCGAGTTCAAGCTGGAAGTCGCCGCCAGCCCGGTGCTGCGCAAACTCCTGCAACAACCCGGACAACTGCGCCTGAGCCCGACCAACATGGCCGAGTTCTCGGCGCTGATTCCCGGCTCGCTGAAGGCGCTGCTACCCAGTGAACATCTGCTGCTGCGCTCGCTGGGCAATGGCGCGCGGGTGGTCATGCTGGTCGTCTGCGACCGCCTCGGGCAGCCGCTGGCAGACCTGCACGCGCAGGCCTTCGGCCGCACCGTGCAGTGCATCGAGCACGCGGTGAAGCAGATGGCGCGGGGCTCGTGATCCGGGAAAGGTTTGCTCCCCGCCTTCTGCCCTTTAAACTAACCGCCCTCACGGGGTAGCCCAGGGCGCGCGCTCACGTTGCCTCCCCCACCCTTTTCGCCGGGAGTCTCCGCCATGTCCGCCTTCTCCGCCCTGCCCCTGGTGATCGAACCGGCTGACCTCGCCAGCCGTCTCGATGCTCCGGAACTGATCCTGGTAGACCTGACCAGCGCCGCGCGCTACGCCCAGGGCCACATCCCCGGCGCCCGTTTCGTCGCTCCTGCGCGCACCCAGATGGGCGGCACGCCGGCCCCGGGCCTGCTGCCGGCCAAGGCCGACCTGGAAGCGCTGTTCGGCGAATTGGGCCACCACCCCGATGCCGTCTACGTGGTCTATGACGACGAAGGCGGCGGCTGGGCCGGTCGCTTCATCTGGTTACTGGATGTGATCGACCACGGCAACTACCACTACGTCGACGGCGGCCTGCACGCCTGGCTTGCCGACGGCCTGCCCTTGAGCGAGGACGTTCCGGCGCCGGTCGGCGGCCCGCTGCCGCTGACCCTGCACGACGAGCCGACCGCCACCCGCGAGTACCTGCAGAGCCGCCTGGGCGCAGCCGACCTGGCCGTCTGGGACGCCCGCAACCCCAGCGAGTACAGCGGCCAGAAGGTTCTCGCCGCCAAGGCCGGCCACGTGCCCGGCGCGGTCAATTTCGAATGGACCGCCGGCATGGATCCGGCCCGCGCGCTGCGCATCCGCACCGATATGCCGCAGATCCTCGAGGACCTGGGCATCACCAAGGACAAGGAAGTGATCACCCACTGCCAGACCCACCACCGCTCCGGCTTCACCTACCTGGTGGCCAAGGCCCTCGGCTATCCGCGGGTCAAGGGCTATGCCGGTTCCTGGTCGGAATGGGGCAACCATCCCGACACCCCCGTAGAGGTTTAAGGAATGTCGTTCAAAGATCGTCTGTTCATCCTCAGCCAGTACCTGCTGCCGCATCACCTGCTGTCGCGCCTGATCGGCTGCGCCGCCGAATGCCGCGCGCCCTGGTTCAAGGACCGCCTGATTCCCTGGTTCGCCCGTCGCTACCAGGTGGATATGCGCGAAGCCCAGGTCGAGGACCTGCGCGCCTATGAACACTTCAACGCCTTCTTCACCCGCGCCCTGAAAGAGGGCGCGCGTCCGCTGGACGAAAGCGCAGGCGCGGTGCTCTGCCCCGCCGACGGCGCCATCAGCCAGCTCGGCCCGATCGAGCATGGCCGCGTGTTCCAGGCCAAGGGCCACAGCTACAGCCTGATGGAACTGCTGGGCGGCGACGCCGAGCGCGCCGCGCCCTTCATGGGCGGCGACTTCGCCACCGTCTACCTGTCGCCCAAGGACTACCACCGCGTGCACATGCCGCTGGCCGGCACCCTGCGCGAGATGGTCTACGTGCCGGGCCGCCTGTTCTCGGTAAACCAGCTGACCGCCGAGCAGGTGCCGGAACTCTTCGCCCGCAACGAGCGCGTGGTGTGCATCTTCGACACCGAGCGCGGGCCAATGGCCGTGGTGCTGGTCGGCGCGATGATCGTCGCTTCCATCGAGACCGTCTGGGCCGGCCTGGTCACGCCGCCCAAGCGTGAGCTGAAATCGTTCTCCTACGACGAAGCCTCCCGTGCGCCGATCCACCTGGAGAAAGGCGCCGAGCTGGGCCGCTTCAAGCTGGGTTCGACCGCCATCGTGCTGTTCGGTCCCGAGCAGGTGAGCTGGGCGCAAAACCTCGCCGCCACCAGCGCCGTGCGCATGGGCGAGCGCCTGGGTGGCGCACGCCAGGGCTGAGGTCCGCTGTCCATAAGGCGGGCGGCCAACGAGCCGCCCACCACTGCTTTTCGCCTCATCGTGCCAGTTCCCTGCCATGAAACGCTTCCTGCACCTGATGGGCTGGCGTGCCAATGCCACCAGCCATCTTGAAAAGTGGCTCTCCGCAACCGGAGCGCTGTGCGGCATCGCCGCCATCTACGCCGTCACCCACTGGGTGCTACCCAGCGAAGCGGCCATCTGGGTCGTCGCCTCCATGGGCGCCAGCGCCGTGCTGCTGTTCGCTGTACCTCATGGCGTGCTCTCGCAGCCCTGGGCTGTTCTCGGCGGCCAGGTCCTCTCGGCCTGCGTCGGGGTGATCTGCCAGAAGCTCCTCCCCGGCCAGGCCTTCACCCCCGCCCTCGCGGTGGGCGCTGCAATCCTGGTCATGCACTACGCCCGCTGCATCCACCCCCCGGGCGGCGCCACGGCACTGGCGGCAGTATCCGGCGGTCCGGCCATCACGGCCCTGGGCTTCCACTACGTGCTCAGCCCGGTGCTGCTCAACGTCGTGCTGATCCTCGCCGTCGCGCTGGCCTTCAACGGCCTGTTCGCCTGGCGCCGCTACCCCGCACCGCTGGCACGCCTGCCAGTCACGCCGAAGCTGCCCGCGGGGCCGGCACCGGAGGACCTGTATCACGCGCTGCGCAAGATGGATTCGTACATCGACGTGCAGTTCGACGACCTGCTGAAGATTCTCCAGCTGGCCCAGGAACACGCCCAGGCGCAGCGCCTGACGCCCGAAGACATCCTGCTCGGCGCCAGCTACAGCAACGCCCTGAGCGGCAACGCCTGGGCCGTGCGCCAGGTGATCGACGACCACCCGGACAAGCGCAGCCGCCAGGATCAGCTGGTCTACAAGGTGGTCGCCGGCGCCGGCAAAGGCAACACTGGCGTCTGCCGCCGTCAGGACCTGCTCGACTGGGCGGCCTACCCGGTGACGGCCCAGGGCGACGGCTGGGTGCGCAGCACGGCGCAGGACTCGGCGAAGGACGCCCTGCAACGTCAGATCAAGGGGCAATCCCCTCGGCCGTGACCTGTCCGCGCACCATCCGGGCGATGGGCTGCGGCGGGCGGCGGATGCTGCTAGAGTTCGGAAAAAGCCGACAGTTATGAACAACTGGTTCGTACAACGAGCCGGGTTGTGGAGAATCGACTCTCACCATGGACAACAGTCCCCAGCAGTTTCTACGTGTCCCCACACCAACGCACGAGAGCCTGAGCTTCTGCAACGCCAATGCGCGCGAGCTGAAAAACTGGCTGGATCACCTGCCCAAGGCCAATCTCGGGGAAACGGCTCGTCAGCTCTACCAGGGGCTGATCGAACTCAACCAGCTCAAACTGCCGGTCGAGACTCGCCTGCAATTACTGGAACTGTTCCGCCCGGAAGTCCACTTCGTCTGCCACAACCTGGAGCGGCACTTCCTCAACCAATCCATCGTCCTGGACGAGCGCCCGCGCAAGGTCGCCAACCTCTGCCAGGCGCTGCAGAACCATCTGGCCATCGGCTACAAGCTGATTGTCGTACGCGAAGCCTCGCGCTTCACCCGCGAACGCGCCCAGGTGATGACCGCGGCCACCCAGCGCGCCATCCGCAGCCTCTGCGGGCCGCTGGTACGAGCGTCCCAGCTGTACTGCCCGGTGCCGGAAAACCTCTGGCTGGAACTCCACCAGCTCTACCAGCTCGCTCGTCGGCACGGCTTGCAGCACACGCCGGTGCGCGATGCGCTCGCCCGCCAGTCCCAGGGGCTGTCCATCGAGCACGCCTATGTGACTGCGCTGATGCTCGGCTCTGCGCGCTGCAACCAGATGCGCCAGAACAACATCGCACGCGTCGCCGAAGTGCTCGAAGGCTGGGCGGCGCAGATCAGAGTGCAGGCCGCCGACGCGCCTTCCACCCTGTTCGTGGTGGTGCCGCAGGTGGATGGCCCGCCGCGCTATCGCACGCTGTTCAAGGAAAGCGATCTCACCGGCGCGCTGGGCATCGACCCGCAGCCGCTGGTGGACCTGATCCGCGAATACCTCCTGCTGCCGGCCGAGGATCGCGCCAAGGCGCGCCTGAAAGTCCCGGACGGCGTCAGCATCGATCTGCTGCAGCACCTCGCCGCCGCCTGGGGCGACATCGCCGAACGCACCTTCAACCGTACGCCCGGCCAGGGTCATTTGACCCTCTGTATCGGCATGAGCGCCCTGCACTATTTCCTCGCCGGCCGTCGCAGCTTTGCCGACGTCCTGAAGATCCAGGTGCAGGAACAGGTGCCCAGCTTCAAGGCAGAGGTCAACGACGCCTGGTCCGGCGCCTTCGATGCGCAGAAACTCAACGACTGGCAGCCCGGCATGCCGCTGGAGGAAATCGAATACACCGCGCCACGCACCGTCGACGACACGGGCGTTGGCGCCGCACCGGAAAATCCGCGCGACGACTATCCAGTCTTCAACCTGGCCATCGTCAACCACAGCCCCGGTGGCTACTGCCTGACCTGGCCAAAGGAAATTCCCAGCCAGTTGCAGGCCGGCGAACTGCTCGGTATCCAGGACACCCCGGAGCACAGCTGGAGCGTCGCGGTGGTGCGCTGGATCCGCCAGGTCCGCGGCGGCGGCACGCAGATGGGCATTGAGCTGATCGCCCCGCTCGCCCAGCCCTGCGGCCTGCAACTGCTGCGCAAGACCGAACAGGGCAGCCAGTACCTGCGGGCGCTGCTGCTGCCGGAAATCGCCGCCATCTCCCGCCCGGCGACCGTCATTACTCCTCGCCTGCCCTTCCAGGAAGGCAACCGCGTGCAGCTCAACCTGCAGGGTGACGAACGACGTGCCACGTTGACCCGCAAGGTCACCGCCACCGCCAGCTTCACCCAGTTCGAATACCAGGCGCAGGATGCTGCCGGCCCGTCGAGCGATAAGCCCATCACAGCACCGAATGCTCGAGGTGCTGGCGGGGAGGAAGACTTTGACTCACTATGGAAGTCTCTGTAGATTCCGGAGAATTCCCATTCGTCGCCAATTTGCTGCCGTCCAGCGCGGTATAAGCAGCCTTCCTCATGGCCAATGAAAAGAAAACCATCCGCCTGCTGATCCTGGAAGACTCGCAGAACGAAGCCGAGCGCCTGGTCAGCCTGTTTCGCAATGCCGGTCGCGCGACCCGCGTCCACCGCATCACCTCCAGCGACGACCTGACGGACATCCTGCCCCAGGGCTGGGACCTGCTGATCGCCGCCCCCGAGGCCGAGGCGCTGGACCCGAGCGAAGCGCTGGGCAGCATTCGCCGCCAGGCCAAGGACATTCCCTTTATCCAGTTGGTCAGCGGCAACGACTCCGACGCCGTCACCGAGGCCCTGGCCCTCGGCGCGCAGGATGCCCTGCCGCAAGGCGAGGACGAGCGGCTGATCCTGGTCGCCAACCGCGAGCTGGCCAACCTCGAGGAGCGCCGCGCCCGCCGCTCCGCCGAAGTCGCGCTGCGTGAAGCAGAGAAACGTTGCCAGTTGCTGCTGGACAGCTCGGTGGACGCCATCACCTACGTCCACGACGGCATGCACATCTACGCCAACCGGGCCTACGTCGGCCTGTTCGGCTACGAGGATGCCGAGGAGCTGGAAGGCATGCCGATGATCGACCTGATCGCCGGCTGCGACCAGGCCAACTTCAAGGACTTCCTCAAGGGTTACCATCTCACCAAGGAAAGCACCGAGGACAACGCCGACCTGGCCTGCAGCGGCATCCGCAGCGATGGCCAGGCCTTCGCCGCGCGCATGACCTTCTCGCCGGCCACCTATGACGGCGAACCCTGCATCCAGGTGGTGATACGCGCCGAATCGGACAACGCCCAACTCGAGGAAAAACTGCGCGAAGTCAGCAGTCAGGACCTGGTCACCGGCCTGTTCAACCGCGCCCACTTCCTCGACCTGATGGACAGCGCCGTGGAGCGTGCGGTAACCGCCGGCCAGCCGGCGACCTTCGCCTACATGCTGCTGGATCGCGCCCAGACCCTCCAGCTCGACCTCGGCGTTGCCAGCATCGACCTGCTGCTGGCGGACCTGGGCAACCTGCTGCGCGGGCAGTTCCCGGAGCAGGCGCAACTGGCCCGCCTGGGCGACGATGTGTTCGCCGTGCTGCTGCAGGGCGAAACCCCGGAACAATCGGCGCCGCGCTTCAACGCGCTGCTGAAGAAGGTCGAAGGCCACCTGTTCGACATCCATGGCCGCACCGCACAGGTCACCCTGTCCATCGGCACCGCCGGGCTGGACGAGAAGACCACCCGCGCCCAGGAAGTCATCGAGCGCGCCCACCGTGGCGCCGACGACGTCGCACAGAAGGACGGCAACGGCCTGAAGATCTACAACCCGGCCGATGAACTCGCCGCTGCCGCCTACCGTGGCGACATCGTCGCGATCATCCGCCAGGCGCTGGAGCAGAACAGCTTCCGCCTGCTGTTCCAGCCGATCATCAGCCTGCGTGGAGATACCCACGAGCACTACGAAGTACTGCTGCGCCTGCTCAACCCGCAGGGCGAGGAAGTACCGCCGGCAGATTTCCTCAACGCCGCCAAGGCCAGCGGCCTGGCCGAGAAGATCGACCGCTGGGTGCTGCTCAACTCCATCAAGCTGCTCTCCGAACACCGCGCCAAGGGTCACGAGACCAAGCTCTTCGTGCACCTCTCCGGCCCCAGCCTGCAGGACCCCGAACTGCTGCCGTGGCTGAGCGTGGCGCTGAAGGCCTCGCGCCTGCCGGCCGATGCGCTGATCGTCCAGATCAGCGAACCGGACGCCATCGCCTACCTGCGCCAGGCCAAGGTGCTCAGCCAGGGCCTGGCGGAACTGCATTGCCAGATCGCCCTGTGCCAGTTCGGTTGCGCACTCAACCCGTTCAACACGCTCAAGCACATGAACGTCGACTTCGTGAAGGTCGACGGCTCCTATGTGCAGGACCTGAACACGGCGGAGAACCAGGAAAACCTCAAGACCCTGATGGCCAGCCTGCACGCCCAGGCCAAGCTGACCATCGTCCCCATGGTGGAAAGCGCCACCGCCCTGGCCACCCTGTGGCAGGCCGGCGCCAACTACATCCAGGGCCGCTACCTGCAGGGCCCGAGCCAGGCGATGGACTACGACTTCGCCTCGGACGAGTAACCCGGAACGGAACCTACAAAAAGCAGCCGGAAGCCCATAAAAAAGCCGCCCATCGAGGCGGCTTTTTCATGCTGCGGCAAATCAGAGTCCGTCCACACCTTCGCGATCACGGAAGCCGAGCAGGTAGAGGATGCCGTCCAGCCCCAGGGTGGAGATCGCCTGCTTGGCCGACTGCTTGACCAGTGGCTTGGCGCGGAAGGCCACGCCCAGGCCGGCCAGGCCGAGCATCGGCAGGTCGTTGGCGCCATCGCCCACGGCAATCGTCTGTTCCAGCTGCAGGCCTTCCTTCGCCGCCAGTTCGCGCAGCAGGTCGGCCTTGCGCTGGGCGTCAACGATGGGCTCGATGGCCACGCCGGTCAGCTTGCCGTCGACGATCTGCAATTCGTTGGCGAACACATAGTCGATGCCCAGCTTGGCCTGCAGCTGCTTGGCGAAATAACTGAAGCCGCCGGAGAGGATGGCCGTCTTGTAGCCCAGGCGTTTGAGCTCGGCGAACAGGGTTTCGGCACCTTCGGTCAGGCGCAGCGAAGCGCCGATCTCTTCCAGCACATCCTCGGAGAGCCCCTGCAGCAACGCCAGGCGCTCCTTGAAGCTGGCGCGGAAGTCCAGCTCGCCGCGCATGGCGCGCTCGGTGATTTCGGAAACCTGCTCGCCCACGCCGGCCGCCTTGGCCAGCTCGTCGATGACCTCGGCCTCGATCAGCGTCGAGTCCATGTCGAACACCGCCAGGCGACGGTTGCGGCGGAACACCGAGTCCTGCTGGAAGGCGATGTCGACGTTCAGCTCCTGGGCCACGCTGAGGAACTCGGCGCGCAGGGCTGCCGGATCCGCGGGCTCGCCGCGCACGGAGAACTCGATGCAGCCCTTGCCCTGGTCCGCCGGCATGTCCAGCGGCATACGTCCGGACAGGCGATCGATCTGGTCGATGTTCAGGCCGTACTTGGCAGTGATCGAGCTGACCCGCTGCAACTGCTCGGCGGTCACCCGGCGAGTCAGCAGGGTGACAATGTGGCGCGGCTTGCCCTGGCCACCGACCCACTGCCGGTAATCGTCCTCGGAGACCGGTGTGAAGCGCACCTGCTGGTCCAGCTCGTAGGCCGTGAACAGCACATCCTTGAGCACTGACGAAGCGCGCTCGTTGTCCGGGATTTCCACGAGGATGCCGAAGGACAGCGTGTCGTGAATCACCGCCTGGCCGATATCGAGGATGTTCACGCCACCCTGCGCCAGGACGCCGGTGATGGCTGCGGTGAGGCCGGGGCGGTCTTCCCCGGTGATGTTGATCAGGACGATCTCGCGCAAGGCGCTGTCTCCGCCATGGAAAAAAGGCAGACATTCTACCTGCTTTCACCGTCCGCGGATGCTCCGCTCGCCCGTTCGGGGCCGGCGCCGTCGATCGGATTAACGGCGAGTTCCCCGGGTCATTCCGGCCCGGTTCGAGTTGACGGGCCCTGCGGCGCTTTGCCCCTCGGTAGGGCCTCGTTATACTGCCCCGCATCTGCCCTAGAGAAGACCGAGCCCGCTGTGACCCGGCCCACCTCCGTCAAGCCCGACAATTTCTTCCTGCTGCTCTTCCATGCCCTGCGCCAGCGCCGCGTGCCGATCGCCCTGCGCATCGCCATCCACAGCCTGCTGCTGGTGGCCGCTGCCCTGGTGATCTACGCCTGGGTGATGGGCATGCAGTTCAAGCAGGCCATGCAGCAGCAGGCCGACGCCCTCGGCCAGAGCCTGACGACACAGACCGCGCAGTCGGCCACCGAGTTGCTGGTGTCCAACGACATCCTCAGCCTCAACGTGCTGCTCAACAACCTGACCAAGAACCCGCTGGTGGCCCACGCCGCCATCTACAGCGTGGACAACCGCATCCTCGCCGAGTCCGGCACGCGGCCCAAGCAGGGCCTGCTGGGCGATGCCGAGGGCCTGTACTCCACGCCGATCACCTTCCAGGAAGTGATCGCCGGCCACCTGCGCATCAGCCTCGACATGCACCAGTTCGAGCAACCGATGACCGTCAGCCTGCAGAGCATGGGGCTGATCAGCCTGATCCTGCTGCTGCTCACCCTGACCTTCGGCCTGCGTCTGGGGCGGCAGATTTCCACACCGTTGTTACAGCTTCGTGTCTGGCTGCGCGACCCGGACGACCCCGCTCCAGGCGCCGGCCTGCAGAACGAGATCGGCGACCTTGCCCGCCAGTTGCAGGCGCGCCTGGTGCCCGAGAAACCGCCAGCTCCCGAACCGCTGGCCAGCGCTCCCGCGCCGCGCCCGAAAGCGCCTGCCAAGGTCGGCAAGCCCGCGGCCAAAGAGCCGTCGCTGGAAGCAACGGGCCCCGCAGACGAACACGAGTTCGACGAAAACATTTTCTCCGACGACGAGCTGCTCGCCCCCGCCGCGCGCCGCAAGGCCAATGCTGACGACGACTTCCCCGAGGAAGAGTTCGAGACCGTGGCGGAAGAGGAAGCCGAGGACGAAATCGGCGTCGAGGAAGAAGAGCCTGAAGCCGAGCCGGAGCCGATTTCCGCCGGCACCAGCGCTGTGCTGGCCGTGCAACTGGGCGCCCAGGAACAGCTGCGCCGCCTGCCGCGTGCACGCCTGGTGGACCTGCTGGAACGCTACCGCGACTGCCTGGAGCAAGCCGCGCGCCTGTACAAGGGTACGCTCTACACCCTCAGCGACGGCGGCAGCCTGATCCTTTTCCACAGCCGCGACCAGGACGAGGAATTCCTCACCAACGCACTGTGCTGCGGCGAGCTGATGCGCGCCCTGGGCCATGCCCTGCAGATCGAGGTGGCCGACAGCGGCATCACCCTGCAGCTGCAACTGGGCCTGGTGCTGGGCGAAGACGTCGCCGACCTCGAACAGGCCGACCTGCTGCAGGATTCCTCTGCCCAGGACGCCCTGGCCCTCAGCCAGCACAGCCGCAACCTGCTGCTGGTGGAAAAATCCATCGGCGACGACGAGAAGGTCCGCGAGCGGGCACGCATCCGCCCCATCGCCAGCCCGGAAAACGCCTGCTGCGTGGAATGGCTGAAAGAGCCCTACCCATCCATGCTGGAACGCCAGCTCTCGCGCATGCGCGCCCTGCGCACCAGCTGACCCCCAATAGAAAGAGAGGGGGCCGCCCGGCCCCACGTGGAACGGATTCCATGACCACCCTGCTCACCCATCCCTTGCCTGTGCTGGCCTTGGGCCTCGCGCTCGGCTCGCGCGCCATCGGGCCGCGCCTGCTGCTGGCCGGCATGCTCGCCGCGTGCCTACCCGACCTCGATGTGCTGGCCTTCAAGCTGGGCATTGCCTACCACGACGCCTTCGGTCATCGAGGCTTCAGCCATTCCCTGCTGTTCGCGGCGTGCCTGGGTGTGCTTGGGGCGCTGTGCTGCCGCCTGCTGGGCAGCGGCCCGCTGAAAGCCGGCCTGTGGATCGGCCTGGCAACCGCCTCCCATAGCGTGCTGGATGCGATGACCGACGGAGGACTGGGCGTCGCCTGGTTCTGGCCGTGGAGCGAGCAGCGCTACTTCCTGCCCCTGCACCCGATCGAGGTCTCGCCCATCGGCCTGTCGCGCTTCCTCAGCCCGCGCGGCCTGGAAGTACTGCTCTCCGAGGCGCGCTGGGTCTGGCTGCCTTGCCTGGGCATGGCGCTGGCCGGCATTGGAGTACGCCGCCTGCTGCGCGGGGACGCCTGACTCAGCGTTTGCCGAGCTGCGCCTGGAGCTGGTCCAGCAGCGAGGCCTGCTCACCCTGCAACGGCAACTGCGCACTGTAGCCCTGGAAACTGCTGAACCGTGCCTGGTAATCGAGTTCCAGCTGAAAGCGGTTGTCCCAGCCGGGCGAATCTTCCGGCATCAGCTGGTCGCAATCGTGCAGCGCCTGCAACGTATCGCAGGGCTTGTAGGCCTGCGGATAGACCTGGCGCTTCCAGAGTACCCACGGCGACAGCGTCAACGCCGCGAGACGATTGCGCCGCAAGTCCAGCTCCAGCAACTGCAGCAGCCCGTTGCCGCCGAGGTACTGGTGCTGGTAGTCGACCATCACCATATCGACGCTGTGCCCCCGGTCGTTGAGCAGTCGGGTGTGCACAGCGCCATCGGTGTGCGCGTTCAGAGTGAGGAACACCTGGTCGTTGCGACGGATCAGCCGATCCCAGAGCAGCACGCCACTGGCATTGTCCTCGCGGGACAGCTCCGCCACGCCCTTGTCGGTGCGCCGCAGGATGCTGTGGGACGCGAGAATCACCGGCACATGGGGATGCTCGTCGATGACGCTCTGCGCCCACACCAGGGTGGCTTCAGAAGGGTTCCAGTCCAGCGCCAGCAGCAGGAACGACTGCCCATAGCGCTGGAACAGGTGCACCTGGCTCAGCCCCCTGGGATCGCTGCCGACATAGGTACTCTGCCAGGCCGCGCGCTGAGGTCCGAAGTGGTCAGCGAAGCGGTCAAGGAACGATCGGCGGTCATCGCTACTGGCCTCCTCATGCACGTCGCGTTCGCCCGTGGCGATGCTGTAGGGCACGCCGCGCTCCTCCAGCGTACGCATGGCACCGCTGGCGGTCTGCCATTGGGTGGCGACGCCGGCGTTCTCCACCACATCCCCCAGGTGCACCACCAGCGGCACCTGGAGAACCTCGGCGTGCTTGGCCAGCCAGAACGTCTGGGCGAAGAACGCCAGCGCCGGCTGGTACGGCAAGCCGGGAAAGCGCTGCTCGCTGCGGAACAGGTGGCGCTGGCGGTGGTTGTTCTCCGCGTAGAACTGGGTGTCGGGCAGCAGCGGCAGCACGAAGCTGCCACCGCCGGAGATGATTTCCAGAGGCGGTAGCGGATGCTGGCGGAAGAATGCCTGGTCCCGCTCGACCACATCCTGGGTATCGGAATCGTCGCAGCCGACCAGCAGCAGACAGCAGGCAAGAAGGGATGTCAGTACTTTCATCACGGATTGGAGCCCACTCCGGGGAGGCGCAGCAGGCGATAGGTGTCATTGTCGAAGCGGCCCTCGAACAACTGCTCCGGGGCCGTGGGCAGGGAGGCGGCGATACGCTCGGCATCGCGCGCCTGGATCATCAGGTACAGCGGGCCGCGCTGGGCAGCCAACTGCTCCGGGCGGTCGAGGAACAGCGGCTGCAGGTCACGGTCGAGATTGACCATCAGCTTGATCGCCCGCGCGTCCGGAGCCATGCCATAGAGCGCCAGGGGCGCAGGCTGCGCATCGAGCTGCAGGACCAGCTCGCGGGAGAACGCCTGGCTGTCGTACAGGCGATGCTCCACCGGCTCGAAGACCAGAATGTAGCTTGCCCACAGTGCCAGCGCCGCCCCCAGGGCCAGTGCCGCCGGCCGCCGCCAGCGCAGTGCGCCCAGCACCAGCAGCGCGGCAAGCACCACGATGCAGGCCGGCAGGCGCCAGCCCAGGGCGGCAAGTTCCTGTGGGTAGCGTTTCCAGGCCAGCCACAACCCGGCCAGCAGCAAGGCCGGCAAGGCGAGCCATAGCACGCGCAGTACGCCACGCAGCACCTGCGCCAGACGGCTGCCGACAACCATGAAGGGATAACCGGCGACAATGGCCGCCAGCGGCGCCAGGGCAACGATGTAGCGGGCCTTCTTGGCCTGCGGTACCGACAGGCCGACCATGACCACCAGCGCCGCCAGGGCACAACCCGCCACCAGGCGGAACGCCGGCTCGCGGCGCCGTTGCCAGAGCAGCGCCAGCGCCGGCAACGCCAGCGGGAAGGCCAGGGCGTAGTTGCCCAGCGAACTGCGGAAGTAATACAGGGCATCGCTGGAGCCAGCGGAGCCGTCCAGACGGCCGATCACCTGCATCCGCAGGACATCCTGGACAAACTCCTCTCCGCCGGTGGAGCGCGCCAGGGCAATCAGCGCGAGCACGCAGAGCATCAGCAGGACCAGCGCGCTTGCCGAGAAGGCAACCAGAGCCTTCCAGCGCCGGTCCAGCAGCAACTGGCTGCACACCATGCCGGCCGGCACCACCAACCCCAGCGGGCCACGCAGGGCAAAACCGATGAACAGCAGTGGCAGCAGGCGCAGCAGCAGGCCCGGCACGCCATGGCGCTCGGCCTGAAACGCCCGGTAGAAGGCCAGCAGCCCTACGGCAGCGACCATCAGGTCGAGGGACACGGCCCGGGTCTCGCTGACGAAGGTGGCCGTCAGCAGCAGCATCGCCAGGCTGACCAGCGCCCAGGAGCGCGAGAACGGAGCCACCAGGCGATACACCATGCCGGCGCAGACGGCCGCCGCTACCGCGGTGGGCAGCCAGGCGGTGAGCTCGGTGACCCGCCCCAGCGGTAGCGAGAGCAGGTAGGTCAGGAGGGTGGAGGTAGCCGGATAGTCCGGGTAGGGTGCGCCGTAGGTGGTCGGGAACCAGCTGGGCCCATGGCGCAGCATTTCGCGGGCGAACAGCACGAAGCGCGAGTCGAAGCCAACGAAGGCGTCACCGTGTACACCGAGCAGGAACAGCACCAGAGTCGCCAGCATGACGCAAAGCGTCTGACGACTCAGGGCGGAATCTGCCTGAATACCGGACGTAGGAGGGAATGACGACACGCTTGAGTCTCTCGCAGGCTCCGCGCGGAAACGTCCGGGCGCCAATAGCCTGCACAAGCGCCCGTAGATACCACAGGGGCCGTCAAGAAGATGTCAAAACCGGCCACGGCAGATGCAAAACGGCCCGCAAAGCCAAACTCTGCGGGCCGTGGAATTTCGCGCCGAGCAGTGCCGGCTTAGAAGCGGTAGACCTCGACGTCAGTGCGGATCGGCACCACCAGCGGGATCTTCGGCCCCTCCACCTTGGGCTTGGCCACCTGCTCGGTATTGGCTACCTGCGGCTTGCGCGGCGGCGCCGCCTGCTGTTCGGCAACCGCGGCGGCGACCGGACGTACGTCGCGAGCGAGCTGCGCGGACAGCTTGCGCAGCAGGTCGCCCTGGGCACGCACCTGGTCCTGCACGCTGCCAGAATGCGCTTCTTCCTCGCGGAAGACGCGGCTGTCACGCAGCTCACCCTTCGGGTCGAGCAGACGCCAGCGCGCCTCCAGCACCGCCGGCTCCTTGGGGCCGGAATCCAGGCGACTGATGGTCAGCATGACCTGCACCTGCGGAGTGAAACCGGGCTTCTCCGGGAACAGCGCCAGACGGGTGCTGTCCAGCTCGCCCGACAGCAGGCGCATCAGCTGCTGGCTGACGTTGGTTTCCAGGCTGCCAGCCCAGCGGGCTTCAGTCGACAGGTTGAGGATACCGTCGGCCTGGCGCTGGACCATGGTCTCGCGCTTCAGGTAATCGGCCAGGGACACCGGGCCGAGCAGAACCGCGACGCCGTTGTCACGGGTCGGAACAGGAACCGCGCCCGCGTCCAGTTGGTACAACTGGGTCGGTCGGTTCACTGTACAGCCCGTCAGCCCAAGGAGGCTGACGAGGGAAAATAAGGCCAAGACGCGCCAAGCGCTCATCTGGTTCACCGTCATTCGCCGAAAATCGGCGCTACTTCCAACAAATTTCACTATGGCTTCAGGCAACGCGCCGAGGCGCCAGTAGCCAAAGGGACGTATCATCCCTCAACCGGCGCCTCAGCTCCAGAGGCAGAATGTATCGAACCGCGTTTCAATCCTGAGACAGCGATTCTACCAGCAAGGCGTCCACTCGCTGGAAACCGCGCGGCAGTTTGTTGCCACGACGCCCCCTTTCGCCCTTGTAGTGCTCCAGATCGTCACCCTTGAGCGAAAGCGTCCGCTTGCCGGCCTGCAGCACCAGGGTAGCGCCCGTCGGAAGAACAGCGAGGTCGGTGAGATACTCCTCGCGGCTTGCCACGCGGTCGCCCGGCACGCTGATGATCTTGTTGCCCTTGCCCTTGGCCAGCTGCGGCAGGTCGGAAACCTTGAACAGCAGCAGGCGGCCTTCGGTGGTGACAGCGGCGATCCAGTCCTGCTCCAGGTCGTTGACCGGCCGCGGGGCCATGACCTGCGCGCCATTGGGCAGGCTGAGCAGCGCCTTGCCGGCCTTGTTCTTGGCCTGCATGTCCTCGCCCTTGGCGACGAAGCCGTAGCCGGCGTCGGAGGCCAGCACGTACAGGGCATTGTCCTCCGGCAGCAGCACGCGCTCGAAGGACGCGCCCGGCGGCGGCGTCAGACGGCCGGTCAACGGCTCACCCTGGCCACGGGCCGATGGCAGGCCGTGGGCGGCCAGCGAATAGCTGCGGCCGGTGGAATCGATGAACACCGCGTACTGGTTCGAGCGGCCCGGCGCAGCGGCCTTGAAGCCGTCTCCGGCTTTGTAGGACAGACCGGTGGCGTCGATGTCGTGCCCCTTGGCGCAACGTACCCAGCCTTTTTCCGAGAGCACCACGGTGACCGGCTCGGTCGGCATCAGCTCGGTTTCCGACAGGGCGCGGGCTTCGGCACGCTCGACGATGGGCGAACGGCGGTCATCGCCGTAGGTCTCGGCGTCGGCGACCAGCTCGTCGCGCACCAGCTTGCGCAGCTTGGCGTTGGAACCCAGGATCGCCAGCAGCTTGGCGCGCTCCTTGGCCAGCTCGTCCTGCTCGCCGCGGATCTTCATCTCTTCAAGGCGCGCCAACTGACGCAGGCGGGTATCGAGGATGTAGTCGGCCTGCAGCTCGGAGAGCTCGAAGCGCTGCATGAGGACCGGCTTGGGCTGGTCCTCGGTGCGGATGATGTGGATGACTTCGTCGAGGTTGAGGAAGGCAACCAGCAAGCCTTCCAACAGGTGCAGGCGCTTCTCGACCTTGTCCAGGCGGAACTGCAGGCGGCGGCGCACGGTGTCGGTGCGGTAGGTCAGCCACTCGCTGAGCACCTGGCGCAGGTCCTTGACCTGGGGTTTGCCGTCCAGGCCGATGACGTTCATGTTCACCCGATACGAGCTTTCCAGGTCGGTGGTGGCGAACAGGTGGGTCATCAGTTCTTCGGCATCCACGCGGTTGGAGCGCGGGATGATGACGATGCGGCAGGGGTTCTCATGGTCCGACTCATCACGCAGGTCGGCCACCATCGGCAGCTTCTTGGCCTGCATCTGGCCGGCGATCTGCTCCAGCACCTTGGCCCCGGAGACCTGGTGCGGCAGCGCGGTGACGACGATATCGCCATCCTCGACGCGGTACACGGCGCGCATGCGCACCGAGCCGCGGCCGGTTTCGTAGATTTTCTGCAGGTCGGCGCGCGGGGTGATGATTTCCGCCTCTGTGGGGAAATCCGGGCCTGGGACGAAATCGATCAGGTCGGCGACGGTGGAGCCCGGGTTATCCAGCAGGTGCACGCAGGCAGCGGCCACTTCGCGCAGGTTGTGCGGCGGAATGTCGGTGGCCATGCCCACGGCGATGCCGGTGGTGCCGTTGAGCAGCAGGTTGGGCAGGCGCGCCGGCAGCACGGCCGGCTCGTCCAGGGTGCCGTCGAAGTTCGGCACCCAGTCCGCGGTGCCCTGGCCCAGTTCGGAGAGCAAGGTTTCGGCGTAGCGCGACAGACGGGCCTCGGTGTAACGCATGGCGGCGAAGGACTTGGGATCGTCCGGCGCCCCCCAGTTGCCCTGGCCGTCCACCAGCGGATAGCGGTAGGAGAACGGCTGGGCCATCAGCACCATGGCTTCGTAGCACGCCGAGTCGCCGTGGGGATGGTACTTGCCCAGCACGTCGCCGACGGTACGCGCCGACTTCTTGTGCTTGGAGTCTGCGTCCAGGCCCAGTTCACTCATGGCATAGACGATTCGCCGCTGTACCGGCTTGAGGCCGTCGCCGATGTGCGGCAGGGCGCGGTCCATGATCACGTACATGGAATAGTTCAGGTAAGCCTGTTCGGTGAAGTCGGCCAGTGACCGGCGCTCCACGCCCTCCAGACTCAGATCGAGGGTTTCGCTCATGCGTGCCTCACGGTGTAGATCGCTGGCGCAGCACCAGGGTGCCGTCCTGCTGGGTGAAATCCAGTTGTCTGAGTGCGCTCATGCCGAGCAGCACCTCGTCGCCTTCCATGCCCGGCGCGATCAGCGCCGGCACATCGGTGAGGCGGATGTCGCCGAGCTGCAGGTTGGGCAGGCGCGTGCGCCAGCCCTGGCTGCGGCCGTTGGCGGTGTCCAGGGTGATCGGCAACCCGCGCGGCAGGCCGAGCCGGTCGGCCAGGCGCTGCGGCAGGGCTACCTGGGTAGCACCAGTGTCGAGCATGAAGGTCACCGCCTCGCCATTGATCCGGCCGTCGGCCACATAGTGGCCGGCGCGATTGCCCACCAACCGCACTTCCACGGCGCCATTGGCGCGAGTCGACTGCGGTTGAGGGTTGGGATTGTGCTGACGGGTTTCCCAGGCGCCGAAATAGTGGGTGGCGAGCAGGATGCCCGCGCCCCAGGCGAGGAACATCATGACCTTGCCGACCCGCTTGCCCGGGACTGCGTCGTTCATTTGCCACCAAGCCAGCCGCCGGCCGGCGCCGCGAAGCGCAGCACGTAGGGGCGGCCATCGCCGTCGGCGCGGGCGTGTTCACCGTTGTCCAGGCCGATCCAGGCGCCCTGCTCGTCGAGGATCAACGCCTCGGCCACGCCATAAGGCAGGTCGTAGCGGCGCTCCGGGGCCAGTGCACCGGCGGCGAAGGACCAGCACAACTCCTGCGCGCCGGTCTTGGCGTCACGGCGGCAGATCTGGTGCGCCAGGCGCTCCAGGGTGAACAGCTTGTCCTTGAACAACGCGATATCGGAGAAATCGATCGGCAGTGCGCGCTCGCTGCCCAGTTCCGGTGGCGGCATTGCCGTACCGCCCTCGCTGAGCATCACGCAGTTGCCTTCGCACTTCCAGGTGCCGTTCTCGTTGCGCACCTTGAGCAGGCCACGGCGCTGGCGCTCGGCGGCCAGCCACAGCTGCTTGCCATCGGCGCTGACGGCAATGCCTTCGTAGAGCGCATTGAACTCCATCAGCAGGCCGCTGGCGCGAGCCTGGCGCAGCAGGCTCTGCGGCAGCGGCAGCCAGCTCGGCTCGCCGACGGCGGGAAGCAGCAGGACGGCCGCGTAGCCTTCGCTGACCACATAGCGGTTGCCCGCCTGGTCGCAGCTGATGCCTTCGAAGTCCATGGCCCCACCACGCAACAGCCCACCGACGGCGACCCGCGCACGGGTGCCCCAGGACAGCCCGCTTTCCGGGGCGCCCGGCACCACGAAGGGTTCGGCGGTGGCCTGCCAGGCCTTGCCCGGCGCTTCGTCGATCAGCAGTCGATAGATACGGTCGTCGTCGCGGTCGGACACCGTCCACATCTCGTTGCCGCACAGTGCGAGCCCGGAAAGGTTGCCACTGGGCATGCCCTCCACCGGATGCTCGGCGACGAACTGCAGCGACGCAGGAGCCACGGGCGCAGCCAGCGGCGCGCCAGCCTTCGGCGCCTGTTCGGGCACCTGGGCAGCGCTCGCTGCGCCGACGAACAGGCTCGTCAACAGGCAGGAGCAGGCCAGCAGCCAGCGCATCAGGCGAAGTCCGCCAGGTTGCCCTTGGTTTCCAGCCACGACTTGCGGTCGCCGGCGCGTTTCTTGGCCAGCAGCATGTCCATGATTTCCAGGGTGCCTTCGGCGTCTTCCAGGGTCAGCTGGACGAGGCGGCGGGTGTTGGGGTCCATGGTGGTTTCGCGCAGCTGCGGCGGGTTCATCTCGCCCAGACCCTTGAATCGGGTGACCTGCGGCTTGCCACGGCGCTTCTCGGCGGCCAGGCGGTCGAGGATGCCGTCGCGCTCGGCTTCGTCCAGGGCGTAGAAGACTTCCTTGCCCAGGTCGATACGGAACAGTGGCGGCATGGCGACGTAGACGTGGCCGGCTTCCACCAGCGGGCGGAAGTGGCGGACGAACAGCGCGCACAGCAGGGTGGCGATGTGCAGGCCGTCGGAGTCGGCGTCGGCGAGGATGCAGATCTTGCCGTAGCGCAGCTGGGTCAGGTCGGCCGCGCCCGGATCGACGCCGATGGCCACGGCGATGTCGTGGACTTCCTGGCTGGCGAGCACTTCGCCGCCGTCCACTTCCCAGGTGTTCAGGATCTTCCCGCGCAGCGGCATGATCGCCTGGAATTCCTTGTCGCGCGCCTGCTTGGCCGAGCCACCGGCGGAGTCACCCTCCACCAGGAACAGCTCGGCGCGCATCGGGTCCTGCCCTGCGCAGTCGGCTAGCTTGCCGGGCAGCGCCGGGCCCTGGGTGATCTTCTTGCGCTCGACCTTCTTGCCCGCCTTGAGGCGGCGGCCGGCGTTGCTGATGGCCAGCTCCGCCAGTTGCAGGCCCAGTTCAGGGTGGGCATTGAGCCACAGGCTGAAGGCGTCCTTGACCACGCCGGAGACGAACGCGGCGGCCTCGCGGGAGGACAGGCGCTCCTTGGTCTGGCCGGAGAACTGCGGCTCCTGCATCTTCATCGAGAGGACGAAGGCGATGCGCTCCCAGACATCTTCCGGCGCCAGCTTGACGCCGCGCGGCAGCAGGTTGCGGAATTCGCAGAACTCGCGCATGGCGTCCAGCAGGCCCTGGCGCAGGCCGTTGACGTGGGTGCCGCCCTGGGCAGTGGGGATCAGGTTGACGTAGCTTTCCTGCAGCGATTCGCCACCCTCGGGCAGCCACAGCAGGGCCCAGTCCACTGCTTCCTTGTTGCCGGCCAGCGACCCGCAGAACGGCTCGTCGGGCAGGCGCAGGTGCTCGGAGACCGAGTCGACCAGGTAGGAACGCAGGCCATCCTCGTAGTGCCACTCGATGCGCTCGCCGCTGGCCTTGTCCTCGAAGCTGACCAGCAGGCCGGGGCAAAGCACGGCCTTGGCCTTCAGCACGTGTTTCAGGCGGCTGACGGAGAACTTGTGCGAATCGAAGTACTTGGCGTCCGGCCAGAAGTGCACGCTGGTGCCGGTATTGCGCTTGCCAACGGTGCCGACGACTTCCAGGTCGCTGGACTTGAAACCGTCGGCGAAGGTCATGCGGTATTCGTTGCCGTCGCGCTTGACGCGCACCTCGACCAGCGTCGACAGCGCGTTCACCACCGAGATGCCCACGCCGTGCAGGCCGCCGGAGAACTGGTAGTTCTTGTTGGAGAACTTGCCGCCGGCGTGCAGCTTGGTGAGGATCAGTTCGACGCCGGGCACGCCCTCTTCGGGGTGGATGTCCACCGGCATGCCGCGGCCGTCGTCGATTACCTCCAGCGAGTTGTCCTCGTGGAGGATCACCTGCACGCTCTTGGCGTGGCCGGCGAGGGCTTCGTCGACACTGTTGTCGATGACTTCCTGGGCCAGGTGGTTCGGGCGCGAGGTGTCGGTGTACATGCCCGGGCGCTTGCGCACCGGATCGAGGCCGGAGAGAACCTCGATGGCGTCTGCGTTATAGGCGTTCTGCTGGGCCATGGGGTTCCTGCTTAATCAGTCGAAGAGGTGATGGCTTCAAAGGCGGAGAAGTCGATGTCGCGCCACTGGCTGGACGGCACGCCGGCGAAGGCCAGCAGGGCCGGCAGATGGCTGACGAAGCGCTGGAAGCTGTGATCGCCACCGGACTCGATGCGCAAGGCAGCGGCCCGGTAGTAGCGCTCGGCGGCGCGGTAATCGAGGGTTTCGTCGGCAGTCTGCAGCCACACCTGGTAGCGCGAGCCGTCGGTGGGCGTGGGGACTTCCAGTTCCGCCAGGGCGGCAACGTGGTCCAGGGTCAGTTCCCAGGTCTCGCCGCTGTAGTAGTTGGTCTGCGGGCCGAGCTGGCCGTCGAACAGCCGGTGCGGGGCCACGGCCGGGTTGATCAGCACGGCCTTCAGGTCATGGCGTTCGGCCAGATACGTGGCGTAGTAGCCGCCCAGGGAGCTGCCGATCAGCACTGGCTGGCCCAGGTCGGCAACGGCGGACTCCAGCTGCGCCATGGCCTTGCGCGGATGATGGTGCAACGCGGGCACGCGCAGTTGCTCGGCCAGGCCCAGGCGCTCCATGGCGGCAGCGAACTGGCGCGCCTTCTGCGAGCCGGGCGAACTGTTGAATCCGTGGATATAGAGGAATGCGGTCATGGGCCGGGAGGCTACAAGCTGCAAGTGGCATGCCGCAAGTGGGTCAGCGTCGCAAGGCGTTCGAAGCGTGACCGATCAATAACCCTTGATGCTGTAGTCGACTTCGAACTCGATGTCGGTCACGCGCGAAACGCCTGTCTCCACCCGACCATCGGCCATCAGCCGCAACCAGCGATAGCCCGGCGCCGGGCTGTCGACGCAGAAGTCTTCGCTGCCGGGAGTGAACTGCACGCAGGTGGACGGTGAAGCCAGCAGGCGCACGTCGCCGCGCATGCGGTCGATCTCCTGGTGCACGTGGCCCCAGAGCAGGCAGCGCACGTTCGGATGGCGGTCGAGCACCGCGAACAGGCGCTCGGGGTTGTAGATGCCTATGCGGTCCATCCACCGGCTGCCGATGGGCACCGGGTGGTGATGGAAGCTGATCAGCAGGTGCTTGTCTGGCGCGGCCTGGATGGCGCGCTCAAGCAGATGGATCTGCTCGACGGTCATCTGCCCCGGCACCGCGCCGGGAATGGTGGAGTCCAGCAGGATCACCCGCCAGGCGCCCAGGTCGATCACCGGGTCGAGCAGGTCGGTGTCGGCGGCGGCCTCGCGCATCGGCCCCAGTTCGTCGTGATTGCCGGGGAACCAGCGGGCCGGCGCGGCAATCGATGCGGTGATTTCGCGAAAGCGCTGGTAGGACTCTACCGAGCCATCCTGGGAGAGATCACCCGTGGCCAGCACCAGGTCGATCGCCGGTTGCTCCTCGCCCACCAGTCGGACGACCTGGGTCAGGCTGTCGGCGGTGTCCATGCCCAGCAGCCGGCCGTTCTCTTCGGCGAACAGGTGGCTGTCGGAAAGCTGGACGACCAGGACGGAATCGGAAGCGGTGGGCTGGGTGGGCAATGCGCCTTCTCCTGTGAGGCGGGCGTGCGGGGATTCGTGACGAAGTATGGTGACAGGCGCCCCCCTGAGCAAACCGGGAAAGCGTCACAGATCACAGTTAGGGACACGAGTCTGCGATGGACGGGCAGGATATCATGGCACGCTGCCACCACCGCCATCTCAGCGTTGCAGCACCGGCTCCAGCTCATGGCCGCAGGACAGGCAATGGCTCAGCCATTCGCCGAGGAACTGGTTGAGCTGGTTCTTCTCGTCCGGCTGGTGCATCGCCTGGTTCGGGTAGGGGTAGATCGCCAGCAGGCGGCGCGCCTGCTCGGCACCGACCACCTCGGCCATGCGCGCATCGTGGTACACCCGCACTTCCAGCTTGGGCGCAGGCAGCCAGGGCAGCCCCAGCTCCTGGCGTACCTGCAGGACCGTGGTGTACGGGCAGGCTTCGACCACGTCCAGCGCCAGCACGCCGAGCAGCCGCTCGCCTTCGCTGAGCGCCACACGGCGCGAGACCTGGGCCTCGCGCATTTCCGGCAACAGGCGCATCAGGCGCAAGTAGTTCGCCTCACAGGTCGCCTGCAACCCCGCCAGGTCGACGCGATAGCGCTCGCGCAGCAGATTCACACCCATAGCCCCCTTACCTCGGCGCGATTGAGCGCCAGCCATTGCAGGGCGAGCATGCTCGCCGCGTTGTTGATACGGCCGTCACGCACGGCCTGCAGTGCTTCCTCCAGCGGCATGACGTGGACGCGGATGTCCTCGCCCTCCTCTTCCAGCCCGTGAATGCCGGAGGCGCTGCTGCTGTCGCAGCGACCGACGAACAGGTGCACCAGTTCGTTGCTGCCGCCGGGCGACGGCAGGTACTGGGCGATCGGCCAGAGCGCGCCAAGGGTCAGGCCGGCTTCCTCCACCGCTTCGCGGCGGGCGACCTCCTCGGGCTCCTCATCCTTGTCGATCAGCCCGGCAACCAGCTCCATCAGCCAGGGATTGACCCCGGCGTCCATGGCGCCGACGCGGAACTGCTCGATCAGCACCACTTCATCGCGCTGCGGATCGTAGGGCAGTACGCACACGGCATCGTGGCGCACGAACAATTCGCGGGTCAGCAGCGGGCCCATGCCGCCGGCGAACTGGCGGTGCCGAAGGCGCAGGCGGTCGACCTTGTAGAAGCCCTTGAAGCACTGTTCGCGCTCCTGGATCTCGATATCCTGCGGGCCTGGCTTGAACGTTTCCGACATCCCGTTCTACTCCCGTTCCTACTGACAGTACGTTGAACTTCGCGCCATCCTATCGCGCCGCCGGAGCAGGCGCAGCCTCTTTCGCGGGCCGCCGGGCGGCCGGTCTGCTGTGACCGTCGCACACTGCCGGCGTTCCGCCAAAGTGGTTCATACTCACCCGCCGAACCGGCAGCACCGATGGCGGTCGAACCACTCCAATTGCCGGCGAACGTCAACGACAAGGATTCCCATGCGACTTCTGAAACTTGCCGCCCTGGGCAGCATCTGCCTGTTACTGGGGGCGTGCCAGGGTCTGTTCAAGCCCTCGCTCGACGAGCCGCTCACTGCGCGCCACACCGCTTTCGAACACGCACAGCCGGGCTGCCAGGGCGAGCAATGCCCGCTGTTCAACCTCGATACCCTGAGCTTCGACGACGAGCCGGCGCTCAACGAAGCGATCAACGCCCAACTGCTGCAACTGGCCCGCGAGGGCGACGGTGCGGCCCCCGCCAGCCTGGATGTCTACGAGAAAGGCTTCCTCGATTCGGCGCAGCCCGGCTGGAGCTCCTACCTGCAAGCGAAGATCCGCGAACAGCATGACGGTCTGGTGATCATCGAGCTGTCCAGCTATCGCTTCACCGGCGGCGAGTACGGCCAGCCCGGCCGCGCCTTCATCAATTATGATCGACGCCTCCACAAGGTGCTCACCCTGCAGGACATTCTCCAGCCCGGCCAGGAGGACAACTTCTGGAAAGTGGCGCGCATGGCGCACCAGGCGTGGATCCTGCAGAACAAGCTGGACGAGCAGGACCCGAACTTCTCGAAGAACTGGCCGTTCCAGCCGACCGAGCACTTCGCCCTGACCTTCGGCGCGCTGACGCTCAAGTACGACATCGACCGCATCGCTCCGCATTCGGTCGGGCACCCGGAGCTGAAGATTCCGTACCCGCGCCTGAACGGGATCGTGAAGACCTATTACTTCCCTGGGCGCGGGGCGCAGTAAAGGTCCGGTTCGCGAGCACGCACGCTCCTACGAAGAGCACACTCGGCGTTACCGGGTGCCTGCCGGAGCGAGCTTGCTCGCGAACAGCGTTACGCAGTAGCCGGCCCTTTCACGCCCACACGCCCCAGCAGCAGTTGCAACACACCCGCCACCACCAAAGCCGGCAGCGTTGCGCCCAGATCAGGCTGGTAGTTCGCCAACAGGTGATACACCACCACGCCGCCGCCCCAGGCCAGCAGCGAGCCCCAGCGCAGGCCATGGGGAATCGCGGCCGGCGCGCGGCGACGGAGGACGAAGTGATCGATCAGCACCACGCCGAACAGCGGGGCGAACACCGAGCCGATCAGCAGCAGGAAATTCTGGTACTGCGCAAGCGGCGCAAACCAGGCGATCAGGGTACAGATCACACCGATCGCCAGCGCCAGGTGTTCGACCTTGAGCGGCAGCAGGATGCCACTGGAGACCGCCGCCGAGTGGATGTCGGCAAAGGCCTTCTCCGATTCGTCGAGCAGGATCAGCAGCAGCGGGATGCCCATGCCCGCACCGGCCAGCGCCAGCAGCAGCGCGTTGGCATCGCTGCCCTGGGCGAACGCCAGGGTGTAGGCCACGCCCAGCCCCATCAGCCAGAAGCAGCCGATGAAGAAGCCCAGCGCCGCGCCGGTGAAGGTCTGCCCGGCGCGCTTGCCGAAGCGCGAGTAGTCGGCGATCAGCGGCAGCCAGGACAGCGGCATGGCGATGGCGATGTCGAAGCCCACGGCGAAGGTCAGCGAACCATCGCCGGCCTTGGCCCAGAGCGCCGCCAGGTCGGCACGCTGGAACAGGTCGATGGTCAGCCAGATGCACGCGGCGACCAGCAGCCAGATCCCCCAGCGACGCAGCACACGGCGCACGAAGGCCAGCGGGCCGGCGACCGCCAGCAGGGTTGCCAGCGCGCCGAATACCAGGGTCCACAGCGCAGGGTTGCTCCAGGCGCCACCTTCACCGAAGGCGCGGGTCGCCAGCAGGCTGGCCGCATCGCGCATGACGATGATCTCGAAGGCGCCCCAGCCGACCAGCTGCAGCAGGTTGAGCAGCGCCGGCAACGCGGCGCCATGGCTGCCCAGGCTGAGCTTGAGCGAGGCCATGGCGGACAGGCCGGTGTCGGTGCCGATGACCCCGGCGCTGGCCAGCAGCAGCACGCCGACCAGGGTGCCGAGCAGGATCGCGCCCAGCGCGCCGGCCAGGCCCAGGCCCGGCGCCAACAGCGCGCCGGTCTGCAGCACCATCAGGCCGATGCCCAGGGAGAACCAGAGGGAGAACAGGTCGCGCAGGCCGAGTACCCGCTGGGCGTTGCCCACGGCGGAAGTCGGTGAGTAGTCGATGGCGGTAGTGGTCACGATGCGTGCAGGGCTCGAAGGTTGGATTAGGTTTTGTTGTTTTTTGTAGGAGCGAGCTTGCTCGCGAACCGCCCAGTTGCGGAGTCGCCGGCAAAGGTTCGCGAGCAAACTCGCTCCTACAGGTATTGCACAGGCATCACACCTGCTTGTAGATCACCGAGCCTTCGTCCTTGAAGCGCGCGGCCTGTTCCTGGAAGCCGGCCTCGATGGCCTTCTGCTCGTCGGTCAAGCCGTTTTCCTTGGCGTAGTCGCGGACTTCCTGGGTGATCTTCATGGAGCAGAACTTCGGCCCGCACATGGAACAGAAGTGCGCGACCTTGGCCGAGTCCTTGGGCAGGGTCTCGTCGTGGAAGGCACGGGCGGTATCCGGGTCCAGGCCGAGGTTGAACTGGTCTTCCCAGCGGAACTCGAAACGCGCCTTGGACAGCGCGTTGTCGCGGATCTGCGCGCCCGGGTGGCCCTTGGCGAGGTCGGCGGCGTGGGCGGCGATCTTGTAGGTGATGATCCCGGTCTTCACGTCATCCTTGTTCGGCAGGCCCAGGTGCTCCTTGGGCGTGACGTAGCAGAGCATGGCGCAGCCGAACCAGCCGATCATCGCCGCGCCGATGCCGGAGGTGATGTGGTCGTAGCCCGGCGCGATGTCGGTGGTCAGCGGGCCGAGCGTGTAGAACGGCGCCTCGTCGCAGCACTCCAGCTGCTTGTCCATGTTTTCCTTGATCAGGTGCATCGGCACGTGGCCAGGGCCTTCGATCAGCACCTGGACGTCGTGCTTCCAGGCGATGCGGGTCAGCTCGCCGAGTGTTTCCAGCTCGCCGAACTGCGCCGCGTCGTTGGCGTCGGCGATCGAACCCGGACGCAGGCCATCGCCCAGCGAGAAGCTGACGTCGTAGGCCTTCATGATTTCGCAGATTTCCTCGAAGTGGGTGTAGAGGAAATTCTCCTGGTGATGGGCCAGGCACCACTTGGCCATGATCGAGCCGCCACGGGAGACGATGCCGGTAACCCGCTTGGCGGTCAGTGGCACGTAGCGCAGCAGCACGCCGGCGTGGATGGTGAAATAGTCCACGCCCTGCTCGGCCTGTTCGATCAGGGTGTCGCGGAAGATTTCCCAGGTCAGGTCCTCGGCGATGCCGTTGACCTTCTCCAGCGCCTGGTAGATCGGCACAGTGCCGATCGGTACCGGGCTGTTGCGCAGGATCCACTCGCGGGTCTCGTGGATGTGCTTGCCGGTGGACAGGTCCATCACCGTATCGGCGCCCCAGCGGATGCCCCAGGTAAGCTTTTCCACTTCTTCCTCGATGGAGGAGCCCAGCGCGCTGTTGCCGATATTGCCGTTGACCTTCACCAGGAAGTTGCGGCCGATGATCATCGGTTCCAGTTCGGTGTGGTTGATGTTCGCCGGGATGATCGCGCGGCCACGGGCAACTTCCTCGCGGACGAACTCGGGAGTGATCTCCTGCGGAATGCTCGCGCCGAAGCTCTGGCCCGGATGCTGGGCGCCCAGCAGGCCGGCGGCGCGGGCCTCCTGCAGCTTCATGTTCTCGCGGATGGCGATGTATTCCATTTCCGGCGTGATGATGCCCTGGCGTGCGTAGTGCATCTGCGTGACGTTCCCGCCCGCCTTGGCCCGACGCGGGGTGCGCACGTGAGCGAAGCGCAGGGCGTCCAGGCTGGCATCGGCCAGGCGCGACTGGCCGAACTCGGAGGTCAGGCCGGGGAGGATTTCGGTATCGCCGCGCTCGTCGATCCAGGCCGAACGCACGTCCGGCAAGCCCTTGCGCAGGTCGATGCGAACGTCCGGGTCGGTGTAGGGGCCGGAGGTGTCGTAGACCATCACCGGGGCGTTCTTCTCGCCACCGAAGGCGGTCGGGGTGTCGGCGAGGGTGATTTCCCGCACAGGGACGCGGATGTCCGGGCGCGAGCCGGTCAGATAGACCTTTTTCGAATTCGGAAACGGCTGGGTCGACTGGCGATCGAGCTGTTCAAGGCGGGTGACGTTGTTCTTCTGGGTGCTCATCCTGGCTCTCCTTGGGTTGATTGCCGGGGAGAACCTGGAACGAGAGGAGCTGCTTGCTGCAGCGAAGGGACGCATCCCGTGAAGGGCTGGGGCCGGGGCGGAATACGCCGCGGGATGCGGTCTTCTTGTTCCCTACGCGGGTGCTAACCCGATCAGGTTCAACGGGATCCGGAACTATCCGATCTCAGCCCCTCGCAATGGGGCACCCCGACAAGAACGCCCGCAGTCTAATCAAGTGGACAGGGATTAGCCAATCGCCGTCCGACAGAATTCCTTGCGACCTCCTACAGGCAGCTACACTCCAGCCTCGGAAGGCTCGTACGAACGTGCCTTGACCGCCACCGGCGGCGACCGTAGCCTTGCCCCACCTCGCATCACTTTCCAGGATGAACGAATGCTGCGCAGACTCTCTCTGGCTGTCGCTGTTGCCGCTACGACAGGCTTTGCCTGGGCTGCCCAGCCCGCTCCGGCCGCTACTCCGCTGCCCACCAAGACGGATCTGATCAGCGTCTACAAGGACGCTGTCGACAATAACGCCGACCTCGCCGCCGCCCAGGCCGATTACCTGGCGCGCAAGGAAGCCGTGCCCCAGGCACGCTCCGGCCTGCTGCCGCAGATCAACGCCGGTGCCAGCACCGGGTCGACTCGCACCTCACTGGACACCCCCAGCGCCACGCTGAACCGCAATACCCAGCTGGTGCAGGCAAGCCTGAGCCAGCCGCTGTTCCGTGCGGACCGCTGGTTCCAGCTAAAGGCCGCGGAAAACACCACCGAACAGGCCCAGCTGGAATTTTCCGCAACGCAGCAACAGCTGATCCTGCAGACTGCCCAGACCTACTTCGGCGTGCTCCGAGCCCAGGACAACCTGGCGGCCAGCAAGGCCGAGGAAGCGGCGTTCAAGCGCCAGCTCGACCAGTCCAACGAGCGCTTCGACGTCGGCCTGTCCGACAAGACCGACGTGCTGGAATCCCAGGCAGGATACGACACCGCCCGCGCCAACCGGATCGTCGCCGAGCGCCAGGTGGATGACGCCTTCCAGGCCCTGGTGACCCTGACCAACCGCGAGTACAGCGCCATCGAGGGCATCCTCCACTCGCTGCCGGTGGTCGCGCCGATCCCCAATGACGCCAAGGCCTGGGTGGATACCTCGGTGCAGCAGAACCTGCGCCTGCAGGCCAGCAACTACGCGGTCGACGCCGCCGAAGAGACCCTGCGCCAGCGCAAGGCCGGCCACCTGCCGACCGTCGACGCCGTGGCCCAGTACCAGAAGGGCGACAACGATGCCCTGGGCTTTGCCAACTCCGGCGTACCGGGCGAGCCGCACTATGGCAAGTACGTCGACCAGAGCAGCATCGGCCTGCAACTGAACGTGCCGATCTACAGCGGCGGCCTGACCAGTTCCCAGGTCCGCGAGGCCTACCAGCGCCTGAACCAGAGCGAGCAGCTGCGCGAAAGCCAGCGCCGCCAGGTGGTACAGGACGCGCGCAACCAGCACCGTGCGGTGAACACCGACGTGGAGCAGGTGAAGGCGCGCCGCCAGGCGATCATCTCCAACCAGAGTTCGCTGGAAGCCACCGAGATCGGCTACCAGGTCGGTACCCGCAACATCGTCGACGTACTGGACGCCCAGCGTTCGCTGTACAACTCGGTGCGCGACTACAACAACACCCGCTATGACTACATCCTCGACAACCTGAGTCTCAAGCAGACCGCCGGCACCCTCGCGCCGAGCGACCTGGAAGCGCTGGGCAGCTACCTGAAACCGGACTACAACCCGGACAAGGACTTCCTCCCGCCAGACCTGGCCAAGGCCGCCGAGGCACAGCTCAAGGCCGGTTCGAAGTACTGATCCCGCCCCATGAAAAAGCCCCGCGATGCGGGGCTTTTTCTTTGGACTCGCCGCCGACAGGGCGTCGCGCTCAATCGCGATACCCCGGCGAGACGCGATCCAGCATGCGCAGCAGCGCCGACCAGGCCAGGTCATAGCCATCCGGATCGCTCAATTCGCCTTCGGCCAGCGGTCGCGCCGGGGCGTTGAACTGCTGCTCGGTGTGACGACATACCTCCTCCGGCGGAATCAACAGCTCGCCGCCTGCCTGGGCCGCCAACTGGATGTCGCAGGCCTTCTCCAGGTAGTACATGCGCAGGAACGCCTGCTGCACGGTCTGGCCGACCGTCAGCAGCCCATGGTTGCGCAGCATCAGGCCCAGGTGATCGCCCAGGTCGGCGACCAGGCGCTGTTGCTCGTCCATGGACAGGGCGATCCCTTCGTAATCGTGGTAGCCCAGCCGTCCGTAGAACTCCATCGACATCTGGTTCAGCGGCAGCAACCCGCAAGCCTGAGCCGCCACCGCGCAGCCGGCGCGAGTGTGGGTGTGCAGCACACACTGCGCGTCCTCGCGGGCGCCGTGGATGGCACTGTGGATGACGAAGCCGGCCGGGTTGACCTTGTACGGCGACGGCTCCACGGCATGACCGGACAGGTCGATCTTCACCAGGCTCGAGGCAGTGATCTCGTCGAACATCAGGCCGTAGGGATTGATCAGGAAATGGTGTTCGGGACCAGGAATACGCACCGAGATATGCGTGAAGATCAGATCGGACATGCGGTAGTGCGCGATCAGGCGGTAGCAGGCCGCCAATTCCTCGCGCAGCTTCCATTCCTCGGGTGAACAGGTGGCGCGGCTGGGCGCCTGCAGCGACGTCATGGTGCACTTCTCCTCAAGGCAAGAAGACGCCGGGGCAGTCGCCCCAGCGTCACGGTCACGTTCTGGTTATTGCGCGGCCCAGGCGTTGAAGCGCTCTTCCAGCTCCTCGCCATGGTCGACCCAGAACTCATCGTCCATCGCCAGGCCCTGGGGCAGGTTCTGCGTCGAGGTCGGCACCCAGCCGGCGAGATCGGACGGCAGGCGTTCGGCGGCCTGCTTGTTGGTCGGACCATACGCAATGTGCTTCACGTAGTCGACCTGCGCATCGGGCTGGTTGGCGAAGGCGATGAAGCGCTTCGCCGCGTCGACGTGCTGCGAGCCCTTGATGATCGCCCAGTAGTCCATGCCATACAGGCTGCCCGGCCAGACCAGTTGCAGGTTGCGCCCGCCCTTGAAGGCATCGGCGATGCGCCCGGTGTAGGTGGTGGTCATCACCACGTCACCGGCGGCCAGCCACTGCGCGGGCTGCGCGCCGGCTTCCCACCACTGCACATAGGGCTTGATCTGGTTGAGCTTGGCGAAGGCGCGGTCGACACCGGCCTTGGTGCCCAATTCCTTGTAGACGTCCGCCGGCTTCACGCCGTCGGCCATCAGGGCGAACTCCAGGTTGTAGATGGCGCGCTTGCGCAGGCCACGCTTGCCGGGGAATTTCTTCACATCCCAGAAATCGGCCCAGGACTGCGGCGCCGGCTTGAGCTTGTCCGCGTCGTAGGCGATGGCCACGCCCCATACCAGCGCGGCCGAACCGCAATCCTTGGCGGCGTTGGGAATCAGCTGGTCCTTGCCGCCGATCTGCTGCCAGTCCAGCGGCACGAACAGGCCCTCGTCGCAGCCACGCGCAAGGTCAGGTCCTTCGATCTGCACCACGTCCCAGTCGGCGTGGCCGGTATCGGCCATTACCTTGATGCGCGCCATCTCGCCGTTGTATTCGGTCTGGGTCACACCAACCCCGGACTGCTTGCTGAACGGCTGGAAGAAGGCCGCTTCCTGGGCCTTCTGACCCGCGCCGCCATAACCGACCACCACCATGTTCTCGGCGGCCTGGGCGACGCCGCAGCACAGCCCGAGGGCTAGCAGCAGGGGCGCGGCGGCGGTCTTGAGGAAGAAGCGTTTGTGGAAACTGCTTTGACGCAAAGTCATCGGGCATACCCCCAGTCGTAGGTGGCAGCGGGCGCAGCCGGAATGACTGCACACACGCAGGACGGGCGCGCCGGAACCACGGAGCAAGAAAGACAGGGCAGAGATGAATCGATTGCCAGCGGGTGGACCCGCCGTGCGAGGGGGTACCGTACGGGACGGTTCATGCGCCTCTCCTCTTGTAGTTGTTGTGGAGCACGTCGCGGTTGCCCCGGAAACTCCGGGAGCGGCATCGAAACTACCCAGTCAATTTTAAAAAAACAAGTTGATTTTTTACTGGCGGTAAATTTCCATAGCAAGAACTTAAACAACACTTTCCACCCAGGAGAAGTCGCCGTGTCCCAGGTTCGCCACTTCCAGCAATCCGCCCTGCAGTTCCAGTCCTACGGTGGACAAGACATCGAACGCGCCGCCATCTGCCGCCTGATCGGTCCGGCGGACAGCGAGACCATGGGCGCGGGCCTGGCGCGCTTCGACGGCGTCTCCATCGAGTGGACAGTGCTCTACGACGAACTGATCGTGGTGCTGGAAGGCAATTTCCGCCTGCGCCTGGCCGACCAGGTGATCGAGGCCAGGCCGGGCGACGTGATCTGGGTCCCCGAACGCACGCCGCTGGCCTACGAAGGCGAAAAAGCCTGCGTCTTCTACGCCCTCTACCCGGTGGACTGGCAGGCGCGCAACGCCTAGCTGGTCGACCGGCTGCGCGTCGGCGCAACTGCGTTGGAAACCGGCTCGGCATGCTCATTTACTGGAGTAAACTCCGCTGCCTCTCCGGTCTCCGCCTTGTTGCGCTCTAGCTCGCGCGGTCGATGTTTAGCGCTGTATTTACAACAAGAATCCGGAGTTGCCCGATGAGCCAGTTTCCCCACCTGTTCAGCCCGCTGCAGATCCGCGGCAAGGCGCTGAAGAACCGCATCATGTCCACCGGGCACGACACCTCGATGCCCACCGACAACCTGGTCAACGACCAGCTGGTGGCCTACCACACCGCCCGCGCCAAGGGTGGCGTCGGCCTGATCGTGCTACAGGTCGCCGGTGTGCACGACAGCGCCCGCTACACCTCCCACGTGCTGATGGCCACCGATGACGAGTGCATCCCCGGCTACCGGCGCATCGCCGAGGCCTGCCACGCCGAGGGCACGGTGGTGCTGTCCCAGGTGTTCCACCCCGGCCGCGAAATCATGGAGTCCAGCGACGGCCTGCTGGCCGTGGCCTACGCACCGTCCGCCTCGCCCAACGAGCGCTTCCGCGTCATGCCCCGCGAGCTGAGCCAGGCGATGATCGACGAGATCATTGCAGGCTATGCCGCCGCCGCACGGCGCCTGCACACTGCCGGCATCGACGGCGTGGAAGTGGTGGCCAGCCACGGCTACCTGCCGGCGCAGTTCCTCAACCCACGGGTGAACCGCCGCAGCGACGGCTACAACGGCGACCTCGACGCCCGCCTGCGCTTCACCCGCGAGGTGATCGCCGCCATCCGCGCCGCCACCGACGAGGACTTCATCATCGGCCTGCGCATCTCCGCCGACGAACGCGATCCCGAAGGCCTCACCGAAGACGAATCGCTGCAGGGCGTCAAAGGGCTGCAGAAAGACCTGGACTACGTGCACATCGTCGCCGGCACCTCCGCCTCCCTGGGCGGCGCCATCCACATCGTGCCGCCGATGGCCATCGAAGCGGCCTACCTGGCCAACGAAGCCGGCACCTTCAAGCGCAATCTGGACATCCCGCTGTTCGTCACCGGGCGCATCAACCAGCCGCAGGAAGCCGAGCTGATCGTCGCCCGTGGCCAGGCCGATGTCTGCGGCATGACCCGCGCGCTGATCTGCGACCCGCAGATGCCCAGCAAGACCGAACGCGGCCACGTCGAGGACGTGCGCGCCTGCATCGCCTGCAACCAGGCATGCATCGGCCACTTCCACCGCGGCTACCCGATCTCCTGCATCCAGCATCCGGAAACCGGCCGCGAACTGATCTACGCCGAACGCAAGATGGCCGCCCAGCGCAAACGCGTCCTGGTGGTCGGTGGTGGGCCAGCCGGCATGAAGGCCGCCGCTGTCGCTGCCCAGCGTGGCCATGACGTCACCCTTTGCGAAGCCACCGCTCAGCTGGGCGGCCAGGTCAACCTCGCCCAGCTCCTGCCGCGCCGCGCGGAGTTCGGCGGTGCCTCCACCAACCTGCAACGCGAGATGCAGCTGGCGGGCGTCGAAGTGCGCCGCAACACCCGCGTCGACCGCGCGCTGGTAGAAGCCGAGCGCCCCGACGTAGTGATCGTCGCCACCGGCGCCAAACCCTATCGCCCCCCTTACGAAGAAGCGGGCGAGCTGCAGGTGGTGGACGCCTGGCAGGTGCTGCGCGGCGAAGTGAAGCTCGGCCGCTCCGTTCTGGTCACCGACTGGCGCGCCGACTGGATCGCCCCCGGCATCGCCGAGCGCCTGGTACGCGACGGCCACCAGGTGCAACTCGCCGTGAACGGCACCCACGCCGGCGAAAGCCTGCCCCTCTACGTGCGCGATCACCTGGCTGGCGAGCTGCACCGCCTGGGCATCAGCATCACCACCTACGCCCGCCTGTACGGTGTGGACGACAGCACCGTCTACCTGCAGCACACCGCCAGCGGCGAGCCGATGCTGGTGGAAAACATCGACACTCTGGTGCTCTGCCAGGGCCACCAACCGGTGGACGAACTGGCCGACGAGATCGCCGACCTCGCCGAGGTACGCCGCATCGGCGACTGCCTGGCGCCACGCACGGCGGAAGAGGCGATCTACGAGGGACTCAAGGCGGGTTGGGCAATCTGAGCCCTGGCAAGGCAACTTCCTGCAGGAGCGAGCTTGCTTGCGAACCGCTCAGCGCCGAACTCGCCGGGAGCCTCGTTCGCGAGCAAGAACTGGGTGCCCCTCGCTCCTACGAAGAGCAAACGGTCCACAGCCCCGGCGCATTGTTTAGAATGCCCCACGACGATATTCGCCAGGACTCTCGCCGCATGAGCCGCAAAGCCCCGCAGGAAGCACCCGCCAACGCCGAAGCGCAGTTCCTCGGCACCCGCATCCGCGGCCTGCGCAAGCGGCGCGGCATGACCCTGGCGGCGCTGGCCGAGCAGAGCGGGCTCACCGCCGGCTACATCAGCCAGCTGGAGCGCAACCTGGCGTATCCGTCGATTCCGGCGCTGTTCAATATCGCCCGCAGCCTGGGCGTGACCATCCAGTGGTTCTTCGCCAGCGAAGTGCAGGTCGATCCGGCCGACGCCGGCTACGTCGTGCGGCGCAACGCCCGTACCAGCGTGCACTACGAGGATGGCATCGTCGACGAACTGCTCAGCCCACAACCCAGCCGCCAGCTGGAAATCCTCCACTCGAAGTTCCCGCCCGGCACCTACAGCCAGCAGAGCTACAGCCATGAAGGCGAAGAAGCCGGCTACCTGCTCAGCGGCACGTTCGAGCTATGGGTGGGCGAGCGCTACTTCCTGCTCAATGAGGGCGACAGCTTCAGCTACTCCAGCCAGGAGCCGCATCGCTACGGCAATCCGGGTGACGTGGACGCGGTGGTGCTGTGGGTGATTACCCCGCCGACGTTCTGATCAGTCGCCCCAGCCCATCCAGCAACCGCCCGAGCGCGCCCTGGTTGGCTTTCATCACGCCACGCCCGGCCTCGGCCATGCGCTCGGCGCTTGCCGGCTCGTCCCACAGAGCGGCCACGGCCACTGCCAGCGAAGGTGCATCGGCCACCTCGCGCAGCGCCCCAACCTCGCGCAATTGCGCAGCGATTTCCAGGAAGTTGAACAGGTGCGGGCCCGACAACACCGGCTTGCCCAGCGCCGCCGGCTCCAGCAGGTTGTGCCCGCCATTGGGCACCAGGCTGCCACCGACGAAGGCGACGTCGGCCAGCGCATAGAGGAACAGCAGTTCGCCCATGGTATCGCCCAGCAGCACCCGGGTGTCCGCCGTGACCAGCTCGCCGGTGGAGCGACGCTGGGTACGGAAGCCTTCACGCTGGCACAGTTCGAACATCGGGCCGAAGCGCTCCGGGTGGCGCGGCACCAGAAGCAGCAAGGCGTCCGGATGTTTTTCCAGCAGTTGGCGGTGCGCCGCCAGGATGATTTCGTCTTCGCCGACATGGGTGCTGGCAGCGATCCAGATCGGCCGCTGCTGTGCTTGCCATTGGGCGCGCAGATCACCGGCGCGGACCAGTAGTTCAGGGTCGATGGCCAGGTCGAACTTGATCGAGCCGGTGACGCTCACGCAGTCCGGGCGCGCGCCGAGCCGGCGGAAGCGCTCGGCTTCGGCCTCGGTCTGCACGGCGATCCAGCTCATCTCTTCGAGCATCGGCCGGGTCAGCCCGGCGAAACGCGCGTAGCCACGCGCCGAGCGCTCGGACAGCCGCGCATTGGCCAGCGCCACCGGAATACCGCGCTTGGCACACTGGTGGATATGGTTGGGCCACAGCTCGGTCTCCATGATCACGCCCAGCACCGGCCGTGCGCGGTCGAGGAAGCGCGCCGCCGCCCAGGGCAGGTCGTACGGCAGGTAGCAGTGCTGCACCTGGTCACCGAACAGCGCGCGGATGCGCTCGGAGCCGGTGGGCGTCATGCAGGTGACGGTGATCGGCAGGCCGGGGTGACGCTGTATCAGCGCGCGGATCATCGGCGCGGCGGCGATGCTCTCGCCCACCGATACCGCATGCACCCAGATGCCGCCAGGCTTGAGCGCCGGCAGTCCGAGGGCGAAGCGCTCGCCAACGCGCTGGGCATAGGCCGGGGCCTTGCGCGAGCGCAGGAACAGGCGCAGCGCGACCAGCGGCAGGCCCAGGTGGAACAGCAGGGTATAGAGGGTCCGGTTCATGGCGGCGGAGAGTAGCAAATTAGCGGGCTTGGCGGCCGGACAATCCTGCATGGTGCATCGCTCCCACGAAGAGCAGGTCAAACCGGCGCGGCGAGATGCTCCGCAAAGTACTCGCCCAGCCAGTTCGCCGCCGGCCCCAGCGGCTCGTCGCGGCGCCAGACCAACTCCACCACCAGCGGCGGCGGCGTCCAGTCGCTGGCGAGCTCGACCAGCAACGGCTGGTAGGCCGGATACTGCGCCACGTGGGTCGGCAGCCAGGCCCAGCCGAGGTCGCGCATCAGCAGTTCGGCCATGGCGTAGAAGCTGTCGGCGCGCCACACCAGCGGGCTGATCTGCTCGCCGCCGGGGTAGTGGCTGTCCTGCGGGGCCATCAGTAACTGGCGATGCCGAGCCAGCTCGCGACGGTCCGCATAATCCAGCTTCGCCAGCTCATGCCCGGCGCCACACACGGTGACCATCTCGATGGTGCCCAGGCGCTGCCGCTCCAGTTCCTGCGGCATACCCTCGTGATGGAACAGCAGACCAAGGTCCGCGCGGCGCTCCAGCAGCTTGCGCGCCACGTCGCCCTGGGCGCTGCTGGAAAGCTGCACCTCCACCGCGGGGAACTCCTGCGCCAGCGCCTGCAGCCCGGAGAGCACCGGCTGATAAGGCATCGCTTCATCCTGCGCCAATCGCAACAAGGGCTCGGTGCCGCGCACCAGCGACAGCGCGCGGCTCTCCAGCCGCTCGCACTGGCGCAGCACTTCGCGCGCCTCGTCCAGCAGCGCACGCCCCTCGACGGTCAGCACCGGCTGGCGGCCGCTGCTGCGCTCGAACAGGGTCACACCCAGGTCGCTTTCCAGCAGCGCGATGGAAGAACTCACGGCAGACTGCACCCGCTTGAGCTGCCGCGCGGCAGCGGAAAACGACGACTGATCGGCGACGCTGACGAACAGGCGCAACTGGTCCAGGTTCCACTGCATGGTCTATCTCCAGAACCCATCTCCAACTCAGATAGGTAATGACTTTATCCCATCAGCCACGGGACTAGAATGGCCGGCAGAATCGAACGTCAGCTGCGTGTCGCTCACAACGAGCGGCGTGTCGTTCCGGGGAGCACCCACCATGCCCGGCTATCTCTACCTCGCCATCGCCATCGTCGCCGAAGTCATCGCCACCGCCTCACTCAAATCGGTGAAGGGCCTGTCCACGCCTCTGCCGCTGGTACTGGTGATCGTCGGCTACGCCATTTCCTTCTGGATGCTCACCCTGGTGGTCCGCAGCATCCCGGTGGGCATCGCCTACGCTATCTGGGCCGGGCTGGGCATCGTGCTGGTCAGCATTGCAGCCCTGGTGCTCTACCAACAGAAGCTCGATACCGCCGCGCTGCTCGGCATGGGCCTGATCGTCAGTGGGGTGGTGGTGATCCAACTGTTTTCCGGTAACGCCGGTCACTGACGTGGCATCGGCGCGCGGCCTGCCGCCGCGCGCCATCGGGTTATACTGCGCGCCTTGTTTTCCCTTCGAGGCGCTTTCATGTCCGAATCCCTGAGCACCGACATCCTCATCGTCGGCGGCGGCATCGCCGGTCTCTGGCTCAACGCCCGCCTGCGTCGCTCCGGCTTTTCCACCTTGCTGGTGGAAAACACCGCGCTGGGGGGCGTGCAGAGCATGCGCTCGCAGGGGATCATCCATGGCGGCACCAAGTACGCGCTGCACGGCGCGCTGACCGGCGCCTCGGAAGCCATCGCCGACATGCCGGCCCTGTGGCGCGACTGCCTGGCCGGGACCGGCGAAGTGGACCTGCGCGGCGTACGCGTGCTGTCCGACGCCCACTACCTGTGGTCACCGGGCGGCCTGGCCGGTAATCTCACCAGCTTCTTCGCCAGCAAGGCGGTGCGCAGCCGCGTCGCCCAGGTGAAGGGCAGCGATCTGCCGCCCGCCCTGCAGGACAAGGCCTTCAAGGGCAAGGCCTACCGTCTCACTGAACTGGTGCTGGACGTGCCGAGCCTGATCGCCCGCCTCGCCGAACTGGCCGGAGACAGCCTGCTGGCCGGCGAACACATCGAAGCCCTGCGCGAAGGCGGCCAACTGGCCGGCCTGCGCGTGGACGGCCGCGAGATCCGCGCCCAGCGCGTGGTGCTCAGCGCCGGCGCCGGCAACGAGGCGCTGCTGCGCGAGCTGGGCCTGGAGCGCCCGGAAATGCAGCGCCGCCCGCTGCACATGGTGCTGGTCACCGCGCCGACCCTGAAACCGCTCTACGCCCACTGCCTCGGCGGCGGGCCGAAGCCACGAGTCACCGTCACCACCCACCCGCTGAGCAATGGCGACTGGGTCTGGTACCTGGGAGGCGACATCGCCGAAGCCGGCGGTGTCGCGCGCAGCGAAGCCGAGCAGATCACCGAGGCGCAGCGCGAGCTGCACAAGCTGGTCCCGTGGATCGACCTTTCCACCGCGCGCTGGGCCACCTTGCGGGTGGACCGCGCGGAGCCTTCGCAGAACAACTTGCTGCGTCCGGACAGCGCCTTCCTCGCGGAGGACGGCGCATTGCTGGTCGGCTGGCCGACCAAGCTGGCCCTGGCGCCGAACTTCGCCGATCGCGTAGTGGAGTCCCTGGAGAAGAGCGGCGTCCGCCCGCAAGCCAGCGCCGCCCTGCCCAACCTGCCGCGCCCGGCCATGGCCAGCCCGGTGTGGGAGGAACTGTTCGGATGAAGACCCTGCATCACCTGCACCGCCCGCTGGGCAGCACCGGCCTGAACGTCTCGCCGCTGGGCCTGGGCACCGTTAAGCTCGGCCGCGACCAGGGCGTAAAATATCCCGCGGGCTTTCGCATTCCCGATGACCGCGAGGCTGCCGACCTGATCGCCCTGGCCCGCGATCTGGGCATCAACCTGATCGACACCGCACCGGCCTATGGCCGCAGCGAAGAACGCCTCGGCCCGCTGCTGCGCGGCCAGCGCGATCAGTGGGTGATCGTCAGCAAGACCGGCGAGGAATTCGTCAGCGGCCAGTCGCAGTTCGACTTCAGCGCCGCCCACACGCGCCGCTCGGTAGAGCGCAGCCTCCAGCGCCTGGAGACCGACTACATCGACCTGGTGCTGGTGCACTCCGACGGCAACGACCTGGACATCCTGCGCGGCACCGAGGTCTACGCAACCTTGGAACAGCTGAAGGACGAAGGGCTGATCCGCGGCTTCGGTTTCTCCGGTAAGACCGCCGACGGCGGCCTCTTGGCCCTGGAGCGCGGCGACTGCGCCATGGTCACCTACAACCTCAACGAACAGGCGGAAAAGCTGGTGATCGACCATGCCCTGGCCCAGGGTCGCGGCATCCTGATCAAGAAGGCCCTGGCCAGCGGCCACGCCACCCTGGCGCCGGGTGTCGATCCGGTGCGCGCCAGCTTCGAGCTGGCGCTGGGCCATCCGGGCGTCGCCAGCGCCATTGTCGGCACCATCAATCCGTTGCACTTGGCGCACAACGTCAGCATCGCCGCCGAGGTGCTCGACCACTGATCGGCAGACGCCGTACGGTCATGTGGATTGCGTATTCCTGTGCCATGCTCCAACTCCCCCGGCGAAAACCGTGGGCACAGAAACTGTCGCCAGCCAGCCATTCCCCTGCAAAAATCTCGGAATCACCAAGACCTTCAGGGAAAAATCCGGAAATCTTTTTGATTTTCGATGACGCCAGAATCGGTGTCAGGCTGTCTAGGTTGTAGCGACCCGGTAAAGAACGATCGGCCGGTCCGTCTCCCGCAGACGGTCAGCGTTGGCGTCGGCGTCGCCTTTGAAAAGGACGCGCCCGGCGCAACCCGGCGCCCTGTACGAGAAGGAACCCCCACATGCCCCGTACGCTCGCCCGCAAGGACCCGACCGCCTTCAAGACCCTGCCGCTGCTGGTGGAAGCCAGCCCGGAAGGTCTCGCCTACCAGACCCTCGGCAAGCCCCTGAACTTTGCCCAGGTCCTGGAAAAGCGCCGCCCCATCGAAATCCACGAAACCGAACGCTTTACCACCGAACTGGCCAATCTCGGCGTGTCGGTGCGACTGACCTTGAACTACCAGGGCCGCGATCACTGGATCCTGGTGCGCCAGCGCCGCCTCGACCGCGGCGACACGGTGCTCAAGCTGATTTCCGGCTACGTGCCGGCCCACGAACTGAACCTGCCGCTGCTCACCGCGATCCAGGAAGTGGCCGAGGAATGCCTGGTGGAAACCGCGGACGGCTGGCTCGGCGGGCGCTTCGGCGACACCTGGCTGCCAACGCCCTACGAGGGCATCCTGCGCTACCGCGAAACCAGCCACTTCTCGCTCACCCCGCTCTCCGGCGCCTCGCGCCCGGTGCAGGCCGGCGCGCTGCGCCTGCTGGAGCGCCCGCAAGCCTACGTGCACCTGCCGACGGCCTCCCTGCAGTTGGTCTACGACTTGCGCATGGAGCTGCCAAAGGACGCCCGCGAGGTCAGTCTGTTCCATGTCGACGAAAAACTCGAAAGCGGCCCGCTGGTGGCCCGCCTGGACCGCCGTCGTCCGGACCTCTACCTGTTGCCGCTGGAACACGGCCGCCCCACTGGCGAACTCTTCACCCTGAGCAAGGGCGAACTGTGCAAGGCGAGTACCCGCGGCCTCTGGCTATCGGAAAGCTTCGCCGAACAGGAAGGTTGGCTGGTGCGCGAAGAGCGCATCCGTTTCCGCGAATGGATGGAGCAGTGGCCGCCCGCCGCCGGCAATGCCGGCAGCGGGCGACGCACGGCCTGAGGCCGTAACCTGATTCGCCCTGCCTGACGGTAGGGCGACGTCTGTAGGAGCGAGCTTGCTCGCGAACCATGTCAGGCGGGTACGCCGGCGTTGAGCAGTTCGCGAGCAAGCTCGCTCCTACAACAGCTTCACTTCAATTGACTGGAACTCTTGCCCAGCAAGCGCCGCGCCACGATCAGCAACTGGATCTGCTGGGTGCCCTCGAAGATGTCGAGGATCTTCGAATCCCGCGCCCACTTCTCCAACAGCTCCTCTTCCCCGTAACCCAACGCCCCCGCCAGTTCGACGCATTTCAGCGTCACCTCGTTGGCCACCCGCCCGGCCTTGGCCTTAGCGATGGAAGCCTCCTTGGAATTGGGCAGGCGGTTGTCGGCCATCCACGCCGCCTTCAGGGTCAGCAGGCGCGCGGCTTCCCATTCAGCTTCCAGGCGATAGAGGGTGGCTTCGGCATGGCTGGCGATCAGCAGCGGCTGGCGAAAGTCGAAGCGACAACCCGCCTTCTTCAGTAGCTCGCGAGTACGGTCCAGCGAGGCCTTCGCCACGCCGATGGCCATGGCGGCCACCAATGGCCGGGTGTTGTCGAAGGTTTCCATTACCCCGGCAAAGCCTTTCTGCACATCGATCTCGGCATTGCCCAGCAGGTTAGCCGCCGGCACGCGGCAATCGGTGAAGCTGATGGAGGCGGTATCCGACGCCTTGATCCCGAGTTTCTTCTCCAGCCGGGTGACGGTCATGCCCGGCGTGCCCTTCTCCACCACAAAGGACTTGATCGCCGCGCGGCCGAGGCTCTTGTCCAGGGTCGCCCACACCACCACCGCATCGGCGCGGGCGCCGGAGGTGACGAAGATCTTCTCGCCGTTGAGCAGGTAGTGATCGCCATCGCGGGTTGCGGTCGTGCGGATTGCTGCCGAGTCCGAGCCGCAGCCCGGCTCGGTGATCGCCATGGCCGCCCAGGTACCGGAGAAGCGCTTGAGCTGCTCCTCATTGGCCACCGCGGCGATAGCGGCGTTGCCCAGGCCCTGGCGCGGCATGGCCAGCAGCAGGCCGGTATCGCCCCAGCACATTTCCATCACGCCCAGGCAGGCGGAGAGGTTGCCGCCGTTCTTCACGCCCTCCTCCGCGCCGGCCTTGCGCTTGCTGGCCGAGGTGGCGCCGACGGCGTCCGGCGAACCGGCGTTCATGCCGTCCAGCAGCGCCGCCAGCAGGTCCAGTTCCTTGGGATAGGCGTGTTCGGCCTTGTCGTACTTGCGTGAAATCGGCCGCAGGTAGTTCTCGGCGACCTGACGGGCCTGGTTCTGCAAGGTGCGGAATTTCTTCGGTGTCTCGAGGTACATGCAAGGCTCCTAAGCGGAGCTCATCGCGTTGCGAGCGAAGCGCAGCCAAGGCGGAAACGGACGAGGAAGCGGAGTCTACAGTTGTAAATGAGCATTCCGAGTTCGTTTCCAACGCCGGCTGGGCGAGCACAGCAGCGATGAGCCCGCGTTACAGGTGTAGGCCGCCGACCATCAAACTGACGGCGCGCAGGTCGCGGTACCAGCGCTCGGCCGGGTGTTCCTGGGTGAAACCGTGGCCGCCGAGCAGTTGCACCGCGTCGGTGCCGATCTTCATCGCCTTCTCGGCGCAGAGCAGCTTCGCGAGATAGGCCTCGCGGTGGAACGCCTGGCCACGTTCGGCCAGCGCGCACGCGCGCCAGACCATCAGGCGCATGGCGTCCAGTTCGATGGCAATATCCGCAACCATGAAGGCCACACCCTGGCGGTGGCTGATCGGCTCGCCGAAGGCTTCGCGCTCGTTGCAGTAGGTGATCACGTAGTCCAGCGCGGCCTGCGCGGTGCCCACGGCCAGCGCACACCAGGCCAGCGCGGTGTGATCGAGGAAGGATTGATAGTCGAAGCGCTCGGCTGCCAACCGCTGTTCGGCCGGGACTCTCACCCCCTTGAAGCGAACCCGCGCGGTGCCGGTGGCTTTCAGCCCCATCGCCGGCTCGGCACGCACTTCGACGCCCTTGGCACGGGTATCGACGAGGAACAGCGCCGGGCCGTCGCCGGCATCCGCGGCGACGATCAGCTTCTGCGCATCCACGCCGCGCACCACCAGGCACTTCTCGCCGGATAGCGTGTAGCTCGAACCGCGCTTGCGGGCCCTGGTGGACAGGCGCAGTGGATCAGCCAACAACTGCGGCTCGTTCACCGCGATGGCAATCAGCGGCGCCGCTTCCTCGGCGACAAAGGCCGGCAGCCAGCGCGCCTGCTGTTCGGGCGAGGCCCAGCGGCGAATAGAGTTGGCCGCCGACAACGGCACCAGCAGCGCGGCAGCCAGACTCAGGTCGCCGCGGGCGAGGGATTCGGCGATCAGCGCGTTGGTCACCACGGTGCGTTCGCCGGCCATGCCGCCATGCACTTCGCTGACGCCATAGTGGATCAGCCCCAGCTCCTGCGCCTGGGCCAGCAGTTCGAGACTGAGATGGGCCCTGGCGTCGGCCTCATGGGCGGCCGGGCGAAGCACTTCGGCGGCGAAGCCTTCGAGCATCTCCACCAACATCTGCTGCTCGTCGGACAGGGACAGGTCGAACAGCCCATCGGGATCGGCCTTGCGTGGGGTCTTGGGCTGCTTGGCGGCGCGCTCGCTGGCCAACCGAAAGCCGGTGCGGCTGCCGCTGTAGAGCAGTCTTTCGAAAGGCTTGCGCAGCTTCAGTCGGTCCGGCCAGTCGGCCTGGGCGACACGGTTCAGCACGGCCAGGGCGCGGCCCTGCACGTCGGTGGTCATGGCATCTCGCTCCGCGGAGGGTGGATGCCCCGATCATGCGCCGCAAAATGCCGCAGGAACCATGACCGCTTTGCCGTTGGTCGCTGGCAGAGCGGTCAGTGCATGGGGCACAAACAAAAAGGGCGCTACCCGGTAGCGCCCTTTCTGGGGAGGGGAGGATCAGCCCTGGTGACGAATCTTCTCGACGATGGCGGTGGTGGAGCTGTTTTCCACCAGGCCCAGCACGCGGACTTCGCCGCCGTAGGCCTTGACGATGTCGGCACCCACGACCTGATCGACGCCATAGTCGCCGCCTTTCACCAGCACGTCCGGGCGGACTTCGCTGAGCAGGCGCTCGGGGGTGTCTTCGGCGAAGCTGACGACCCAGTCCACCGCGCCGAGGCCGGCGAGCACGGCCATGCGGCGGTCGACGCTGTTGATCGGGCGGCCAGGGCCTTTCAGGCGGGTCACCGAGCCGTCGTCGTTGACCCCGACGATCAGGCGGTCGCCCTGGGCGCGCGCCTGCTCCAGGTAGGTCACGTGGCCGGCGTGGAGGATGTCGAAGCAGCCGTTGGTGAAGACGATCTTCTCGCCGTGGGCGCGGGCGTCCTCGATGGCCAGCAGCAGTTGGTCGAGGCTCAGTACGCCCCGCTCGGAGCCCTGCTCGCGCTGCACGGCGCGACGCAGTTCCGGGGCGCTGATGGCGGCGGTGCCGAGCTTGCCGACGACGATGCCGGCGGCGAGATTGGCCAGGGCCACGGCCTGCGGCAGGTCCTCGCCAGCAGCGATGGCGCCGGCCAGGGTGGAAATCACCGTGTCGCCAGCACCGGTGACGTCGAACACTTCGCGGGCGCGGGCCGGCAGGTGCAGGGCGCTGTGGCCGGGGCGCAGCAGGGTCATGCCGTGTTCGCCACGGGTGACCAGCAGCGCACCGAGCTCCAGCTCGGTCATCAGTTGCTGGCCCTTGGCAACCAGGTCGGCTTCATCGGTGCAGCGACCGACGATGGCTTCGAATTCGGAGAGGTTCGGGGTGATCAGGCTGGCGCCACGGTAGATGGCGAAGTCCTTGCCCTTGGGATCGGCCAGCACCGGGATATTGCGTTTGCGCGCGGCCTGGATCAGTGCCTGGTGGTTCTTCAGCGCGCCCTTGCCGTAGTCGGAGAGCACCAGCACACGGACCTGGTCCAGCAGCGCTTCGACATCGGCGGACAGCGCCACCGCGTCGGTGCGGAAGGCTTCCTCGAAGTCTACGCGCAGCAATTGCTGGTGGCGGCTCATGACCCGCAGCTTGACGATGGTCGGCTGGCCGGCGATGCGCTGGAAGCGGGTGGTCACGCCCACGGCCTGCAGGCTGTCGCTCAGGCTGTCGGCGGCCTCGTCGACACCAGTGACACCGACCAAGAAGGCCGGTGCGCCGAGGGCGGCAAGGTTCAGCGCGACGTTGGCGGCGCCGCCGGGGCGGTCCTCATGCTGCTCGACCCGCACCACGGGCACCGGCGCCTCGGGCGAGATGCGCGAGGTCGCGCCGTGCCAGTAGCGGTCGAGCATCACGTCGCCGACTACTAGAACGGGGGCCTGATCGAATCGGGGCATGGTCAATTTCATGGGAACTCCGCAGGTCGAAATCGCCGCGGATAATACCATAGCCGCCCGGTGCGACTTGCGCCGGTCAGGGCAGTCTGCGGACCCAGAACAGCTCGTGGCGACGCACCGCCTTGCGGAAGAACTCGTCGTCACCGGTGACCGGCCACTGGCGCCCGGCGAACACACGCTGGATCAGCCGGCGCAGGCGCTTCTTGCCGGTCAGCGGGGTCTGCAGATCGTGCTGCAGGGCCAGGGCCTGGGCTTTGTCGATGCGCGTCGCGGCATCCAGCACCGGGCTCCACAGCGGGTCGGCCGGCAATGCCTCGATACAAGGTGGCAGGGCGATACCGCCATCGGCCGGCCCCATGGGCCAGCGATCGTTATCGTGCAGGTGGTTGGCGTAAAGCAGCAGGGTCTGCGGCCGCCAGCTGCTGCGTTCGATGGCCTCCAGGGTCGCGCGGGTAGCGTGCACGTGGTCGGCGTGGGGGTCCAGCTCCGGGTGAGCGGTAAGGATCACCTCAGGGCGGATGTGTTCGATCAGTGTGGTGAGGTCAGCCACCAGGTTGAGCCAAGTCGGCGCACCGTCGCTGTCGGCCGGCAGCGCGAACGGATTGAAGCCGCGTACGCTGCGGATGTCGGTCTCGCCGGACTCCTTCGAGCCGAACGCCTGGCTCGGCTCGGCAGCCATGGCCGGCAGTTGCAGGCAGTAGTAGCCCAGTTGCACGCAACGCTCGGCCGGCACGCCACCCCAGAGCGGCGCAGCAATGCTGTCCCAGGTGCGCAGACGGCCCTTGAGTCTGGCAGCCTCGGCCTTGCCCAGCCCGAGACGCTGGTAGTGTTCGGCCTCGATCTCACCCTGGGTCAGGGTGACGATCCAGGCTTCCGGGCAACGGCTGTACTGGCCGAAGGCAGCCAGTTCGGCGTCATCGGCGTGAGGGGCGATGATCAGCAGGCGCTGCCGGGCGTAATCGGGGTTGTCGAAGGCATGCAGCACGCCCTGCTGCGCCAGCCGGCAATGGCGGCTGCGGATGCGCAGGTGCCCGGCACGCAATGCTGCGCCCTGGCCGGAGAGGTTGATGTAGCGCTTGCCGCTGACACCCCGTTCGAAGTCCTGGCGGTCGTTCTCGACGCCCTCGATCAACACCTGCGGATCGAGCCAGCGGCCGAGCAGCGAGGCTTTCACCTCGATCTCCAGCACCAGGGTCTCTTCCCGCTCCGGCAACGCGCCGGTGGCAACGTGCAAGCCGTGCGGACCCAGGGAGACCGGCAGCGCGACGGAGCCTTCGGGGAAGTCGTAGCGGTAGTCGTCGCGCGGCGAGTAGAACAGGTGATCGGCGAACCACGCCTCGTGGGCGACCCAGCCGAGCAACACGGCCAGCGGCACACTCCACCAGGGCGCGAAGATACCCAGCAGGATCAGCGCCAGCAGGGCGACGAGCAGAACCACACGCTTCTTGCGGCGGTGCTGTTTGAGCAGATGCTGTTTGCGGGCGGTCACGCGGGGATCTCTCTCAAGGCAAATGGTGGACGAGGTCCGCTCAAACGGTGAGGCTTGAGGTTCGGGTTCTCCCCTGTCCCTGAAGGACGAGGGGCCTTCAGACCTGGAACACCGGCACGCGGTGGCACCAGCGGTCCTTGTACTCGCGGTCGGCGCGGCCGAAGGAGTAGCGCAGCGGCTTGCCCAGCGCTTCGGCTTCGGCCCAGGCCTGCTGGGTATTGACGAAGCTGAGCACGCTGCCGGGGCTGAACTCGCGGTTCTCCGGCGCCACGCCGCCATTGATATATTCGACGCTGATCCATTTCGGCGCCTCGACCCTGTAAAGAATCTGGATCGCCACCGGCTCGCCGTCCAGGCGCACCAGCGAACCACGCATGAACTCACGCATCAGGCCGAATACCTCGGCCAACCGTGCCTTGCCCGGTACCTCGAACTCCCAGCGGCGCTGGAACAGGTCGGCATAGATGCTCGCCTGCTCCTCGGGGCTCAGCTCGCTCATCGGCTGCAGCACGCCGCCCGCCTCTTCCAGCAAACGCTGTTCGCGGCGCTGGTTGTAGCGGAATTTCTTCGAGAAATCCGCTGGCGCGCGATTCATCGCCAACTGCTCGGGTTGCTCACGGGCGTCGCTGACCTGCTCACGGTTCAGCTCCGAGAGATAGCGCACCTGATGGCGCAACTCGATGCGCGCGCCCTCGGCGATCGGCAGGATGATCTCGGCGTTGCCCAGGTCGAACAGCGCCTTCTTGCCTTCGCGCTTGAGCACGTCCTTGGACAAGGCCAGGTTGCGCCCCCACGTGGGCACGGCGGCGCGCAGTTCGTCGCCTTCGAACCAACCGAGGTAGCGCACCGGGATACCGGCCAGGGCGGCGAGACGTTCGACCACGTCCGGATGGGTCGCGACGCTGCCGCCGAAGCGCTGCCAGGCGGCGGCGTAATCGGTGGCGCTGAGGGAGGTCCAGCCGCGCTCGCGGAAGACGCGCAGGCGGTTCAGCATGGACGGCGATTCCCCACTGCCGTCATACCGGTTGCTCGACCGGTGCTTCTTCGGTCCCGTCGACCGGGTCGTCGGCGAACTGACGGGCGTGCAGACGGGCGTAGTAGCCGTTCTGCGCGATCAGCTCGTCGTGGCTGCCGCGCTCGACGATGTGACCCTGGTCCATCACCAGGATCAGGTCCGCCGCCTCGATGGTGCTCAGGCGGTGGGCGATAACCAGGGTGGTGCGACCTTCCATGACCTTTTCCAGGGCGGCCTGAATGTGCCGCTCGGACTCGGTGTCCAGCGCCGAGGTGGCCTCGTCGAGGATCAGCACCGGCGCATCCTTGAGCAAGGCGCGGGCAATTGCCAGGCGCTGGCGCTGACCGCCGGAAAGCATCACGCCGTTCTCGCCGACTTCGGTCTCGAAGCCTTCGGGAAGGCGGTCGATGAACTCGCGGGCAAAGGCGTCCTCGGCGGCCTTCTCCACCGCTTCGCGCGGTTTGCTGGCCAGGTCGCCGTAGGCGATGTTGTTGAGCACGCTGTCGTTGAACAGGTTGACCTGCTGGGTCACCAGCGCGATGTGTGTGCGCAGGTTGCTCAGTTTGTAGTCCTCGACATCCGTGCCATCGAGCAGGATCTGCCCTTCGCTATGGTCGTAGAAGCGCGGGATCAGGTTGGCGAGCGTCGACTTGCCGCTGCCGGAACGACCGACCAGCGCCACCATCTGGCCCGGCTCGACGCTGAAGTTCAGGTCGTCGAGGACCTTCTTCTGGGTACCCGGGTAGGTGAAGCTGAGGTTCTTCACTTCAAGGCGGCCCTTTACGCGGTCACGCTCGACGGTACCGTTGTCCACCTCGGGCTGTTCGTCGAGCTGCTCGAAGATGCTTTCCGCGCCGGCCACGCCCTTCTGGATGGTCGAGCTGACTTCGGAGAGCTGGCGGATCGGTTTGGGCAGCAGGCCGGCAACGGTGATGTAGGCGATCAACTCGCCGGCGGAGGCATCGCCGCGCAGCAGCAGCACGAGGTACAGCAGCACGGCCATGGCGCTGTAGATCACCAGTTGCAGCATGGGGGTGTAGACCGCCGAGGTCTTGTTCATGCGCAGGTTCTTGGCGGTGTTCTCGCTGCTTACATTGAAAAAGCGCGAGCGCTCGTAGGGTTCGCCACCAAAACTGCGAACCACGCGATAACCCTGAATGGTCTCCGAGGACACATGGGTCACGTCGCCCATGGCTACCTGGATCTTCTTGCTCTGCTTGCGGAACTTGCGGCTGGCACTGGTGACCATCAGGGCGATGACCGGCAGGATCGCCAGCATCACCAGCGTCAGGCTCCAGTTTTTGTACAACAGGTAGAGGAACAGGAAGACGACCGTCATGCCCTCGCGGATCACGACCTTGATAGCGTCGGTGGCGGCACCAGTCACCATGGTCACGTTGAAGGTGATACGCGAAATCAGGTGGCCGGAGTTATGTCGGTCGAAATAGCGGTTGGGCAGGGTCAACAGGTTGTTGAAGAGTTCGACCCGCAGGTCATGTACCAGCCCCAGGGAAACCTTGGCCAGAAAGTAGTTGCCGAGGAATGACCCGACACCCTGCCAGACGGCAATCAGAACAACCAGCAACGGCACGGCAAACAGCAACTTGAGGTCACGCAGCCAGACCCACTGCGAACGTGGGAAGAGCGACGCATTGGGGTTGTTCAGGCCATCGACGAAGTACTGGAGAATGGCTCCCAGCATCGGCTGAGTAGCGGCAAAGATCAGGAAGCCGACGATGCTGAGCAGGAACATCCCAATGTACGGGCGCACATAGGTCAGCAGTCGGAAGTAGATCTTCAGGCTGGAAGTTGCCTGGGGTTCTTTACCGGACATGTAGGAATCGCACGCTTAAAAGGTCGGCGATTATAACACAGCGCTCTCGTTTGCCCGGCGGCTGGGCTACTATAGCCGGCTATCGATTCAGGGACCCGTTATGCAAGACCTCGCTCTCTCCGCCTACGAAGCGCTGCGCGCCGGCGCCCAGGTGCTGGAAGCCGACAAGCATGGCGACAAGGTCCTGCGCCTGGCCGATGGCAACTTCCTCAAGCTGTTCCGGCGCAAGCGGCTGATCTCCTCGGCGGCGTTGTATCCCTATGCGCAACGCTTTGCCGACAACACCCAGGCCTTGCAGAAACTGGCCATCCCCTGCCCACGGATCATTGCTGTCTACCGCATCCCAGGGATCGCCCGCGACGCGGTGCACTACCACCCGCTGCCCGGTCTGACCTTGCGCCAGCTGATAAGCGCGGAGCATCCCCAGAAGCAGCTACGCCAGGACCTCGGCTCGCTCATCGCCAAACTGCATGATTGCGGGGTGTACTTCCGTTCGCTGCACCTGGGTAACGTCGTGCAGACCCCCGAAGGCGAACTGGGCCTGATCGACATTGCCGACATGAAGACCCAGCGCCGTGCCTTGAGCCGACTGCAGCGCAAACGCAACTTCGCCCACATGCTGCGCTACATGCAGGACCGCACATGGCTGCTAGCGGACGCTGGCGCCCAGCTTTGCCAGGGCTATCGACAAGCCAGCTCGATGCCCTGGCCACCTGGTTCCCTGGAAAAAACGCTCCAGCAACCCTAGATCAGGGCTGCTTCGCGCCGGCACGGCGCAGGACCACGTAGGTCTCGCCCTTGCGGTTGTGGAACTGTGCAAGCGGCACCAGGCCCTTTTTCTCCAGCGCGGGTAGTTGTAGCTTGGCCTTGCGCTTGAGGTCCAGGACGAAATACTCGTAGGCCCCCTTGCCCGTCCGCGCCAGCGCGTGATCACGGTCCAAACTTTCCCTGCCGTATCCCCAGCCTGCGTAGTAACTCACCCGGTTGTCGTCCTGGTACACACTTGCCGACCTCGGCAGATGCTCTCCCACCCAGTGGCCAGCATCGCGCAAGTGTGTCTTGGGCGCCGAGAGTGACACCACGTTAGCCATGGCTATCAACACCAGGATCGCCACCAGAGCGACGCGGATGCGCGGCCAGCGTTGCGCTATCAGACTCAGCCCCCAGGCAGCCCGTGGCAACAGAAGGAACGCGGCAAATGCCACGTAGCGGCTAGATAGAAACAGGTGGCTCAGTGCGAAGACCAGCAAAAGTGCGATGTAGCCAACGGCAGCGACATCCAGGAGCAGCCAGCGGTTTTCCCGCTCTCGCCACTGGGCAACGGCGCCCACGAACAGCGGCACCACCAGTACACCAAAAGCACTGAGTACCTTGCTCGCCAGGTAACCCAGCAGGCCGAAGAAGATGATCTGCGGGGCACTGTCGCGGGCGTATTCAAAGGGCATTGCTTGCGCCACGCCATCAGCGAACGCGTAAAAGTTGCGCAAGACGCTCGCCAGATCCAGGTAGTCCACCAGGCCGGCCACTCGCCCCTGGGGCAACAGGCCATGCCGGCCGACCCACAGCAACGCGCCGGCAATCACGCCCATCAAGGCCACCCCTACGGCGAAGCGCAAACCCCGACGCAAGGGGACCCCGCCGGCTTTCAGTACCTCCATCAGCGGCACGATCAGTAGCAGGTAGACGGCCTCGAAGCGGAAAGCCGCCGCCACAATGACGGCCACGCAAGCCAGTAGCAAACTGACAGGACGACGCTGCTGCAGCCAGCTCTGCATGTAGCACAAACCAACGAGCGAGAAGGCCCAGAAACCGTTTTCACGCAGGATGTCGCCGCGATACTCATTGAATGCCGGCACTGCCAATACGGCGAGGCAGGCCCAGGGCAGGGCTTGCGGGCGGAGTCGGCGGACAAAGTCGACGCAGGCGACGCAGGCGACTGCCGTGAGCAGCTCGCAGAACACTCGGGCGAGCAGTTCATAACTCAGCCCTGTCACCTGGCTCGTCACGCTCAGCAGTATGGAAAACCAGGGCCAGTCAAAGCGCTGCAACGCACCGGTGACACCCTGCTGCTGGTAAATACCCGCAAGATCCATGTACAGGGCCGCATCACGACCGATGATCGGGTTGCAGAAGGATGCAATCAATGACAAAACGAGGCTGGCAAAGAAAACGCACCACAGTAGCTTTCCTTCGCTGACCGCGGAAAAAATCGAACGCCCGACTACATGACTTCCCATGAAACCCTTCATCTCGGATATGAATCACCAGAAACGCAGCATTCAGCAGTTTCCTGCTCAAAGAATCAACCCGGAGCAAGCACTCTCCCTCGCCTGAAGTGTCGAAACAGCGCTGAACGTGGGTTTCCCCGGGCGGACTTCCACGACGGGCTCTGGCCGTCTGTAGAACCTTGGATACAAACCTTTCAACAGGATACTATTCGTCGCCCCGGAACGACTTGTGCAACCGCACTCGCGTCGAGTCACCTCGGGACCAAGCAGGCACAAGCCGCTGCGACTTAACTTGAATTTGCTGTGACGAACGCCCTCAAGCAGATCGCAGCCTCGCATATCCTGATGCCAGCTAGTGGATGGACAGCTACACAATGACGCGCCTCTCATGACAGCAAGACCCCTGATCAGCGTTGTAATTCCCGCGTACAACTATGCGCACGTGCTTCGTCGCGCCGTCGAATCCGTCGCAACTCAATTGGATGAGCACAGCGAGCTACTGATCATCGATGACGGTTCGTCGGACGCTACGCCGGCCCTGATCGAGGCCCTTCATCAGCAGTTCGGCAATTTCCGCAGCCTGCGCAAGGAAAACGGCGGTCTCGCCACCGTGCGCAATCGTGGAATTGCCGAAACCCGAGGGGACTACCTGATCTTCCTGGACGCCGATGATGAAATGACGCCCGGAGCCTTGAGAGCCGCACGCCAGCACATCGAGCAGTACCCGCACAGTCGCATGGTGATTGGCGGCTACCTGGCAAAGACCTGCGACAGGACGGTGGAGCGCACGCCTCAGGCGCTTCCGCGAACCCCGCAGGAGCGGGTACGCGGCTACCTGATCGAAAAGAATATCAACCTCTCCAATGGTGCCTGCGTCATGCATCGAGAGGTATTCGAGCGGGGCCTGTACCCGGAGAACTTCCGCAATGCCGAAGATATCCCGGTATTTGCGCAGGTGCTGGCTAGTTATCCCTGCACCATTCTGGAAAAACCCCTGGCTACCATCCACCGCCACGATGACAGCCTGCGCCACCAGTTCCACTACTCGAAGCAGATCGGCGTGGAACTGGTCGAGGAAGTCTTCCGGCGCCTTGATGGCGACTGGCAGCGACTGAGCAAGGCTTATTACACCCAACGCTGCCTGTCGCTGTTCCGCGAAGCCTACCTGACGGACGACGACCTCTCGGCCAAGCACTTCTTCCGCATGGCCCTCAAGCGCAATTGGCGCGTCATCTTCAAACTGTCTTATACCCGCAAGGCCGTGCGGCTCTGGCTCAATGCCAAGCGCAGGAAGAAGGTCGCCAGGTAGTTTCTGGCGACCTGCTCGCCGGGCAAACGGGACAGACGGCCCGCCTGCCGCAGCGCTCACGGAAACCTAGAGAATGCCGTACTTGTCCAGCCAGGTGCGCAGTTGGGCAACCCTATGGAAATAGCGATTCTCTCGCTTGCCCATCGAGCGCTTGGGCGAGAACGGTTCCTCGGCAAACTGCCCATCGATGCGTACCCGCGAGGCGGTAGTATCCATCATGCAGACCCGCGCGCCGTAACGTTGCAAGGCGAACTTCAGCAGCCGCTCGGAGTGCAGAGAGCGGCCGCTCGCATCACAGAAGTTCAGCATCTCCTCGGCCCGGCAGCCGTACGCCCGGTATATCTCGCGACCGCAGATGGCAAAGCGGTCGTTGAGACCGCCCCACCATTGCCAGTTCGGCACGTAGACATTCCTGCGTCGCCGCTCCGTGTGGGCGAACACATACCCCGGCAATGGGTCATGGAAGAAGATGTCCGGGCGGACGTACACTACGAAATCCGGGTCAGTCGGGGCCAGCAGCGACGTCACCTGATGCAGAGAATTGAGCTGGTGGATCAGGTTGCGGATCGAGCGGAAATCATCTTTCCAGGTGTCCCCGCGCTGCTTGATCGCTTCGAAATTCCAGCGATCGAGACAGAGCTCCGGCTCTTCGATCAGGCCGGTCATATCCTGGAAAGGGGTGAAGTTCTCATCGCCGAGCACCCCGGCCTCGCCAGAACGCGGATTGAAGACCTCGCGCAGGCGATAGAGATGGTAGAAGCAGGACACCTGCGCGTCGGCGGGAAGAACCTGCAGGATGTTGCGCTGGATCTGGGGGAAGCAGAGCTCGGAATTGCGTGGAATACCAAAGAAGGCGACGGCGATCTTCACGACCAGACTCCAGCGAAAAGGCTCGACTGATAGCCACTCATTTGGCTTTCTTCCCTTTGAAACGCAATGGCCACCACCAGCGCTTTCCGGCGCTTTCCAGGGCAATCACACGCACGCGGGATGCATGCATCCAGGCGCGCTCGTAGTCCCAGGCATGCCCGTTCCACAGAGTTCCCGCCTCGTTGGAGAAGCCCAGGGCGAACAACTCGTAGGTATAACCGGGCCTGCCCAGCAACCAGTCGAACACCACCATGGCGTTGAAGCCGGTGGAAGGGCCGGCGAACGGCTTGCCGCTGGGGCGCATGCGGGGATAGTCGAGCAGGGTCGGCAGCGGGATGCGATCTTCGTAGATCGCCACCCGCGGCAACGCCGACATCGGGTTGACCACCCCCACCAGCAAGGTGAAACAGCGATCCGGAGACTGCTCGAACAACCTTGTGATGCATGGACGACACGGCAATCCGAAGAAGTGGAATTCCTGGCCGTGATAGCCATGGACAAACACGTTGACCGTCTCGGCACTCAGCAACTCTGCTTTGACAGCGGTATTGAAGCTCACCACGACATCGCGCGGGCCGAGGGCCAGGGCGTCAAAATCCCCGGCACTGATGGCAGGGTTGTTCGCGACCAGGATGACTCGCTCGGCGCGACGAAGCAGAACCTTCAACTCCGGCGGCAGGTTGTCTTCCACCCACTGCGCTGCATGACGACTCTGACTCACGATCGACCTTTCGCCGCGACACCACGGTACAAATGCTGCATTGGCATCCTCTCAGCCCACCCGGAAGCCAAAGCGCATGCGAGCCCACCAGCGGGTCAGCACTCCGGGCATCGACCAGCCTTGCATAGGCTCGGCGATGGCCGCCGCCAGGTCCTTGCCGACCCGGGCGAAGGTGTAGCGCTCCTCGACGAATGCCTGGCCGACCTGGGCAATCCGCTGGGCCAGTTCAGGGTCGGCCTGAAGCTGCCGGATCTTCTCCACGGCTTCGTCAACCGAGCGATAGAACACCACGTTGTGCATATCCTCGAAGCCCAGCAGGCGATCTTCCTCTCCCTGGCTCCACGCCAGCAGGACGCAACCACAGGCCATGGCCTCGAAGTTCTTGATCATGAACTCGCCCATGCCGATATCCGCGCTGACGAAGATCGCGATGCGATTGAGGGTCTCCAGATACTCCGCTCCGGAAGCGGTGCGAGTGATGAGCATCGGCACACGTTCTGCAATGCTCTCCAGCATCTCCTTGCGCTGGCTGTACTCGCTGCTCTTCAAGCTGCCGAGGAAGCCGACCGGGATATCCCGCTCGCTGCCGATATTGCGCAGCATCTCCTCGTCATAACCCTTGGAGACGAAGCGCACATCGACCCCCTCGTTCGCCAGACGCTGGGCAACTAGCGCTCCCGACACGAGGATGCGCGCCCCTGGGAGCTTGTGCAGCAGGGCCGAGTACTTGCCGCGATACTTACTGCCGGGCATGTAGTTCTGGTAGGCGTCGTGCTCGAGAATCACCAGGTTGGGCAGGCAGCGCAGTACAGCGAGTTGAGGCACCATGCGCTTGAGGCGCGAGAAGATCACGATCCGGTCGAAACGACGGTAATCGGCGGCGATGAGGTAGGGCCCCAGGTTCATCTGCTGCGCCTTGCTCAGTCGATGAATCTCGCACTCGGAGCAATTGCTCTGGATGACTTCATAAAGACGATCGAGGATGACCCTCTGCTCGTCCATCACCATCAACATCACTTTCACGACGTGTCTTCCCGACATGGAAACCGGCCCCTGGCGGAGCCGGCTGGAAACAGCCTGGCAGACTCAGTCGGCGGGGCTGGCGGCGGTGCCATCCTTGACCACCAGGATGTCCTGCATGATCAGGTACTGCAGGTCCGAACCGTAGAACATGTTCAGGGCATCGGTCGGCGAGCAGATCATCGGCTCGCCACGACGGTTCAGCGAGGTGTTGAGCGCCACGCCGTTGCCGGTGAGCTTCTCCAACTCCTTCATCATGTCGTAGTAACGCGGGTTGAACTCGCGCTTGAGCACCTGGGCACGGGAGGTGCCGTCTTCATGGACGACTTCCGGCACACGGGTCTTCCACTCTTCGTTGACTTCGAAGGTGAAAGTCATGAACGGCGCCGGGTGGTCGATCTTGAACATCTGCGGGCCGACGGTATCGAGCATCGACGGGCAGAAGGGCCTCCAGCGCTCGCGGAACTTGATCTGCGCGTTGATGCGGTCAGCCACGCCAGCGATGCTCGGGCAACCGATGATCGAGCGGCCGCCGAGGGCGCGCGGGCCGAACTCCATGCGGCCCTGGAACCAGGCTACTGGATTGCCTTCGACCAGCACCTTGGCGATGTGCTCGGGCACATTGTCGATCTTGCGCCATTGCGGCTTGGCCTCGTGGCGGGCGCAGGCGGCGATGACGTCTTCGTTGCTGTATTCCGGGCCGAGGTAGACATGTTCCATCTTCTCGACCGGTACGCCACGCTCCCAGGACACATAAGCCGCCGCGCCAACCGCGGTGCCGGCGTCGCTGGCCGCGGGCTGCACGTACAGTTCCTTGACCTCGGGACGGGCGATGATCTTCTGGTTGAGCTTGACGTTCAACGCGCAGCCGCCGGCGAAGGCGACCTTGCCGGTCTCGCGGATGATGTCGCCCAGGTAGTAATCCATCATTTCCAGCGCCAGCTTCTCGAACAGCGCCTGGATGCTGGCGGCGTAGTGGATGTAGGGATCGTCGGCGATGTCGCCTTCACGCTTGGGACCGAGCCACTCGATCAGCTTGGGCGAGAAGTAGTAACCCTTGCCCTTCTCCTTGTAGCGACGGAAGCCGATGACGTTGGCGTAGTCGGTATTGATGATCAGCTCGCCGTTCTCGAATTTGGCCAGGCGCGAGAAATCGTACTTGCTGGCATCGCCGTAGGGCGCCATGCCCATGACTTTGAACTCACCGTCGAGCATGTCGAAGCCGAGGTACTCGGTGATCGCGCCATACAGGCCACCCAGGGAGTCCGGATCGTAGAACTCCTTGATCTTGTGGATCTTGCCGTTCTCGCCGTAGCCGAAGAAGGTGGTGGCGTACTCGCCCTTGCCGTCGATCCCGAGGATCGCCGTCTTCTCCTTGAAGCCCGAGCAGTGGTAGGCGCTGGAGGCGTGGGCCAGGTGGTGCTCGACCGGCTGGATCTTGACCTTCTTCAGGTCGAAGCCCAACTGCTGCAGGCACCACTGGATTCGCTTGTAGTAGCGGTGGTAGCGGCGGTTGCCGAGCAGGATGGCGTCCAGCGCGCGGTCCGGCGCGTAGGCGTAGCGCTTGGCATAGTGCCAGCGGGCCTTGTCGAAGATGCTGATGGGGGCGAAGGGAATGGCCACCACGTCAACGTCCGACGGTTTGATCCCGGCCTGTTCCAGGCAGAACTTGGCCGACTCGTAGGGCATGCGGTTCTTCGCGTGCTTGTCGCGGACGAAGCGCTCTTCTTCGACGGCCGCGACCAGCTTGCCGTCGATGTACAGGGCGGCGGAAGGGTCATGGCTTACGGCGCCGGACAGGCCGAGGATGGTCAATGCCACAGGGTCTAGCCTCTTTCATCTGGGCGGGTGCGCAGGCACCCGCGGTAAACGTTCGTCGAGCAGCTGGTGCAGTGCGCTGCCCTCTGGCCAGTTGCGCAGGAAGCGCGCACGGTCGCGGGCATAGGCGCGGGCGAAACTCGCTTCTCGCGAGTGGCGCTGCATGGCATCCAGGTCGATCAACGACCATTGCCCGCCTTCGCCCTGCTCCTGCCAGAACACGTTGTGCCCTTTGAGATCGCCGTGGCTGATACGTTCACGCACCAACGCCGCGAACAGTCTGTCCAGGGCTGCAAGATCCGATTCTGGCGGCAAGCCGCCACCCTCCGACTGATCCAGGTAGGGTTTGAAACGGGCGATTATATCCTGACCCGTCAGGTAATCGGTAATCAGGAAGGCCGGCCCGCGCAGCCAGAGCCAGCGGCGCTCGATGACCGCCAGAGGACGCGGGGTGGCAATGCCGAGGAAGTCCAGTCGATTGCCCTCGCGCCACGCCCCCCAGGCCCGGCTGGGGCGCCAGAAGCGCTTGAACCAGTGCAACAGGTTCTTGATGTTGTAACGCTTGACGACCAACGGCCGGCCGTCGAGCTCGACTCGGGCAACCGTGGCGGCGCCGCCGGTCTTGTAGATATGCCCTTTGCCGATGAAGGCGTCGGGATCGGCCAGCAACGGCTGCAGGCCCGGTTCTTCCTCGCGGCGCACCGCGCGCAGGCCGAACGGCCCCTTGAACACGCTGAACAGGCTGCAATCGCGGGCGATCTTCTTCATCAGGTCGCCCACGCGCCAGCGGCGCACCCTGGCGATTTCCTTCTGCAAGGCCTCCAACGGCAGCGCGTGCTCGCCATTGGCCAGCAGGTAATGGATCAGCAGCTCTTCCAGATACGGATCAAGGCTGGCCGGCAACTGGGCGAAGAATACCCCGAGGTTTTCCAAGACATGCTTGCGCGACAGTGGCTGACCCGGGGTTTCCGCGCGGATGCCGGCGCCGTCGATGAGGTAGAGCTGGCCGGCGTGGCGCAGCAGGTTGTCCAGGTGCAGGTCTTCCTGCCACAGGCCCTTGGCATGCAGCTGGGCGATGGCCGTCAGCGCCTCGGCAATGACGGCGGCCTGGCCTTCGGACAGCAGTGGCTCGCCCTCCACGGCGCGCCAGGCATCCCAGAGGCTCTGGGCGTTGTCGAGGAACTCGAAGAGCAACCAGCCGCCCTCGCCGTCCTTCAGGCCATCGGCCAGCAGTTGCGGTGTGGTCAGGCCCTGCTCGGCGAGCAGGCGCACGCCGTCGCGCTCACGCTGGAAGTGCCGGGCAGCCTTGCCGCCGACCAGCAGCTTGGCCAGCACCGGCCGGCCACGCCAATTGGCCGCGCCGACGTAACGCTGCCCGGGCAGTACCCGCAACAGGCTGTCCAGGCGCAGCTCGGCCGGGCCGGCGCCGTCTTCCAGCTCGATGCGCAGGGGCAGCGACGGAGCGCGGCCGGCATCGCGCAGGGCGGACAGCCTCATGCGCGGTTTTCCTTCTTCTTGCGGCGCGCGCCCAGGCGGCGGTACCAGTCGTCGACTTCCGGGCCACCCGCGGCAGTTCCCAGATAAGCCGCCAGCAGGTTGCGCACGTCGGCCTCGTTCCAGTCCGGCGCGCGGCGCAGCAGCGGTTCAAGGTCGCGCACGCGGTCGCGCTGGCCGAACCACAGCGGGCGGGTCTTCTCCAGGTCGATCAGGGTCGCCTCGAAGGCGTCGTCGGTCTCGCGCAGGAAGATGTGCTTGGGATAGAAGCAGCCGTGCATCTGCCCGGCCTCATGCAGGCGCCGGGCGAGCATGCCACAGGCACGCAGGACGGCCTGGCGGCGCTCGGCAGGCAGGTTCGACCAGCCTTGCAGCAGACTGTCCAGGTCACGCCAGCCATCCAGGGCACGGGTCATGAGGATCGCCCGGCGCTCGCCGCCGACCTGCCGCGCGCCGAAGAAGGCCGCCTGCATCGAGGGAATGCCGAGCTGGCGGTAACGCTGGATATTGCGGAACTCGCGGCTGAAGGTAGGTTCGCCCAGCGGGTGCTTCAGGCTGCGGGTCAGGTGGTTGCTCTGGCGCTTGAGGTAGTAGGCGGTGCCGTCCAGCTCCAGGCGATAAACGCTGCTCCAGCCGCCACGCTCGGTGTTGGGCTCGTCCACCGCATCCAGCTGCAGAGTCCAGAGGGCATCGAAATCGGCCAGGGCGTTGCTTTCCAGCAGGGCCTGGTCGCCCTCGGCAATGAAATCCTTCACTCGCGTCCCTCGAAGAAATGGACGATCTGCCGGACACGCTTCTTGTCCGACGCGTTCAGTCGTTCGCGGCGCCGGTACAGCAGGTAGAACTGCAGGCGCTGCGTGTAAGAGAGATGGTACTTGGCGACCTTGTCGAGGGTGGCCAGGTCCTTGGTGATCCGATAGCGCAGCATGAAGCTGACCCAGAAATCACCGATCGGGCAATCGATGAAGTACACCGTGCCCTCCCCGTCGACCAGAATGTTGCGCCACTTCAGGTCGTTATGGGTGAAATGGTGGTCATGCATGGTCCGCGTGTAGCCGGCCAGCTGGCGCATGACATGCGCGACCCAGGCGCGATCCTTCAGGCGCGGATCGTTGCGCCTGGCCAGGGCATGCAGGTCTTCGGTGTCGACCAGCTCGCGGGTAATGATCGCGCCACGGGAGAAGCCGCCATTGGCGCGCTCCAGGCCGTAGGCCACCACCTGCGCGGTCGGGATGCCCCACTTGGCGAACTGTTTGAGGTTCTGCCACTCGGCCTTCACCCGCGGGCGCGGCAGATAGCGACGGAAACCCTTGCCCGGCTTGCGGTAGCGTTTGACGTAATAACGCACGCCGTCACGCTCGATGCGCACGACGTCGGACATCGCATCCTTGGTGATGCGCTCGCCTTCGAGGGCGAACACGGCATCCAGGCTGCCGAAATCGGCGGCGAGGTGCTGGTAGTCGGCTTCGAGTACCCAGCCGGCCATCAGAGCAGGTCTCCGTATCGTTGTTTGCGGTCGTAGAGCTTGGCCGCCTTGCGTTCCATCCACGCCAGCAGCGCGGCTTCCTCGCGGAGGATGTCACGCAGCGGGCGCAGGAAGTAACCGCGCAGGAAGCGCAATTTGTCACGGCGCGTGAGGCCGATGTCCAGCGCGGAGAAATACAGCGCCGCCAGGTCCTTGTCGCGCCAGCGCCGCGGGGTGGCGGCGCGGGTCTGCGCCCGGTGCAGGTCGATCACCGACAGGCGCAGGTCATCGGCGCTGATCGGGCGGTCGGTATGCAACAGGAAGTGGCAGATGTAGCAGTCGCGGTGGTTCACCCCGGCGCGGTGCATGGTGCCGACCATCTTCGCCACCTCGGCGATCAGCGCACGCTTGAGGCGTGGCTCGGGTGGCGTCTGCAGCCAATCCAGCGAGAGGACTTCCAGATCGATGGTCGGCGCCAGTTCCTCGGTGATGATGAAGGAGTGTTGTGCGGCCGGATTGCCGCCGCGCTCGCCATACGCCACCGAGGTCATGGTGGCCACCCCGGCTTGATGCAGGCGCTCCAGGGCTCGCTGCTCCTGGCCCGCCCCCAGCACCGGAAGCTTGGCACTGAACAGATTCTTGACGATCTCGCCCCAGCCGATGCCGCGGTGGATCTTCACGAAATAGCCGCGACCTTCGACCTCAGCGCGCAGCGTGCGGCGGCCCTCCAGCTCGCGGTAGACCTTGCCTTGCAGGCGTTCGACTTCGGCGAACGGGTCCTTGCCGGCCCAGAGGGTCTTGAAGGGCTCGTGCAGTTCGAGCTTCATGCGCGCTCCCGCAGGATCAGGTCGGCGGCGTGCTGCGGCATGCTGTAGAGATCAGCGCTGTCGGCGAAGGCCAGGCCATTGCGCGACCAGTCGGCGCGCGCGACGTCGTCTTGCAGCATCTCCTGGAGCATGGCGTTCAACCGCTCCTGCTCGAAGGGCGACGGCACCACGCGCCCGGCCTTCGCCTCGTCGATGTAGTGGGCGTAGCCGCAGACATCGGTGACCAGCACCGGCAAGCCCGCGACCAGCGCTTCGAGCAGCACGGTGCCGGTGTTCTCGTTGTACGCCGGGTGAATCAGCAGGTCAGCGCCGAGCAGGAAGCGCGGGATATCGCTGCGCCCCTTGAGGATCTGCACGTTGTCCGACAGGCCCAGCGCCTTCACCTGCAGCAGAAATGGCTTGGGATCGTCCTGGCCGATGGCGATCAGGCGGGTGCGCTTGCGCAGCGAGCGCGGCAACGCGGCCAGTGCCTTGAGGCTGCGGTCCAGGCCCTTGGTCTTGAAGCCCGAGCCGATCTGCACCAGCAGCAGGTCATCCTCTGCCAACTTGAACTCGCGACGGAACTCGGCGCGGATTTCGGCGGCGTTGGCCGGCGCACGGCGGTCCTGGGCGATGCCCGGCGGCAAGAGGTGGAAGCGTGCCTCGGGGGTGCGGTAATGCTTGATGAACAGCGGCTGCTGCACTTCGGAGATCATCAGGATCTCGGTCTTGGACTCTGGCGCGAACACCGCGCGCTCGTAGTCGGCGAAGTGTTTGTAACGGCCCCAGCGGCGGTAGAAGGAGTTGCGCAGGGTCTGCGCCTTGTCCTCGAAGCAGCCGTCGGCGGCGTAGTACACATCCAGGCCGGGCATCTTGTTGAAACCAATCACCCGGTCTACCGGCGAGCGCGCAAGGTCCGCGGTCAGCCAGGCGCTGAACTTCTCGTTGCGGCGATGGTTGAACAACGACTTCACCGGCGCCACGCGCACGTCGAAGCCGGGCGGTACTTCGCCTTCCCAGATCGGCGTGTAGACGCGGATCGCGTGGCCGCGCTGCTGGCACTCCAGGGCGATGCGCATGAAGTCGCGCTGCAGCCCGCCGAACGGGAAGTATTTGTAGAGGACGAAAGCCAGGGTCATCGAAGCGTCTCCGGGGCCAGCAGCAGTGCCTCCAGCTGGGTCGCTACGCGCTGGGGATTCAGGCGCGTGAAGCACAGAGGCTGTTCATGCCGCAGGTCGAACTGGCGCTTGTCTTCGGCCGTCGGCTGGTAGGTGCAGGTCTTCTGCAGGCAGGGCGCGCATGAAGGCCAGTCGCTGGCCAGGTGCACCTGCGAGCGTCCGTAGGCGCCGGTGAGACCGGGATTGGTCGGGCCGAACAGCGACAGCGTCGGCACGTCCAGAGCGGCAGCCAGGTGCCCGAGTCCGGTGTCGACCGCTACGCAGGCGGAAGCGCCGGCCAGCACCTTGGCCATGCCTGCGAGGGATAATCTGGGGAGCACCGAAGCGTTTTCCAAGCCTTCGGCCAAACGTTCGGCGCGTTGCCGTTCGGCTTCGTTGCCCCAGGGCAGGCGCACCGACCAGCCGCGCTCGCCCATGCGCTGGGCCAGTTCACGCCAATACACTTCGGGCCAGTGCTTGGTCACCCAGGTGGTGCCATGCAGGAACACCAGGTAGGGCTCGGCCTCCGTCTCGTCCAGCAGGCGATTGCGATCCAGCCCGTAGTCACCGGTGCCGGCGGGCAGCGGGTAGTCCAGCGCCTGGGCGAACAGCTGGCGCACGCGCTCGACGGCATGCTGGCCCCAGGCGACCGGATGGGTGCGGTTATAGAAGCGGCTGGCAGCCGGCTCGCGCGCAGACTCCTTGTCCAGCCCGGCGATCGGCGTGCGGCGGCGAGCGTAGCGGGTCAGCCAGGCGCTCTTGAGCAGGCCCTGGGCGTCGATCACCAGGTCGTAGTCGACTTCCTTCAGACGGCGTTTGAAGCGGCCCCATTCGCCGCTTTTCAATGTCTGCCAGAGATTCTTGCGCCAGCGACGGATCGCCACGGGGATCACCTGGGCCACGGCGGGGTGCCAGGCGGGAATCTCGGCGAAGCCTTCCTCCACCACCCAGTCGAACTGGATCCCGGGAATGGCACGGGCGGCGTCGGTCAGAGCCGGCAGGGTATGGATGACATCGCCCAGGGACGATGTCTTGATCAGCAGAACCCTCATTCGGCGCTTTCCACGTCCACCGGGTCAGCGACCAGTCGGTCCAGCGCTTCGATCACGGGGCGCGGCTTGAGCTCGCGCAGGCAGTTGTAGTGGCCGAAACGGCACACGCGGTCGAAGCAGGGGCTGCATTCCAATCCCAGGCGGACGATTTCCACCTGGTCGGCCAGCGGCGGCGTGAACTGCGGCGAGGTGGAGCCGTAGACCGCCACCAGCGGGCGGTTCAGCGCAGCAGCCACGTGCATCAGGCCCGAATCGTTGGTGACCACGGCTCCGGCGCAGGACATCAGGTCGATGGCCTCGGACAGGGCCGTCTCGCCCGCCAGGTTCACCGACTCTTCGCGAAGGCCGGGGATCAGGCGCATGCGGATGTCTTCGCCGCCGGGATGATCGTTCTTCGAGCCGAATATCCATACCTGCCAGCCGGCGCGGATCTTCACCTCGGCGATCTTGGCGTAATACTCCGCAGGCCAGCGCTTGGCCTCGCCGAATTCGGCGCCGGGGCACAGGGCGAGCACCGGGCGATCCAGACTAAGGCCGAACTTGGCCAACGCGGCCTCGCGGCTCTGCGGGTCGATGGCCAGGCGTGGCTGTGGATAAGGCTGCGGCAGCTCCGCACCCGGCTCGAATGCCAGGGCCATGAAGCGCTCGATCATCAGCGGGTAACGCTCTTTATCCAGCGCGCGGATATCGTTGAGCAGGCCGTAACGCATCTCGCCCTTCCAGCCGGTGCGCTTGGGGATACCGGCAAAATAGGGCACCAGCGCCGACTTCAGCGAGTTGGGCAGGAGGATCGCCTGGTCGTACTGCCCCTTGAGGGACTTGCCGATACGGCGGCGCGAGGCGATGTCCAGCACGCCGTGGCCGAGCGGGAAGCTCAGGGCCTGGCGCACCTCGGGCATGCGCTCGAGGATCGGCCGGCTCCAGTCAGGCGCCAGCACATCGATCACGCAGTCGGGGTGCCGCTGCCTCAGACACTGGAAGAGTGTCTGCGCCATCACCATGTCGCCCACCCAGGAGGGGCCTACGATCAGAATTCTCATGCCTTTTCCAGAAACGACCGGGGAGGCTCTCGCCTCCCCGTACTCCATTCATCCAGCCGTGTGGCGTCGTCGGGTGCCGTGCATCGAATGCCGGCAGTCTAGCCCAGCCGCTCTTTCGGCCGGACAGTTTTCGTCACTCCCTGTGACCTGGCGCAATGGCATCACGCGCCTCGTTCCTGACATCCATAGGCCCGCACAACACAACTGACAGCGCGGGCCGCTCCGGCGAACTTCATCCCGCCGGATGCTGGCTCCATCGTTCAAAAGCCCAGGGGAGGGAAATCGCAGCGAATCAGGTCAGCTCGAAGGCTTTCCACATCTGCATCACCATGCGCCGCTCCGCATGGAAGTGGTCGCCGCTTACCACGCCCGGCTGCTTCTGCAGGGACAATCGGTGCGCCGMGTTATG